>CAZBTI010000171.1:0-6292 GCA_964494395.1 uncultured Acidimicrobiales bacterium | reverse complement strand
AGAGCGAAGCAAACGGCTTCGACACGAATGACCATCACTTACTGGGTGGGCCCGGCCTCATTGACACCATACAAGCCCCACGAATTGTCATCTTTTCGCCATTGACCACTCCGCTGTGTGGTCAATAATCTGTGCCCATGGTGGCAAAAACGGTCGATCACCGTCTTATTCGAGGCGCAGTTACGCCAATCGAGCGCGCTGGCGTTGACGCAGTTCCTACGAGTAAACAAGAAGCCGGGCCAGCAAAGCACACCGTTACCGACGTGCTCACTTCGGTCTGGCTCGCCGTCACTACCATCTGGACGCTGTACTTCTTCCACGGGTTGCTGGACTCGCGAGCGGTCATAGTGTCGCTCGAACAGGAACTCGGCCGCACCGTCGACGTAAGCCAAGGCACTCCTATCGGCTTCAACGAGCTACACGGCGCGTTCTGCGGACACGGCTTCCGCGGCGAGTCGGTCAACTCGACCTTCGCTAATGCACTTGTCTTGGCCTTCGGCGGATTCGTTGCCTATGGCTCCGGCGCCCCGCTCCTACTCACTCACATCAGTAGATGGGCGAAAGAACGCTCACGCCGCTTGTCGTTCGCCATGGGCGCCGTCGTTGTAGTCCAGGTCTCGTTGATGATCCTGTTCCTCGACACCATCGACATCGTTACCTATTTCGGCGACTGACCTGATCTTCGTCGGGTGGTTGGTAACCGATTCTCCGGAGCGACTCTCGACAGCAACAACTACGAGGGCGATCGCTGCGACCGGTCCAACAATCACGTTGAGAGAGGAAAAGACGGCTCCCCAAAGCCCGAGCCAGAGGAGTCCTGCGAGTGCGGTGAGGGTCCGTTGGAACGACTCGTTCGAGTGTTGTCGGGCGCTCAACCACACAGTGAACATGCCTGCCGAAGCCACGACAGCGTCGTAGAAGTACAGCCTCGGATTCGCGGCGACCACGAACAGGGCGAGAGCCCCGAACGCACGGAGCGGGCTTTGCTCCAACGCCGTGGGGCGCCAGACATACAGGACTGAGACTCCTGTGATGATGGCTACGAACAAGAAGACGCTGATGCTGGCCAGTGAGGTCTCCGGCGATCCGATCGTCTCTTGGAACGCCGCAGTAACGGTCACCATCTTGTCGAGCGGTACGAGCCCATCCTCTTGTAGTTCAGCCATGAGCTCGGCGCTGGTGAGGAATTCTGTCCATCGACTAAGTCCGAATGGAAGTGATGCGACGAAGAGCCCCATCGTGCCGACAGCGAATCCACGAAGGGTTCCCCAGCTACGACTCCAAAGCAGAACGACGGGAACGGCGATTGCGATGTTTGGTTTCAGCCACAACAACGCGAGCGTCAATCCAGCAAGCAGATGCCGGCCACGAGTAAACAGCGCCAAACCAGCGGCCAAGAACAACACATACAGGCCCGAGTATTGGCCGATCAGTGTGGCTCCAACGGTTGCTCCGGAGAGCACCGCGACGAATCCGGCGGTCACCTTGTCCCTCGATGTCGCGCCCGCCTCGCCGGCGAACAATTTCAAACCAGCGCCGAATGCAACGAGCGGGACCAAGGCGGAGAATGCATAGGACGCCCAGAAGCCAAGGAACCCGAGGGGCCAGGCCAGCCATAGAGCAAACGGCGGGTAGAGCCATGGCAGCGGTTCCGAGTCGACATCGATTGGCCGGTACAGCTCCGTTCCCTCGCGGAGACGATTTCCGGTGTTGTTGAATGCCTGCCAGTCAGTTTCGAGCCGAGTTGGATCTTCCATGACCCAGACGACGAGCATGTACACGATGATGCCGGTGAGGGACGCGGCGAGCACGCGAACAAGTCGATGCGAGCTGCCTCCGTTCGCACGCGAGAGGACGTCCTCGGTACGTGTTGTGTCAACGAGTGGTTGGACAGTCATCTCTGATTAGATCGGACGGCGAACAGCGCCGCTTAAGCCGCATCACGGAGTGAAGATTCGCTGAGCATTCCCTCGGGGAGTACTCCCCGCAGACCAAGAGCACCTACGGCAATAGGTTTAGACCCATGTCCGCTGGCGCCCTGGTTCTGAAACTGACAGCCGCCTTAGCGATCAGTGTCGGCGTGTTCTTTGCGAGCATGTCGATCGCCTTGGTCGTGCGCGGCGACGATCAGCGTTCGGCCAACACGATCGTGACCGAGTCTCCACCCACGACGGTCGTCGCTGCAGTCACCGAGTCATCGAACTCGGCAGACCCGGTCGTCGTCGCCACCACAGCACCCCCCATTGCTGTCCCCTCCAGCACCGGACCTGTGGTGGCGACGGCGACCCCTCCACTGCTCTTCCGCACACAGATCGAACCGCTCCAAAGCCTCGACGAAGTTTTTGCCTCGGTCGTCGACGACCTCGAAAGTCGGATAACCATTCCGGTCCGACTTCCCGCCGACTTCGGATTCGACGACGCAGAACTCATCGCCAATGGACTCGTCGACTCCGACAGCTATCTGATCCACGTCGAACGGAACTGTAACGACGACACCACGTGTCGAATCGCAACGTTCACGGCGCAGCGCAGCACCCTCTCGAGTCCGCAACCCGGTACCGGAGGCACCGCAGTCCCGCTACCGAACGGGCTCATGGGACGATTCTCCGACGGCACCTGCGGAGAGGGTTGCAACAACGCCTTCATCACGTGGATCGAGGACGACGTACGATACTCGGTTGGTAGCAACGTCGTCTCGGGAACCGAAGTGCTCGATCTTGCTTGGCGTTCGATCGACCGATCTCTCCCGTCGCCCACCGGCCCTGACGTGTGCGGGCCCGGCCATCCAAAGCACGACGGTGCCGTGGCGACGGTACTCACAACCAATGTCGCCACAGGCGACTCATCGGCTCCGGTGAACTGGGTGGCTGTGTGTAGCGCCCTCGGCATCGACGTCGAAGTGATTGCCGTACCTGGAACCGTTCGCTGGAACGACGTCGACCAAAACGGCGAGCACGACCTCGTGGTGACTCACGAAGATGCATCCAGCACCATCTTTGTCGTCGACGAGAACCGCCCCAGAGCAGTTATTGATCTCCAGACAGCGCAACGACTACTCGTTGGTGAACTGGCATGTGCAGATATTGACGGCCAGCGACGCGCAATCGATGCGTCGACGGGCGAGATCCTCGAGTTCAGCAGTCCACTCACGGTTCGACGCATGACGCCCGAACGAGGAGCGAGCGTCGTAGCTGTCGACTGCCCTAGATAGTTGCGACCTAGTCGCGGGTGTAGCGCATCATCCGCTGGTTCCGCGGATGACCCCAATCACCGATGTACTCCGCGGTGAATGGCAAGCGACTTGCACACCACGCCATATCGTCCTTGTAGTACCAGTACACGTTGCGCTCGGTGAATCGACGCTTCGGTGGCTTGCCGAAGATCCCGTCGATCGGGAAGTCGTCGCCCTGCTCGAAGAACGTCGCGTAGAAAGTGCCTCCCGACGCCATGACCGGGGCGAGGCGAGCAAGAGCGAGACGGATGTAGTTGAGCGACATGTGCGTAAAGACCGAGTTGGCGATCGCGTAGTCGAACTTCACACCGAACTCGGCGTCGAAACGGTCGGTCTCGGCCAGGTTGGTGATGGGAAGCTTCGCCCGCCCCTCATCGGTCATCTCGACGTTATAGCCAGCCTCGATCAGCGAGTGGTTGATGTCGATGCCGTAGTAATTGCCCGAGTCGAGGTAGTCGACAAAGTGGATGCCTGCGCGCAGGGCCCCGCAACCAACGTCGAGGAACTTGTGCGACGGCTGGAGCCCGCACTCTTTCATGTACTCCAGTTGGTGTGGTCCAATCTCGTCCCAACGACCGCCGACGAACTTGCGGTGCTTTCCTTCAGCAACCTTGTCGTCGGTTATGACGATGTCTCCGTACTGCGGTTCCTTCTGCTTCGGTACCTCGATCCGGCGCTCTACGCTTTCCGTACGGCGATCTACAGTCGTCATGGTTCTCCTCAGGTCATTACTAGTTCATCGACACGATACAAGACTCGCCTAGCAGCCTCGTGCATGCCGCCCTCCTTCGAAGGGCCTATTTCTCGAACGATGAAGGCGTTGGGTAGTAGGTCTCGAGAAACTCGATGACCGCGTTGTTCACTTCGGCTGTTCGCTCCGGTTGAAGACCCACGTCGTTGATACACAAGGTCTTGTACTTTCGGGACCGCTGAACCGACTCGAGCTGTTCAATGATCGAGTCCTTCCACAGCGCCAAGTAGCGATGCGAAATGCTTGAGGGCATTGCGCGGCCAAGTTTGTAGCCGTAGTGATACTGCATAAACGCGATTGGTCGCAGATCGTTAGACGAGCGGAACGGTTCTTTTCCACACCCATTGAAGTTCTCTAAGAACTTGTGCTCCATCTCATCGATGAGCAAACGGTCCGACGCGTAGGGAACGTGCTTCATGATGTGCCGGTTCAACGAGTCGAACTCGTTGCTGAACAACTCGATTGCGTTCTTGTCGGCCTGGATGTACTCCTCGGACGTTTCATCGATGTCATGCTCGTACGCCATCTGGGAACTTGGGAAGTACTTCAGGACGCCATTGCCATAGAAGAAGTCGGTGACTTTGGTGGTCTGTCCAAGAAAGAAGTCGTCGTTGAAATAGATGAACTTGTCAGCGAGCCCCGGCACGCGATGCAACTGCGTCTCGATCCCACTCGAATTGAAGGTAGGCAGCCAGCTCGGGTCTCTGTAGATGTCTTTGTGATCTACCAACTCGAGCTTCGGATGATCGACGTTCAACCAGTCGGGGCATTGGCTGGCGGTGACGATGTGAATCTTTCGAACCCACGGGGCATACGCCTCGACCGACCTGAGGGAGTACTTCAGCTCATCTCGACTGCGGAACCGTTCATCGGCGGCAGCCGAGCCCGCATCTGTCTCGATACCGAGCTCGGCCTGCACGTCGGTCTTGGCTTTGAGCCACTCGGGATCTTCACCATCGACCCACGTGTACACGATGTCCACCGGAAAGTTGGGAACGTCCGCTGGAGGCAGATCCGCTCCGAAGTGATGGTGCTCTTCAGCTAACCGATCGAACGACGAGCGACGGAGTCGTTTCGCAACGGTGTTTGGTCGCTTGGATTCGAGGTACGGGCGATCGTATGCACCTTCAAACTCTGCCCACGACACCACTTCGAACCACTGCCCGGTAATGCGAACCCCTTCATCGAAGGGAGTGATCTCGGGTGGTAGTGGTTCGTCGAGCAATAGTGCATCGACGTTGTTGGAGTTGACCAATGCTCTGTCGAGTGCTGAACCTGGGACGATCTGCTCCCAACGCTTCCGGTAGCGCACCCAAACACGTTCTGTTCCAAAGATCTCAACTGCGGCGAGAAGGCTGCCTTTGACATCCTCTTGGTAGACGTTCAACCGAAGACGGTACGGGTTGTTCGTTCCACCTGAAATAGTCGCGATATCGCGCGACCGGAGTTCGCTCAGCAGTTCGTCGAACGACTCGGCTCGTGAACCGTCCTCGTCTGGCGTTGAGTACACGCGCAGATCAAGACCTGTCGGGTCGGGCGGCACCTCGACGGGTTTCGAACTTACCTGTTTGCGGAGCCTGTCGAGCTTGCGAATGCCTCTTGCTACGTTCCGATTCATCTGTACCTACTCTGCAACGCTAAACGAGCCGCCAAAGTCGTCCGATTCGTAATCGAACCGCGAGAAATCACGCCTGTAGAACTTGTGGATTACTTCCAAGGTCTGTTCCTTGACCTCGATCAAGGTCTTGGTTCCCCGCTTCTCGTGGCGGACCATCGGCACCTCGAGCTCGAGATGCTTACACGCAGCCTCCAGTGGTGCCTCTAGGCCGTCCTCGAAGCGAAAGACCTCTAGACGTTTCGACATGAACTGGACTTGGGGTCGAATGTGATTGTCGCGGGTGTATTCAAACTTCTTGAAGCGCTTGAAGTTTGTGACCGCCCAGTCATCAACACTGTCTTCGAGGCCGGCGCTGACCACCTTCATTTTGAACTCCGACGCGAACCGGTCGTACGGGTTGCGAATGACCGTGAAGGAGTAGTCAGCAAAATTCTTGCCGATCGCCTCGGTATAAATCTCGGCATGCATGTGCTGCAGCGTTGCCTTGGAGTAGCCCGCCTGCTTCTTCAACTTCAGCGCCTCGGCAGCACCGGCGCTCTTCAGCGTCTTTTCAATGCTGGTGCCCCCGGTCTTGGGGATGTGTGCAAAGAAAACCACGCCTGCGTCGGTACGGTACAACGGCATAGGTCAAGCTCCAGTCGGCGAACATCGTAATAATAGCCAGCCCGGCATGCTGATTTGGGTGATCACC
>CAZBTI010000170.1:0-6301 GCA_964494395.1 uncultured Acidimicrobiales bacterium | reverse complement strand
CCTAGAGCGCGTGCAAATGCACCATGAGCGCGAACTGTTGGTGGTATCGTAGAAAGCGGAGGGTGGAGACCAGGCGCTTCTGCGTCCCTGGGCGGCCTTTGATGACCCCTTAAGGACTCCAATCATGACCAGACGATTCGGCTACCCGCTGCTTGCACTCTTCGTGCTGTACCTGATCTCGTTGAATGCAACCGAAACCGGCGACCGTGGAAACGATTTTCTCGGAATCGTTGGCGGAGTGCTCAGCTCGCTGCTCGACTTCCTCCGTGGCCTTGCTGGAGACGCTGAAATTAATCAGGTGATGGCCGTCATCGGGCTGTGAGCACTCCCATGTCAAGCGGAGGTCGAGGGCCTGCGCAGAATTTCGAACCTCCTGCAGATAGAGGCATGTTCCAACAGATGCGCGTTATCTTCGCTCCGCCGAGCGACGAGGATGTGCTCGTGGCCGATGAGGTCGTCTATTACCGGGCACCAAAGCATGTGATGAGCCTCGCAGAGCCGATCGCCGAAACGCTTGCCGTTTTGATTGTGGTGGTCACCATCCTTGCCGGATCCGGCTTCGACGGAGTCAGCATCGCTGCGCTCCTCTTCGTCGCGTCGATCCTCGTCATTGCGCGTTACGTACGCGGTCGAGACTGGGGCGCAGGCGCAATTGGAGCCTTGGTCATCGTTGCATTCGTATTAACGGTTAGCGGTATCGATCCGCTCGTGATCCTTCCGCTCGTGGGCTTCTTCTTCGTCTTTCGGCTTGCATTCCTCACGTTGCGCTGGCACAGCTACGAGGTCCGCTACCTCACCAACCGACGCATTATTGAAGCCACAGGTTTCCTTGGCTTGCGGGTTGCATCGATGCCGGTGGCTCGCGTCACCGACATCGTGCTCTCGCACACGGCGATAGGCGAGACGTTGGGCTACGGCGAATTGCGCATCGAGTCCGCTGGTGCGAACCAGGCGTTCTCGAAGATTGCCTTCCTTGTTGAACCGGGCAGTTTCCACCGTCTCGCGGTGCGTTTGGCGACGAAGCCTTCGAAAATCGACCCGAAACCCTTTATCGATCTGAATCCGGGCCGATAGATATCTATCTTTCGACGAAGGTCGTCAGATTTCCCCCTCCAAGTATCTGGCGTTCGCACACGTGCGAGCGCCAGATATGTTTTTCGCCGGCGTCATGAGGCCTAGACTCGGCTTGTGAACAGGAAGTATCTGCTTCGTACCTACGGATGCCAAATGAACGAGCACGACTCGGAACGGATCGCGGGGCTTCTCGAGGCCGAGGGCTACGAGGCAACGACCGAAGTCTCCGAAGCCGACGTCGTGATGCTCAATACGTGCTGCATCCGTGAGAATGCCGACAACAAGCTCTACGCAGTGCTCGGAGACCTGAAGGCCGAAAAGGCACGGCGTCCAGACATGCAGATTGCGGTCGGTGGATGTCTTGCGCAAAAGGATAGAGACCTCGTTGGTCAGAAGGCCAGCCACGTCGACGTTGTCTTTGGAACGCACAATGTGCACCGCGCTGCTGAGCTCCTCGCCGAGAGCAGAGAGCACGGACAGATCGTCGAGATTCTCGAAGCGGTAGTCGACGCCGAACACGCCGCGTTCCCATCGGTGCTTCCCGAGAAGCGAGAGGTCGATCATGCTGCGTGGGTAACCATCCAGATCGGTTGCGACAACAGCTGCGCCTTCTGCATCGTGCCTTCGGTGCGCGGCCCCGAAATTTCACGGCGGTTTTCCGATCTGATTGCCGAAGTCGAGCTCTTGGCGCGCGACGGTGTGAGCGAAATCACGCTTCTCGGCCAGAACGTCAATAGCTATGGACGTGACATCACGCTGAAGCTCGGCGGTCAAGAATCCAAAGACGCCGACATTGCGCTGGCCGGCTCGCTGTGGGCAGAAGGCGATCGCCGTCGCGGTCGACCCCTCTTTTCTGATCTGCTCCGCGGTGTTGGAGCCATTCCAGGAATCGAGCGTGTCCGGTTTACAAGCCCGCATCCCAAGGATCTCCGAGAAGACACGATCTCGGCAATGGCTGAGGTCGACTCGGTATGCAACCACCTCCACTTTCCTCTGCAGGCTGGTAGCGACGAGATTCTTCGCCGAATGCATCGCGGCTACACGGGAAGTCGTTACCTCGAGAAGCTTGAGCAAGCGCGTGCTGGCATTCCAGATCTGGCGATTAGTACCGACATCATCGTTGGATTCCCCGGCGAAACCGACGCCGATTTCGAAGACACCCTCGAGGTAGCAGCCGCTGCCCAATTCGATTCGGCGTACACCTTTGTCTTTTCTCCTCGCGAGGGCACCGAGGCTGCGGAGATGACCGAAGCAAACATTCCGAAAGAGGTAACGAAGGAACGCATGGAGCGCTTGCGCCACGTCATCCAACGGTCGGCGGCAAAAAAGTACGCCGAGCGCGTCGGCTTCGTCGAAGAAGTTGTCGTTGAGGGGCCTTCGAGGCGGAACCAGGGCGTGGTCTCTGGACGCACTCGTCAGAACAAGATCATCCACTTCGAGGGAGATCTCCCCGCCGGGTCACTCGCCCTTGTAGAGGTGACCGAGGCGAAGAGTCACTACCTCCTCGGTGAACTGCAGGAGGCACTTCGCGGCCCTCGAACGCGAAAGAAAATCCCGGTTATCGCTGGATGAGCACAGAACACTTGTTGAACGGTCGTGCTGATGAGGCCCAGTTCGCACAGAACCCATTGCCGGTCGCCCACGCCATGGGAGTCGGGCTCGGCTCACTCCATACGTCGGAACCGCCGACTGACCTACCCTCAAGAACTCCTATCGAAGTCGACGGTGCCCTCAAGGTGCTTGAGACGCTCGGACCTGACGAACAACCGCCACATCCCTTCGGCCGTGTTCGTGTCTCTACGCTCCAAGAAACGCTGGCGGCAGTTCCCGCTCAGCGTCCGCTTGTCGTCACCCACGGAGCGCCCATCGTGAGCGCTGCTGTTCTCGTCGATTCGATCGTCACCTTCGAAGATGCCGGTTGTGCCGGGCTCGATCCAGCCGAACGCGATCTCGCCATCGTGATTCGTTCGCTTAGCGAGACCTTCACCTCGGAGGTGTCGCGCACATTTCTCGATGGCTATCTCGAAGCGGGTGGCGAGTTGCCGCACGCACCCACGCTCGACTGGTACGCGCTCGTCGCTGCTTTCCGATGAGCCCCGATCCGGTGTCCTCGGGCTTCCCGGAGCCGCCATTGTGCATTCTTGGACCCACAGCCTCGGGCAAATCGAGCTTGGCATTGGCGATCGCGGAACGTGTCGAAGGCGTCGAGTTGGTGTCGATCGACTCGATGCAGGTGTACCGGGGGATGGATATCGGCACAGCGAAACCAACCGCAGCCGAGCAAGAGGCAGTCACGCACCACCTCATCGATATTGCCGACCCCGCCGACGACTTCGCAGTGTCCAGCTTTCAGCGCACCTGGCGGGAGGTGGCAGCCGACATGGCAGCTCGAGGTGCCATCCCCGTACTGGTCGGCGGAACCGGGTTGTATCTACGTGCGGTCATCGATGATCTCTCCTTCCCAGGCCAGTATCCGGACGCCGCTGCCGCTCTGGGCGCAGAGGGCCTTACGAACGCTGAACTCTTTGCACGATTGAGCAAACTCGATCCACTCGGTGCATCACGGATCGACGCGAATAATGAACGACGACTGCTCCGCGCCCTCGAGGTGACCATCGGTTCGGGCCAACCATTCTCGTCGTTCGGCCCCGGCATGACCGATTACCCCGACACCGAGTTTCGCCTGCTGGGACTACGGATGGACAAGGAATTGGTGATCGATCGGATCAACGCTCGCTATGGCCAGCAGATGATCGAGGGCTTCCTTCCCGAGGTCGAGGCGCTGCTATCGCGCGAGCGGCCGATCGGCCGAACCGCCCGCCAAGCTCTTGGTTATCGCGAACTGTTGAGCCACCTCGAAGACGGCGTCGCGCTCGATGACGCTCTGGAGACCGCAAGAGTGCGGACCCGACGCTTTGCTCGCCGCCAGATGAAATGGTTTGAACGAGACCCGCGAATCCAGTGGGCGGAACTCGACGAGAGCACACCATCGACTTCCGCTCTCGATCAGGCGCTTTCGCTGATGGGGGTTCGGTAGTGGCCGGACTCAGCCATACTGGAACCGTGCACTTGACCAAACACCACGGCCTCGGAAACGACTTCCTCGTCACCTTCGTCGACGACGTTCCGACAAACGCTGCCGATCTCGCCGTCGATCTCTGCAACCGGTCTACCGGCGTCGGCGCCGACGGGTTGATTTTCGGCATCGATCGAGGATCGACTGTGACCATGGCATTGTTCAACAGCGATGGTTCGACCGCCGAAATTTCAGGCAACGGGGCTCGTTGTTTCGCTCAAGCAATAGCGATGCGGCGAGGGGTGCAGAGCCTCGAAGTAGATCTCGATACTCCCGCGGGGGTGCGCCAGTGCACGCTCGATCCAACGAACGACCCGCTCGTGTCTCAGGCTTCGATCGATATGGGTCCCGTCGATACGGGCGATATTCCCAACGACGCTGACTTTCTTGGCTCTATCGACGGGCTCCCCGACGTAGAGCAATGGGCGGTGGGTGCGGTTGGAAACCCCCACGTCGTGCTTCACACCGCAGACCCTGCAAACGTCGACCTCGCTCACGTCGGTCCACAGATCGAGACTCATTTTCCGAACGGCGTAAACGCCCACATGGTGAAGGTCGTTGGCGACGACGAACTTTCGCTCTTCGTGTGGGAACGCGGCGCCGGAATCACCCAAGCCTGCGGCTCTGGTGCGACGGTTACTGCCCAACGGTTCCACGACTGGGGGCTCGTGACCTCACCAGTCACCGTCCAGATGCCCGGGGGAGCGGCTGTGGTCGACGTGATGACCAAAGAACGGCCGACCGCCATCCTTACCGGACCAGCCACCTTCGTTGGCTCGGTAGAGGTCCCACATGGGTGACGACTCGTCGCGTTCGTCGAAAGGCGAACTCCAGTCGGATCACCGCGGCGCCTTTGGAGAATACGGAGGCGAGTCCTCAGGTCTGATCGATCGGACATTCCGTGAACGCATTGTTCTCGTCGGGGTGACCATGCCCGAGGGCAGCGCAGATGAAACCGACGCGTCGCTCGATGAACTGGCATTGCTGGTCGACACCGCAGGAGCCGACGAGGTGGGACGAGTCCACCAGCGTCGCAATGCTCCCGACCCAGCCACCTTCGTGGGCAAAGGTAAGGCCCAAGAGATCAAGGACATGTCGCTCGCGACAGACAGCGACACGGTGGTGTTCGACGATGAACTGTCGCCAGCACAGCAGGGCAACCTCGAAAAGATCCTGGGTCGTTCTGCGCTCGATCGGACGGCGGTGATTCTCGACATCTTCGCCCAGAACGCATCCAGCACCGAAGGCAAAGCCCAGGTAGAACTCGCTCAGCTCAAATACCGGCTACCACGGCTCCGTAGCGCCGCCCGAACCTTCTCCCAGCAGGGCGGCGGCATCGGTACGCGAGGCCCCGGAGAGACCCAACTCGAGGTCGACCGGCGCCGGCTCGTCCGGCGAGTACACAAGCTCGAAGAAGAACTGCGCAAGCTCGCCAAGAACCGAGCAGTGCAGTCCAAGGCACGCAAGCGAACCTCGAATCGTCGCGTCGCACTGGTCGGTTACACCAACGCAGGGAAGTCGAGCGTGCTCAACCGCTTGACCGACGCAGGGGTTCTCGCCGAAGACCGGCTCTTCGCCACGCTCGACGCAACGACTCGCAAGTTGTCGCTACCGGGCGGCGAGAAGCTCTTCCTCACCGACACGGTCGGCTTTGTCCGCAAGCTCCCGACCCAATTGGTTGAAGCGTTCAAGAGCACCCTCGACGTCGTGATCGACGCCGACCTGCTGTTGCACGTGGTCGACGCCTCGGCGCCCGATGTACAGGGCAATATCGACGCCGTGCGCAGGACGTTGCATGCCATCGGCGCACAAGACGTTCCCGAGGTCATGGTCTTCAACAAGATCGACCTCAACCCCGATGTCGATGGTCTGCTCGCTCGGTTCCCCGGCGCAGTCGCCGTCTCGGCCAAGGAAGGCACCGGCATCGATGGCGTATACGAAGTGCTGAGCGACCGCCTGCGCGCAATGACCGAACTGGTGGAGCTCACCATCCCCTACGACCGCGGCGACGTGCTCGCCAAGGTCCACCGGGAAGGACAAGTCCTGAGCGAAAGCGCGAACGATTTTGGCATGGTCATTCGTGCCCGCCTCGACCCCGACTCGAAGGGGCGCCTCGCCGAATGGCTCTCAGGCGCCGACACCGTTCCGGAG
>CAZBTI010000169.1:4743-6353 GCA_964494395.1 uncultured Acidimicrobiales bacterium | reverse complement strand
AATCGAGTAGGAGTTCTGCTCATCCATCCCACGCTGTCACGGACCGATTACGCTTCGCCAGTGCCGACAGGCCCACGCGTACGGACCAAGAATTGCGGGATTTTGGGGGCGGACCATTCGTTTCGACTTGTCCACAGCTGTGCGGTACCCTCCAAAAGGGCAGCCGCAGATATTCGGCAAACGAATCAATTTTCCACGTAATGTGAGGTCCAAACAATGAAGATTCAGTCCCCCCGGCGAAGGAAGACCTTCGCCTCCGCCCTTCTGACCGTCGGCGTTGTCGGCGCTTCCTTGGCAGCGCCAGCGGCAACCGTCGGCGCTCAGGCATCGACAGCCTGCGGCACAGCGCCCGCAGGCTTCAATGTCGTTGTGTCCAACGGCGCGAGAATTACCGGCACGAGCGGCAACGATTTTATCTGTGCTGGTTCGGGCGATAACGAGATCCTTGGTCTCGGCGGAGCCGACATCATCTTCGGCCGAGGTGGCAATGACACCATCTTTGCTGGAGCGGGCGCAGACACTGTCGTAGGCGGTTCAGGCGACGATGTGATCACCGGCGGAAACGGCGCTGACACCCTCGCCGGAAACGACGGCCGCGATCGGCTTATCGGTAGCGCTGGCGACGACACCCTCGTTGGTGGCCAAGGAGCCGACAGGCTCATTGGCGGCAGGGGAGACGATGTCCTGACCGGCTCAAAGGGCAAGGATGTCCTCGAAGGTGGCAACGGCCAAGACGTTCTTAACGGAAACCGAGGTGACGACACCCTTCGCGGCGACGGCAACCCGGACATCCTTCGTGGCAACGACGGCAACGACACCATCGATGGCGGCAACGGGCTCAACGTTGCTGTCGGCGGCAATGGAAACGACCAGTGCTTTAACGCAGCTGACGAAGACACCGTCTGTGAGATCGTCGACGGTGTCGACCTCGCGAACCCGACCCAGACCATCGTTGCAACGTTCCCTGAAGGGCTGACTGGTCAAGCGACCGTGGTCGGTCGCAACTGGAATGTTGACTTCAATGGTGAAGAGAACCTTGAGATCAGGATTCCTGGATTCCTTCCATTCGAGACAACCATTCGCACGAACGGTACTTGGGGTCCATTGGGAGTTAGTGCGGCCGCCGCGATCGGTGATGACATCACCGCATTCAACGGCAGCACCCGGCAGGTCCTCGAGACTGCGTTGGAGTCTTTCAACTACAACAACCGAACCCAGAACCTGACGGTTACCGGTACGCCAATGCAAACCATCCGTGTGCTCGTCAACAACCCAGCTGGCAACTTGATCTTCCTCGAACAGATCACCTTCGATGCCAGTGGTAACGGCAGCACGAACCTGAGCGAGGTTAACAACATCGGTTCGATCGATATCTCTCGTCAGGACAGCGACGGAGACATCGAGTTCTACTCGATCTTCGGCTAATAGTCCGGAGGTAAAACGGTCGTGGGCATCACCGATGCTCCACAACCTCAGCAATAACGTGGTTGGGTGACGTGGCCACAGTCGAAACGACTCAAACGAGTTTTATCGGCTGTGGCTTTCGTCGTTCTCGGGTGCGGCGGTACGGACGCCACGACGGCCAACACCGTGCCGACCGAATTGGTTGA
>CAZBTI010000169.1:0-4643 GCA_964494395.1 uncultured Acidimicrobiales bacterium | reverse complement strand
CCCCGACAACGACCGCACCGACGAGCACGGTGCCTCCGGTGCCTCCGGTGACGACGTTGAGCCCAGCCGAAATCGACGATCGGCGTCTTTCAACCGTTGATGTCCTCACACCACCGGTCGACGACCAGTTCGTCTCGGTCGTCACAACGCCCGCTCCCGTCGAGGTGATTGCACGTAGCACCTGGACCCACGATTGCCCGGTGACCGCAACAGAACTCTCCTACGCGCAGGTGTCCTTCTATGGCTTCGACGGCGAATTTCACACCGGCGAGATGGTCGTGCATCGGGATGCTGTCGATGATCTCGTTGCTATCTTCACCCAACTCCACGAGATGCGCTTTCCGATCGAACAGATGGAGGTCGTCTCTCAACACGACCTTTCGCTCGGCCCTGACGGCAAGGCGAACAACACCACGGCCTTTACGTGCCGACGGACCGTCTCCGGGTCTCGGTGGTCCCGCCACGCCTTCGGCGATGCGATCGACATCAACCCGGTTCACAATCCGTATGTCTCGAATAGCCAGGTGATCCCGACGTTGGGAGCGTCGTACGTCGACAGGGATCGAGACGTTCCCGGGATGATCTCAGAGGACGTTCGAAAGCTGTTTGCCGATATTGGGTGGACGTGGGGTGGGGACTGGAACTCGGTGAAGGATTGGATGCACTTCAGCGCCACCGGCGACTAACTATTCGCTGTCGGGCATAATCCACTCGGCAACTCGATCGAGACGCTTCACAGCAAGGTAGACAACGGCCATTCCAACAAAGAAGAAGGCCAGGAGCACCCGGTTCGTTTGCAGATCATCGAGGAAGATCGCAGTCGTTGCGACTTCGAGAAGCGCCATGAACGCGACAAACGCAATCACCACGGTCTCGCTGACCTTCGCTGCCACCCATGCACCTAACGGAGCGCCCCACACGACGATTGGCGCCGCGGCGAGCCAGATACCGAAGAGGTCGAATTGCACTGCTGACTCTGGTCCAAAGGCTGAGCCAGCGACCGAGATGACATCGGTGCCTGAGTTGCTCAGGCCAATGTCGAGTTGGCCGTGGCCGAATCCGAGGATCACCAGGCCGAGAAGCGATACCCCGGCCATTGCAACGATGCTCGTCGGGATTGCTACCCGCGGCGTGACGCCGGCGACCAACACGATGAAGACGAAGAGAAAGACGTCGACTCCAGAACCCGTAAGTGCGGAGAACACCCCGCCCACGAATGCGAAAGACAGCATGACGAACACCGAGCGCGAGCCCCAATCGGGCACAACGTCATACCCTGCGCTGCGCTTCGACACGAGTCGGACTATGACCGCAACGGCAAAAATTGCAATCGTGAAGGCCACCTTCACAAATGCAGAGTCGACCCTCGGTTCCCAGAACGCGGTGTTCGGGTCGCCGAGTACAAAGAGACCCAAGACGAAGCCGACCGACCCGCCTGCGAGGCCGAGGCTCAGTGCCTTCCAGTCAATCTTGCGACCAGCGAGCAGGATCGATAGCGAAGCCATCACCATGCCGGTTGCTTGTATGACGATGGAAAACGTTCGGGCGACCGGCGCCGAGATGCCGATGACCTTGGTGAACACGGGGAAAGCGACCGCACCGCCGCCCTGCGGGGTAGAGCCAGCAACGAAGCTTCCAATGACCATCGTGCCTGACGACCGCCAGTTGTCGGCGACGCGGTCGAGATGGCCAAAGACCAGCACGAAAACCACCCAACCAAGAGTGAAGAGGGTGGGCAAGCCCCATACAGCCCAGCGACGCATCGCAGGCATCTCATCCTTTTCGGCCCGCTCGAGACCAACCACGGCATTGCTCATCGAGGAGACAACCCAAACTCCACCCAGTTTGTTCCCAATTCGTTCATCTGGGGTGTGCCTCCACGCATCACTGATCGAAACGGACTAGAAACAACGGCATGGTTCGGAACCCCAGTTTGTTGAGGACGGTTATCTGAGTATGGACATCATTAAGAACAACAAACCAGTCGTGGCCATCGGCTCATTGCTCGTCGTGGCGGCCCTTGCGTGGCTCGCCTTTGGCTTCTTCGGCATCCAGACGGCCTTCATTGACACCGAGGTCGACCAAGCAGGACCAACCTTTGACTCCGACGTCGCTGCTGAATTTGAGGAGGCAATGGAATTAGCCGACGCGAACCCGACCACTGCCGCCGAAGGCGAGCCGGAAATGGCCGGCGAGGTGCAGACCATCTTCGCTGGTGACTTCGAGGACAACGTGATCAACGGTTACGACGTCGTCGGTGACGCACTCGTCCTCACCGATGGCAGCGAGCAGCGGTTCTTGCGCCTCGAGAACTTCGCTACCCCGAACGGCCCCGACCTCAAGGTGTACCTCCGAGCCGACAACGGTGAGTTCGTGAGCCTCGGCGACCTTCAGGGAAACATCGGCGATCAGAACTATGAGATTCCACCCGACGTCGACCTCACGGTGTTCAACTCGGTCGATATCTGGTGTGAGCGATTCAGCGTTGGCTTCGGACTCGCCGGCCTCAGCTCAACTGCCGCCTAAGCCGTTCGCTCCGCTCCCCTATCCAAAATTTGAAGGCTCACACACAACCAGTGTGGGTGAGCCTTCAAATTTTGATTGCGTGCACCTAGTTGATTAGCTGGTCGGGTGTTGTTTTCCATCACCTGCGATGGTCCCGGTGCTGAGGACCTTGGCTACCTTCTCCACAAACATCCAGATCGGGTCCGCTCCCAGTCGGTCGCCAATGGCGTAGCGCACGTCTTTTACCCCGAAGCCACGAGCGCTCGAACCACTGCGGCGCTGCTCGTGGAGATCGACCCCGTTCAACTCAGCCGGCGAACTCGAGGCCACTCCGGGCCTGCGACCCTCGAGCCCTATGTGAACGACCGCCCCTACGTTGCGTCGTCGATGTTGTCGGTGGCCATCGGCAAACTGTTCGGAACCGCATTGTCGGGGACGTGCGAGACCAAGCCCGAACTGGTCGACAAAGCACTCGATCTCGAGATCCATGTCCCCGTCGTCGGGACGGCGGGTGATGCTTCGCTGATTACGTCGTTCTTTGCACCCCTTGGTTGGGATGTCGGCTGCGAGGTCCTCCCCCTCGACACCTCGTTCGATGGTTGGGGAGACGGACCGTACGCTTCAGTTTCACTTCGCGGGTCTCAGAAGGTGAAGGATGCGCTCGCCCACCTCTTCGTACTCCTCCCTGCTCTCGATGGGCGCAAGCACTATTGGATCGACGAAGATGAAGTCGAAAAGCTCTTGCGACGCGGTGGCGACTGGCTCGCAGCTCACCCCGAGCGGGAGTTGATCTCGCGGCGCTACTTACGTTTCCGTTCGCTCGCCGAAGACGCCCTGGCTCAACTATCCGTTGGCGCCGTGGACACTGCTACGTCAGACCAGCGAGCCGACTCGGGCGAGGCTTCGCTCGAGCGACCGTTGAGCCTAAACGAACAACGCATGGACTCGGTGGTGCATGCAATCCAAAGCCTTTCGGGTGGCGCCGTCGTCGATCTCGGTTGTGGCGAGGGTCGACTACTTCGCCGTCTTGTAGCCGAGCCGTCGGTGACCAAGATTCTGGGCGTCGATGTATCGATGCAAGCGTTACGCCGCGCCGACGAGCGTCTTCATCGAGATGACCTGTCCGAGCGGCGCCGGGAGAGCCTGACCCTCCAACAGGGTGCACTTACCTACACCGATGATCGCCTTCAGGGATTCGATATTGCGACCGCCATCGAAGTCATCGAACACCTCGACGAAGAACGGCTCGATGTCTTTGGGCACGTCGTGTTCGCTGAAGCTGCTCCACAGGCCGTGGTCGTGACGACGCCGAATCGGGAGTACAACGTCCACTTCGAGCGACTGCCGGTCGGGACACTTCGCCACAACGATCACCGCTTCGAATGGACCCGACTCGAGTTCACTTCGTGGGCGGAGGAGATCTGCTCGGCCTACGGATACTCCGTGAAATTCTCCGGTATCGGCCCTGACGACGAGATGACGGGACCACCTACCCAGATGGCCATCTTCACGCGGGGGTCATCGCAATGAGAGGGAACGAGATCCAGGTTCCTGAGTTGGGACTGATTCTGTTGTGCGGGGCGTCGGGTTCGGGAAAGTCAACCTTTGCCCAATCCCACTTCGCGCAGACCGAAGTTGTCTCGAGTGACCAGTGCCGCGCCCTCGTCGCCGATGACGAGAGCGATCAGTCCGTCACGGCACAGGCCTTTGCCCTACTCCATGAGATCGTCGACAAGCGTCTCGAGGTTGGTCGCCTCACCGTCGTCGATGCCACCAACACCAAACGAGAGGACCGTGCTTCACTACTTGAGTTAGGGCGGAAATGGGATGTCCTCTCGACGGCCATCATCTTCGACCTCCCCTTGGAGGTCTGTCTCGAACGCAACGAGCAGCGATCTGACCGATCGATTCCCGAACATGCGATCAAACGCCAGCACAAAGCGATCCACCGAAGCAAGAAACACATTCGCAAGGACGGCTTTTCTCGCTCCTACATCATCGAATCACCCGACGAAATCGAGTCCATCTACATCGCTCGGACGAAGCTGTGGACCGATCGCAAAGACGACACTGGCCCGTTCGACATCATTGGAGATGTGCACGGTTGCGCCGATGAACTGATCACGCTTCTCGATTCC
>CAZBTI010000168.1:3718-6403 GCA_964494395.1 uncultured Acidimicrobiales bacterium | reverse complement strand
CTGAGCCGCAGCCAGAACCTGAGCCGCAGCCAGAACCAGAGCCGCAGCCAGAACCTGAGCCGCAGCCAGAACCTGAGCCGCAGCCTGAGCCAGAACCAGAACCAGAACCAGAACCAGAGCCAGAGCCAGAGCCTGAGCCAGAACCTGAGCCAGAACCAGAACCAGAACCAGAACCAGAGCCACAGCCAGAACCTGAACGCTCGTTCGATTCGACGGCACCGGTTGCGACGTTCAGCGCAGCGACGGCAACACCAACGGGGCTCGTCGATCTCACCGGCACGGTCACCGATGACAACGTCGGCGTGGATCGAGTCCGAGTAACCGTCCAGAACCTCCGGTCTGGCCAGTATTGGAACGGCCAAGACTGGGTGAGTGGATGGGAATGGAATCTCGCCGAGCTTGAGGGTGAGACGTGGACACTTCCACAGGTCAACCTCGATGCCGAGGGCCAATACTCGGTCCTGCTGTGGGCATGGGACAGCAACGAGAACCGCTCCAACTGGAGTGACAACTCTCAGACCAACATCAACGCTAACTCGATCATTGGAGACATTGCTCCAGTAGCGACATTCTCTAGCCCGACCTCAACATCGGTAGGAGTGACAACCCTCCGGGGCGGCGTCACCGACGACGTGCGCGTCGACCGAGTCCGTGTTGTGATTCAGCACCTCCCCAGCGGTCAGTACTGGAACGGTCAGGCCTGGGTCGACAGCTGGCATTGGAATCTCGCTGATCTCGGCAGCTCAGACGTTTGGAGCCTGCCAAACGTAGACCTTGACCGGACCGGTCGATACTCCGTGCTGTTGTGGGCTTGGGATAACGAAGAGAACCGCTCGAACTGGCGTGACAACGCCCAGTCGACCATTCGTGTCAACTAGCCAGTAGACGGCCAAAGCAGGAGTCTCCGCCGGTTAGCACTGTGGACAGAGCCAAATTCTCCTCAGCTGAAGGTGGGGATGTACCTCCTGACCATCACTTTCGGTAACGATTGAATTACCTTCTCTCTAGGCGGTAGTGGTTGAACCACCCACGTGGTTCAGCCGAGGGGAGTTTTCGTGACCTTGCTTCGAAGGGCTCTGGGCCCAGCAATCTTCATGCTGGCAATCATCTGCGCAGTGCTTGTGGGCTACACCCTGTCTGCGGGTGCTCAAACAACGCCCGGTGTTAGTGAAACACCACGGACAGACACTCTGCAGGTGCTCGACGGTGAGGTATTCGACAGCGTCATCATCGGCAACCGAGTGATCGTCGTCGGCGACTTCACCCAGATCCGCAACGTCGGTGGCGCGACGATCACTCAGCCCTACATCGCTGCGTACAACGCCGACAGCGGACGCTTCGATGGAACGTTCCGGCCAGACGTCGACAACTTCATCAACGCCATCGCGACCGACGGCAGCGCCGTCTACATCGTCGGGCAATTCGGTCGAGTAGACGGCGAAGCACATCGGCGAGTCGCAAAGGTTGACTCGAACGGTGACGTCGTTTCTGCGTTCGACACCTCGGTGGGAACCACACCCGATGCTGTGGCATTTGGCCAAGGAAGGGTCTTTATTGGCGGAAACTTCACGAGTGTCAATGGCCAAGGTGTCGAAGCTCTCGCCGCGCTGAACCCGGATACCGGCAATCTCGACGCCTCGACAGATTTTAACTTCGAGTTCAGCGTCCAGACCGGCGGCGGTATCGGCGTTCGCTGGCTGGAGGTCAGTCCAAATGGAAGCCAACTCTGGGCCACCCATACCGCGCGATTTATCGATGGCCAGAATCGCACCGGCGTCGCCCGATTCAATATTTCGGGTGCCGGCACCACGCTCGCCAACTGGTCCACCAACCTGTACGACAACGAACTTGCCCGCTTTGGTGGCGCTCTTCGGATGCGGCGCTTGGCAATTTCACCGGATGGAAGTTACGTCGTCGTCGTCACGAGCGGAGGCGACCGCCCACCAGCGGGCGATACAGCCAACCGTTTCCCAACGTCTGGCGGAGCAAACGTTAATGCCGATTGGGTTTCACGCCACTTCGACACCGTCCTCGGGGTGACGATTAGCAACGACGCCGTGTACGTCGGTGGACACTTCCAGTTCCAAGAAGCTCCTGGATCGGACAACCCCTTCCCCGGCGATGCGCAGACGAACTTCGGCTTCGGTCAAGCCCAGGGACCGATCGCCCTCGGCAACCAGGTCGTGCAACGTGAGCAGCTCGGAGCCCTCGATCCCACCACCGGCAAGTCCCTCGATTGGAACCCTGGCTCGGACTCCTTCATTGGCGTGCAAAGCCTTACATGGTCAAACCAGTACGGGCTCCTCGTTGGTCACGACGGCAGCCGCTTAGGCGGCCAGACCAATATCGGCCGGCACGCCATCTTCCCGATCGGCGGCGGCGGCGGAGGCACCCCCACACCGACCGGCGACTTCTCCTGCAACGCCACCTTCAACAACGGGACAGCAACCGTCACCTTCACCGGCGACCTCGGCTCCAGCCTCCAAGCCCGCGTGAATGGCAGCTGGGCAGCAACCGTCAACGCCAACACCGTCACCATCAACGCGAACAGCACCGACACGATCGCCGCCCGACTCCGCGGACCCAACTACACCGAACCCTTCCAAGACATTGCCTGCAACACCGGTGATGGCGGAGGCACCCCCACACCGACCGGCGACTTCTCCTGCAACGCCACCTTCAACA
>CAZBTI010000168.1:0-3618 GCA_964494395.1 uncultured Acidimicrobiales bacterium | reverse complement strand
GGCGGAGGCACCCCCACACCGACCGGCGACTTCTCCTGCAACGCCACCTTCAACAACGGGACAGCAACCGTCACCTTCACCGGCGACCTCGGCTCCAGCCTCCAAGCCCGCGTGAATGGCAGCTGGGCAGCAACCGTCAACGCCAACACCGTCACCATCAACGCGAACAGCACCGACACGATCGCCGCCCGACTCCGCGGACCCAACTACACCGAGCCCTTCCAAGACATTGCCTGCAACACCGGAGGCAACGGAACCGCGCTCAACAGCACGATCAGCACCCCCGGTAATGGAGCGGTCGTCAATGCTGGCAATGTGACCCTCTCGGGAAACGCCACGTCACCAAATGGAATCAGCACGGTTCGCCTAACCGTCGTGAGGCGAGCGACCGGTGAGTACCTCAACGAGGACGGCAGCTACACCGCCGAGTGGGCACCGATCGATATCGACCTCAACACCAACGCCAGTTCATCGCCATGGTCGGTCCAGGTAAGGCTCGATTTCACCGGCCAGTTCGACATCTCCGCACGCGTCTTCGACAGCGACGGAAATCGTGACGAGACTCAAGCTCTTCGTAGCTTCCTCGTCGGCGGAGCAACGAACGCTCCGCCCGAAATCTCAATCGCAACCCCAGACTTCGATATTGCGAGCTCCACAGTCGTCGTCTCCGGAACGGCCGCGGACGACCTCGGAGTCCAAAGCGTTAGCTTTCTCGTGCGCAACAGGGCAACGAATTTGTACTACCGAGCCGATGGGTCGATCGGTGAAGCCCAATCATTGTCGGCCACACTTTCCAGCCCCGGCGGAACCTCAACCGAGTGGACCCGCACGATCACCGGACTGCCCGTTGGAGAGTGGCAACTAACCATCGATGGGTTCGACACCTCGGGGCAACGCACGCGGATCAACCGAGTCTTCACCCAATCGGGCAACACCGCGCCTCCAGCGATCACGCTCACCTCGGGCGCTAACCAGAAGCTCCCCGGGAACAGCCGGTTCTCCTTCGCAGGTACAGCCGAGGCATCGGCGGGGATTGACCACGTCTCGGTGATTCTCCGAGACACCATCGACCGATCGGGCGTCCAAGCAAACGGTGCGCTAGGAGATCGGGCGGTGCCCTTCGTCATTCCCGGAACGAACGGCGGAACATCTCGCAACTGGAGCTATCTGTCACCGCGATTGCCGGCTGGCACCTACGACGTGATCTTCCGTGTCACAGACTCGATCGGCAGCAGCAACATCGTCCGCACACAAATCGTGGTTGGACCTGCCGGCGATGACCTGCCGACGATCACCTTCGACATCGACAACAGGTTTGCTCAGGGTGTTGACTCGCTTCGAATCGACATCAGTGGCACCGCAGCCGACGACAACGGCGTCAACCGGGTGACGATCGGCATCCTCGACACCGACAGCAACGAATGGCTGCAAAGAGACGGCTCTCGAGGCCCCACCCCCGACCCATTCTTTGCCGACCTGTCGGCGCCCCAGGCTCGACAACCCAATTGGAACTTTACCTTCAACGCCCCTGTCGCCGGGGAGTACTTCTTCTTCGTGAGCGCAGTAGACACCGCAGGACAGGCAGCAAGCGACGACCTGCTCGGAACCTTCCGTGCCTTCCCGGGCGACAACCTCCCCCAAGCGGTGATTACCTCACCGGTTGATGGAGTGACAATCACCAACGGGCGAATTTCAGCTAGCGGCTCGGCCACCGACGATGGCACCCTCACCGCAGTAGAGATTCTGATTCGCAACCTCGACACCGGCCAAAGTTTGCGCAGCGATGGTTCGCTGGGCGCAGCCCAGTGGATCGAGACATCGATAACCAACCCTGGCGGTAACCGCACCAACTGGGCGTACAGCACCCCGGTGCTTCCCGACGGCGAGTACCAAGTGCAGGTCAGGGCTCGCGACAACAACGAACAAACCACTAGCCCGACAACGCGAGTAAACGTCACCCTGCGATAGGGCAGACATTTACCGACCGATGACCGAGGACTGCAGCGTGCTGGCAGACTGAAGTTGTGGGCAAGAAACCGAAGTTCGACTTTTGGGACGGCGCAGAAACTCGCGCTATCCAGCCGTATCAGGCGAACAAGGTTTACCTCTGTCCTGGGTGCAACCGTGACATCCCGGTCGGACTCGGACATATCGTTGCCGTCCCACCCGAAGCGGTCGACCTGCGACGACACTGGCACCGCGGCTGCTGGAACGGCCGATCGAACAGGGCACAGAAAGGCTGATCGATGAGCGACTACGAACCTGCCGAGGAAGACCACCCCGACTGGACCCACTTCGACGGGCCCGACCCAACACCGATCACCGGGCCTATTCGGCACGGACTCATCATCTCGAGTACGTTCCCGGCCTTTTTCGTCATGGCAATTTTCTTTGCGATCCGCTGGGTATCGATCGGCGGGGATCGAGCGGGTTCGTTCCGTTCGACCGCCCTGGCCTTTGCCGCTGTGGGACTCGTCCTCGGCGTGATCAACGTCAGCCTGCGCAAGAGACTCGAAAGCGAAAGCTAGCCAAAACGCGCACGAGCGCACGCTGCGATTGCAGCGTGCGCTCGTACTAATCGTCGCGCCGGGTTCCCCTACTACTGGGACTACTGGCGACGATTTCCCCGCCCTGTTATTGCGCTCATGAGACCAAGCTGCATTGCGCCAAAGGCCAAGAGTGCAAGGCCGATGAGCGCCAGCAAGCTGGATTCAACACCGGTCAACGCAAGCGTTGGAGGTGCTGGATCTGGAGCTGGCAATGGATCTGGAGCTGGAACTGGTTCGTCGATAAGACCAGCATCGATGTCGGTCACCGTCTCACCGGCCACCACGGTTACCGAAATTGTGGTGATGGCATCGGTGAACAGTGAGTCTCCACCGGGGATGGTGAACTCAGAGTCTGCTGGTGGGACGACCTCGACGAGGTAGTCACCGGGTGGAACGTTTTCAAAGATGTAGGTTCCGTCTGCAGCAGTTGTGGTGGTCGCAATGATGACGCCGTTCGCGTCCAGCAAGTTGACCGTCACGCCTGAAACATCGGTATCGACAGGGTCGAGATTGCCGTCTACACCAACGTCGAAGAACACTTGACCCGAAACTGCGCCAGGACTTGGAAGCTCAGGTTCTGGTCCTGGCTCAGGCTCAGGAGTTGGTTCCGGTTCAGGAGTTGGCTCTGGCTCAGGAGTTGGTTCCGGTTCAGGAGTTGGCTCTGGCTCAGGAGTTGGCTCTGGCTCAGGTTCTGGCTCTGGCTCAGGTTCTGGCTCTGGCTCAGGAGTCGGAGGTACGAGCTCATCGAAGTCGTTGTCCTCAGACACGTCACCAGCAGCAAGAACAATGTCAGCAATCTGATCGTCAGTCACCGTGCCACCAGAAGTTCCAGCAGTCTCGCCACCATCATCAAACCCAGCAGGCTGAGTCTCCGTCACCGTGTAGGTGCCAGGAGCAAGATCAGAGAACCAATAGTTGCCGTCATCATCAGTCTCGGTGGTTGCATCAGCATCACCAGACAACGTGATCGTCACACCAGGAATCGGATCACCAGCATCATCGACAACAGTTCCGTGAATCGACGCCGGAGGAATTGGAGGAACGACTTCGTCGAAGTCGTTGTCCTCAG
>CAZBTI010000167.1:0-6548 GCA_964494395.1 uncultured Acidimicrobiales bacterium | reverse complement strand
CGATATCGCCACCACCTGCAACACCACCGGTGTGGAAGGTGCGCATGGTGAGCTGCGTGCCAGGCTCGCCGATCGACTGCGCAGCAATAACGCCGACAGCCTCTCCAGGCTCGATTGTCTTGCCAGTGGCGAGCGATGTGCCGTAGGACTTTGCAGAAATGCCACGCTCAGATTCGTCGGTCAGCGGCGACAGAACACGAACTCGGTCGATCGTGGTGTCGTCACGCATGGCGATCATCATGTCTTCGGTAACCTCGGTGCCTGCAGCCAGCGTCTCACCGTTGGACAATGGAACATCGTCGGCCAGAACACGGCTGAGTAGGCGGGTTTCGAGGTACGTGCGCTTGCCCGCAGAATCGGGGTTGACGTCTTCGAGCCAGATGCCACGAACCGTGCCACCCGATTCGAAGGGGTCTTCCATGTTGACGATGAGCTCCTGGGCCACGTCGACGAGTCGACGGGTGAGGTAGCCAGAGTCAGCAGTACGGAGTGCGGTATCGACCAGACCCTTACGAGCACCCGGAGTAGCGATGTAGTACTCGAGCATCGCAAGACCTTCGCGGAAGTTGCTCTTGATTGGACGAGGGATCATATCGCCACGAGGGTTCGCAACGAGACCACGCATACCCGCAATCTGGCGGACCTGCATCATGTTTCCTCGAGCACCGGAGGTAACCATCATGTCGATCGGGTTGAAGTGTTCGGCCTTCAGGCCCTTCTCCATCTCGTTCTTCACTTGCTCGGTTGCCTCAGACCAGATCTCAACCTCCTTCTGACGACGTTCACCATCGGTGATGATGCCGCGTCGGAACTGGGTCTCGACCTTCTCTGCGTCCTTCTCGTGCGCATCGAGAATGCTGCGCTTCGAGTCCGGCGTCTTCACATCGTCGATAGAGACGGTGAGGCCAGACTGGGTGGCGTAGCGGTAGCAGAGGTTCTTGATGCCATCGAGCGAGCGAGACACAACGGCCTTTGGATACTCGCGTGCAAGCGTGTCGACGATGTCGCCCATAACGCCCTTAGCAATAGGTTCATTGACGTACGGGAAGCCGTCGGGAAGCACTGCGTTGAACAGGATTCGTCCGATCGTGGTCTTGGTGTAGACCGCGGCTTCACCGTTTGCTGGCGTCTCGAGCAACGACTCGTGGCGATAGGTCACCTCAGCGTGCAGGTTGACGTCGCCAATCTCGTAGGCCATGAGTACTTCGTCGAGGTTGCGGAACGTACGTCCTTCGCCATCGGACTTCGGTACGAGCTGGCTCAGGTAGAACGCACCAATGATCATGTCCTGGGTCGGCGTGACGAGAGGGCGACCGTTGGCCGGGCTCAGCACATTGTTTGCCGACAGCATGAGGACACGGGCCTCGGCCTGTGCTTCAGCCGACAGTGGCAAGTGGACGGCCATCTGGTCGCCGTCGAAGTCAGCGTTGAAGGCGGTGCAGACCAGCGGGTGCAGCTGGATTGCCTTGCCCTCGACGAGAACTGGCTCGAAGGCCTGAATGCCGAGGCGGTGAAGCGTCGGCGCACGGTTGAGGAGCACTGGGTGTTCCTTGATGACATCGTCGAGAACGTCCCAAACCTGTGGCTTGCGACGCTCGACCATGCGCTTGGCCGACTTGATGTTCTGGGCAATGTCGCCATCGACCAGACGCTTCATGACGAATGGCTTGAACAGCTCGAGTGCCATGAGCTTTGGCAGACCGCACTGGTGCAGGCTGAGGGTAGGTCCGACCACGATGACCGAACGGCCAGAGTAGTCGACGCGCTTTCCGAGAAGGTTCTGACGGAAGCGACCCTGCTTGCCCTTCAACATGTCGGAAAGCGACTTGAGCGGGCGGTTACCAGGTCCGGTGACCGGACGACCACGACGACCGTTGTCGAACAGCGCATCGACCGCCTCTTGGAGCATGCGCTTTTCGTTGTTCACGATGATCTCGGGAGCACCGAGGTCGAGCAGACGCTTGAGGCGGTTGTTGCGGTTGATCACACGACGGTAAAGGTCGTTGAGGTCAGAGGTCGCAAAGCGGCCACCGTCGAGCTGCACCATTGGGCGAAGCTCTGGCGGAATCACTGGCACGACGTCGAGGATCATGGCGCGTGGGTCGTTGACCCGGTTGCCCTTCTCATCGCGACGGTTGAATGCAGCAACGATCTTGAGGCGCTTGATGGCCTTCTGCTTGCGCTGAGCTGACAGACCCTTCACACCTTCTGGTGGATCGATCTGCGCACGGAGCTTGACTTCTTCGTCATCGAAGTCGATACGAGCAATAAGGGCCGCAAGCGAACCTGCGCCCATGCCGCCTTCGAAGTAGTCGGCGTAGCGGATGTGCATCTCGCGCCACAACATTTCGTCTTCGATGATCTGGCGGGAGAAGAGGCTCTTAAACTCGTCGAAGCTGCGAGTGAGGACGTCGATTTCCATCTCGTAGCGCTCGCGAACCATTGCGAGGTCCTTGTCGACGGCTCGCTGGCGAGCCTTGATCTCGGTGTCCTTCGCCTTGTCCTTTTCCATCTGTGCAATCTCGGCTTCGAGATCTTCGTGGACTCGGGCAAGTTCGAGTTCCATCTCTTTTTCGAGTTCGTCGCGCTCGGCGAGCATCTCGGCTTCGAGGTTCTCGAGGTCTTCGTCGCGGCGTTCCTCATCGACCCAGGTCACGAGGTTCGCAGCGAAGTAAATGACCTTCTCGAGCTGCTTTGCTTTCAGCTCTTCCTTGGGTTCGGTGCCCATGAGGAGGTACGCGAGCCACGAACGGGTACCACGGAGGTACCAGATGTGGACGACGGGTGCGGCGAGTTCGATATGGGCCATGCGCTCACGGCGGACCTTCGAACGGGTTACCTCGACGCCGCAGCGCTCACAGATAATGCCCTTAAAGCGCACGCGCTTGTACTTGCCGCAGTAGCACTCCCAGTCCTTGGTTGGACCGAAAATCTTCTCGCAGAAGAGACCGTCTTTCTCGGGCTTCAGCGTGCGGTAGTTAATGGTTTCCGGCTTTTTGACCTCGCCGTTGGACCACATACGGATTGAATCCGCAGTAGCCAAACCAATTCGAATCTGATCAAAGTCGTTTACATCAAGCATGTGTGTGTCCTTGTTTCAGTTCTTCTAGTTTCCGGCGAACCGGGCTGCACGCTCGGCCTCACGGCGAGCATCTTCTTCATCTGATCCACGTTCTGGGCGGGACAGGTCGATTCCGAGCTGTTCTGCTGTGCGGTAGATCTCGTCGTCGATCTCGCGGAGTTCGACGTCAGCGCCCTGTTTGTCGAGGACCTCGACGTTCAGGCAGAGCGCCTGCATCTCCTTGATCAGCACCTTAAAGCTCTCAGGAATTCCCGGTTCAGGGATGTTCTCGCCCTTGACGATGGCCTCGTAGACCTTGACTCGGCCAAGCACGTCGTCGGACTTGATGGTGAGCAGCTCCTGCAAGCAGTACGCAGCTCCGTAGGCCTCGAGGGCCCACACTTCCATCTCACCAAAGCGCTGACCACCGAACTGGGCCTTACCACCGAGCGGTTGCTGGGTGATCATGGAGTACGGCCCGGTGGAACGAGCGTGGATCTTGTCATCGACCAAGTGAGCGAGCTTCAAGATGTACATGAACCCAACGGTGATTGGATTGTCGTACTTCTCGCCGGTGCGGCCGTTGTAGAGAATTTGCTTTCCGTCGTCTTGAACCATGCGGGTGCCGTTCGGCCTCTCCGGGTTCATGTTGCGGAAGATTTCCTGGATGGTCGGGTGCTTGCCTGCGAGTTCGACCTCGTCCCACTTTGCACCGTCGAACGATGGCGTTGCCACCAATGTCGACGGGCGGGTGGTTGGGCGAGTCTTGTACTCGGTGCCACGGATTGGGTCGAGCCCAACCTGCACACCGTCGATCTCCCAGCCCCAACGAGCCGCGTAGCCAAGGTGAGTTTCGAGCACCTGACCGACGTTCATTCGAGACGGAACACCGAGCGGGTTGAGGATGATGTCGACCGGCGTGCCGTCGGCCATGTGTGGCATATCTTCGACCGGAAGGATCCGGCTGATAACGCCCTTATTGCCGTGGCGGCCAGCGAGCTTGTCGCCAACACTGATCTTGCGCTTCTGACCAACGTACACACGGACCAACTGGTTGACGCCAGGTGGAAGTTCGTGGTTGTCGTCGCGGCTGAAGACCTTGACGTCGATGACCTTGCCGGTCTCGCCGTGTGGAACCTTCAGCGAGGTGTCGCGAACCTCACGGGCCTTCTCGCCGAAGATGGCACGAAGCAGACGCTCTTCTGGAGTGAGCTCTGTTTCGCCCTTCGGCGTGACCTTGCCAACGAGCACGTCGCCTGGATTGACGTCGGCGCCCACACGGATGATTCCGCGCTCGTCGAGGTCGGCGAGGATGTCGTCGGACAGGTTCGGAATGTCTCGGGTGATCTCTTCTGGGCCGAGCTTGGTGTCACGAGCGTCGATCTCGTGCTCGTGGATGTGGATCGACGTGAGTACGTCGTCACGCACGAGGCGCTCAGAGAGGATGATTGCATCCTCAAAGTTGTAACCCTCCCAAGTCATGAAGGCGACGAGGAGGTTCTTGCCGAGGGCGAGTTCGCCATGATCGGTCGATGGACCGTCGGCGAGGATCGTGCCCGCCTTTACCGCTTGACCTTCGACCACGCGAGGCTTTTGGTTGATCGAGGTGTCTTGGTTCGAACGCTCGAACTTGAGGAGGCGGTAGACGACCTTGCCGAGCTTTTTGTACTCGAGGGTCATGGTGCGGCCATCGAGTTCGGTAACGACACCGTCGTCTTCAGCAATGACCATGTTCGCGGCATCGCGTGCAGCGCGCCCTTCAACGCCGGTTCCGATGTACGGAGCTTCAGCAGCGATGAGCGGAACGGCCTGGCGCTGCATGTTGGCGCCCATGAGCGCACGGTTTGCATCGTCGTGCTCGACGAATGGAATCAGTGCCGTAGCGATCGAGATGATCTGCTTCGGCGAGACGTCCATGAGCTGGACTTCCTCTGGTGGCACTGCCGAGATCTCGGTCGTTGCGCCGAAGAACACGTCTTGTTCGAGCTGCAGGCGCAGGTCCTGAAGCGACGCTGCCTGAGGCGAGCGACGCACCAAGATTCGGTCGGCGGTGAAGTTGCCCTTGTCGTCGAGCTTCGCGTTGGCCTGAGCAACGACGTACTCCTCTTCCTCATCTGCTGCGAGGTAGAGAATCTCGTTGGTGACCTTGCCCTTCTTGACGACACGGTACGGCGACTCGATGAAGCCGAACGGGTTGACTCGGCCGTAGGTGGCGAGTGCACCGATGAGACCAATGTTTGGTCCCTCTGGTGTTTCGATTGGACACATGCGTCCGTAGTGGCTGAAGTGAACGTCTCGAACTTCGAAGCCGGCACGCTCACGGGACAGACCACCCGGACCGAGCGCCGAGAGACGGCGGCGGTGGGTGAGGCCCGACAGCGGGTTGACCTGATCCATGAACTGTGAGAGCTGCGAGGTTCCGAAGAACTCCTTGATCGCCGCAACCACGGGACGGATGTTGATGAGCGTCTGCGGCGTGATGGCCTCGACGTCTTGGGTGGTCATGCGCTCACGCACGACACGTTCCATGCGGGAAAGACCGATGCGGACCTGGTTTTGGATCAGTTCGCCAACGCTGCGGATGCGGCGGTTTGCGAAGTGGTCCTGATCGTCGAGGCGGTAACCGGGCTCACCCTTTGCGAGGTGCAGCAGGTACGAGCAAGTGGCGAGGACCTCGGCCTGGGTGAGGACCGACTGATCTTCTTCTGGGCGCTCGAGTTCGAGCTTGAAGAGCTTTTCGAGGCGGTCCATCTCTGGACCGAGCTTGCGGTTGAGCTTGTATCGGCCAACACGACTGAGGTCGTAGCGACGGTTTTCGAAGAACGCGTTCTTGAAGTAGTTGCGAGCAGATTCTGCCGATGGCGGTTCGCCTGGACGGGCACGCTTGTAGATCTCGATGAGCGCTTCCTCTTGGGTCGGAGCGAGCTCGCGATCCTTTTCCCACTGGCCCTCGAGGAAGTCGAAGTGGTTGACGAACTTATCGAGGAACCCTGGAGCATTCTCTTCGTCGAATCCGAGTGCACGGAGCAAGACGAACAATGACAGGCGACGCTTGCGGGCGACGCGGGTACCAGCGGTGACGTCCTTGCCCGGCTTCTGCTCGACGTCGAACTCGATCCATTCACCACGGTAGGGGTGGATGGTGCCGGTGACGAGCTGGTGCTTTGCGAGGTTACGCAGGCGGTAACGCTCACCCGGCTGGAAGATGACGCCAGGAGAACGGACCAGCTGAGAAACGACGACACGCTCGGTGCCGTTGATCACGAACGTGCCGCGATCGGTCATCATGGGGAAGTCGCCCATGAAGACGGTCTGCTCTTTGATCTCGCCGGTGTTGGAGTTCATGAACCGGGCGCGCACGAAGATTGGTGCGCTGTACGTCATGTCCTTTTCTTTGCACTCTTCGACCGAGAACTTCGGCGGTGGGCGCAGGTCTTCGTCGTTCGGATCAAACTCGAGTTCGAGCTGAAGCGTTTCAGAGAAGTCC
>CAZBTI010000166.1:0-6570 GCA_964494395.1 uncultured Acidimicrobiales bacterium | reverse complement strand
CCGAAGAAGTCGACATCGGCGACACTGCAACGCTGACGATAGAGGTCGTCCACACCTAAGTCGTGGCGGAGACTCCCGATATTCGCAGCGCTCTCGACGTGTTGGATGCAGCGTTCACCGACGTTCCGAAACCAAGGCGGATCGTGGGATGCCCGTGTTGCGTGACCGACGAGCAGTGCGCCCTGCTGTTGGAGGCGCCACATCGTGGTTTCGGCTCCGACGTGCTCGAGCCGTACTCGGCCGACGCACTTGTGACCCTCGGCTCGGAGGACGACTACATCTTCTTTCTCCCGTCCATCCTTCGTGCCGAAGCGCTCACAGGCACCTGGAGTGAATCGATCGAAGAGACCGGAGGCAAAGTCGGGTCACTCAATAGTTCGGCGTGGACGCAGCCACTAGTGGACGCGACAGCTACGTATTATTGCGAGCTCGTGTGTGCTGTCGCCGCCGGTGGAATCGGGCATCTCGATATCGACTCGGTAATCTGCGCATTCGGGCTCACCGGCGCCGATATGGCTGCGTGCCTCGATCGGCTCCTGCAGTGGCCAAATGGGATTGGTCGTCTGCACGAGGAGAACGTGCACTCTCTTGAGATGAAGGGCCGTCTGCACAACGAGTTCTGGAAGGGCCAGCACAACCACGACGTCCTCCTCGAATGGCTCCGGTCGGCTCCGGTGAAAGCAATCATCGAGGAGTATTGGCGCGACCGCTACTGATCTCCGGCCAGAGTGGCCTTTGTGTGAGGGTGCTACCAGTCGACCGACCAACGCTGCATCGCGGCTGCAACGTCAGATGAAGTGGCTATAGCCGGTGGCTCGACCAGCTCGATCGTCGGGAGGGGTTCGCTCGCCACCTCGGCCGGTCGAGGTCGCTGAAGCTTTGGAGCCTTGGCTTGATAGGCGGTCAGATTCTGTAGCACGTCCCCGTAGAAGGATTCGATTGAAATTATGAGGGCCTGAGCGAATCCGGGTTTCTTGCCGGCACGGCGTCCCAAACCCATTTCACTACGAGCCACCAGGCGAAACTTTACGGGCTCCTTCTTGTCATCCCCGATGAGCACCGTCGCGGTTTGCGGACTTACCATTCGGTGTCATACCGGCTGACTAGTTTTTGGATGTGGGGGAGTGCTTGCGCTTCCCTCGGGTGGATCGATGGCTCGTCCTGAGGAATACCGCTCTCTTCAATGAGCGCTTCCAGCTGTCCGAACAAGTGAACGAACACCAGCTGCTCTTTTGGGCCTACGCCCGGAGCGGCAACTTGGTGTTCTCAGATTGTGAGGACCTGTCATGCCTGCAGCCGCAACTACATCTGCCGTCGACGAGATCGCTGCGTTGGGCAGCGAGATCAACGCCAACCACTACAAGATCGTGCGCCTTGCCGCTCAATACGACACCGACCGTGAGTGGCACGCCCAAGGGTTGAAGAGCCCGGCGCATGCAATCGCCCACGCGCTCGATATTCACACCTCGACCGCCCATGAATGGGTTCGTGTCGGTCATGCGCTCAGTGTCTTGCCGTTGGTCGATACCGCATTCGCGTCGAACGAACTGTCATATGCCAAGACGCGTATCGTGACCCGCTGGGCCGATCCGAGCAACGAACATGAGTTGCTTGAGCTTGCCTACGAGCGAAGCGCTAACCGGTTGACCGCGGCCATAGCTGCGTATCTGGCTGGCGACGAGACCGATGCAGAGCGAGAACTGCGCCTGCACGATGCTCGCAGTGTTACGGTGCATACCGATGGTGACGGCCTGGTCGTTATCCGGGCTGCGCTTCCGCCAGAAATTGGGAAGCGGGTTGTCGCTGCCGTCGACTCGATCGTCCGGCAGGTCGCTGCCACGCCGCTAGACAATGATGTCGCTGAAGTTGGGAGTGACCGTCCGGAGTCGTCCGCGGACGACTCTGAACTACCCAAAGTGACCGATCTGAATGCTGCGTGTACAGGAGAGTCGTCCGCGGACGACTCTCCTGTACCAATACCCATTGGGGCATCGATGGCCGATCAGTTGCGTGTGTTGAAACAACGCTGGCAACCAGAAGACGCGGCAGACGACCATTGGATTCCGTCGTTTGGTCAGCAGCGGGCCGATGCGTTCATGTTGTTGTTCCTGGGCGTGAACATCGAGGTCGTAACCGAGGTGATCATTCACGTGCGGGGTGATGGCAACACCTTCGATGACGGCACTCCAATCACCACGAGCGCGCTGTGTCGGGGCCTCGACGAGTCCTTCATCCGCTTGATGCTTCACGACATCGACCGAAGCCCGGTCGATGCGTCCAACCGCCGCCGTCACCCGACCACGAGGCAGAAACGCGTGGTGATGGAAAACCATGACCATGAGTGTGTTGACTGTCAGTCGACCGACCTGCTCGAACTCGACCACAACCCGCCGTTCGAGAAGACAGGCCACACGGTCACCTCCGAACTCGAACCCCGCTGCGCCCCCTGCCACCGCGCCCGCCACCGCACTGGTCCCCAAGCGGTGCGCTTGGCTTGAAGCTCACACCGGTCGGTCGTGAGGCTCGCTCGGCTAGGTAAGGTCAGCTCGCCACCAGTTGGCATTGCTATGGCCCTGGACGGGTTCGAGACCGACGTCAGAGAACCAGGGTTGGCTCGGACCGCACTTGACGATGACCCAGCGCCTCGCCACCCGCTTTGCTTCGGTGATCCACTCCTCGTCGAGGGGAGTGAGGTCGGCGAGCGATCGCAAGATCTGAAAGCCCTTGTCCGACGTCTTTGGTTCACCGAACATCGGATCGACCAACACCACGTCGGCCGAGTCGTCGGCTGCTGAGGCGAGGAAGGCCTTGGCTGCTGTACGTTTCAGGTCGATCGGACAGGCTTGAAGACCGAACAGCGTCTCGAGTTCGTCGGGGGAGAGCGGACCGTCCTCGAGGCCGTGAGTGCCCAGCAGAAACAACGGCAGGCTCGACTCTGTGGCGATCACCGAACCGGTTGGTCCAACGGCGGCGCTCGCCACGAGCGCATCGCGTCCGAGTCCGAACGTCGTATCGACGACGTGGTCACCGGGCTGCAACTCGGCGGCGCGCACCAACGGGTCGGGGTCGTTACGGCTCAGCGAACTCAGCCGGATGAATGCCGTCCCGAGGTGTGCCTTGAGAATGCCGGCTTCGGTAGCGATCTGTTTGTCGTTATTCGTGACGATCAGCGCAGCGTCGTAGCGTTTAAGCAGCTGCTCGATCGGTTGTTCGGCACGATCGACAAAATCGAGCGACCACCGCTCGGCGTATGCACGAGCATCACGATCGGTGTCCGCTCGTGCCTTATGGCTCGTCGTGACGACGAGATTGTTATCTAGATCACTCAGCGGTGAAAGCGCCGTATGCCTCGGCGGTCATCAGCGCGTCGACCTCTTCGGGGTTCGACATCTCGACCTTGAACATCCAACCCGCACCGTATGGGTCACTGTTGACGACCGCTGGGTCGCCGTCGAGGGCCCCGTTTACCTCGGTGATCGTGCCGGTGAGGGGCGCAAAGATGTCGGAGACCGACTTGGTCGACTCGACCTCGGAGAGTGTCTCTCCGGTCTTCGTTGCTGCTCCCACCTCGGGGAGTTCGACAAAGACGATGTCGCCGAGAGCGTCTTGTGCGTAGTCGGTAATGCCGACCGTCGCAACGTTGCCTTCTACCCGAACCCACTCGTGGTCTTCGCTGTACTTGAGGTCATCTGGAATGTTCATGAATTTGGTCTCTTATTCTCTACTGGTAGCTGCTCATGGGCGGGCAGGAACACTGAAGGTTGCGATCACCGTAGCCGTTGTCGACTCGGGCAACCGCTGGCCAGAACTTGGTTTCGTCGAGCCATGGTGCGGGGTAGGCGGCGTGACGGCGGGTGTATGGGTGCGTCCACTCGTCGTTGGTCACCTCGGCAATGGTGTGCGGTGCGTTGATGAGGGCGTTGTCCTCGGCGTCGGCTTCGCCATTCTCGACCGCACGAATCTCGTCGCGAATCGAAATGAGGGCGTCGCAGAAGCGATCGAGTTCGGCGAGAGACTCGCTCTCGGTCGGTTCGATCATCAACGTCCCAGAAACCGGCCACGACATCGTCGGGGCGTGGAAGCCGTAGTCGATGAGTCGCTTGGCGATGTCTTCAGCCGACGCAATGTCTTTGTAGTCGCGAATGTCGATGATGCACTCGTGGGCGACGTGGCCCTGCACACCCCGATAGAGAATCGGGAAGTGCGGATCGAGGCGAGCAGCGATGTAGTTGGCGTTCAAGACCGCGAGGCGGCTGGCATCGGCCAGGCCATCGGGGCCCATCATGGCGATGTAGGCGTAACTGATCGGCAAGATCGCTGCGCTGCCCCAAGGAGCGGCGCTCACCATGTAGTTCTCGACTCCGTCGAGCGAGTTACCGTCGACTCCGTCGAGGTCGTCGTGGGTTGTTGGCAGGTGATCGACGAGGTGCGGTGCCACGCAGATCGGGCCGACGCCAGGGCCGCCACCGCCGTGGGGGATGCAGAACGTCTTGTGGAGGTTCAGGTGGCAGACGTCGGCGCCGAAGTCTCCGGGGCGACTGAGGCCGATCTGGGCGTTCATGTTTGCGCCGTCGAGGTACACCTGACCGCCGTTGTCGTGGATGATCTGGCAGACGGTCTCGATCGATTCTTCGAACACACCGTGGGTCGATGGGTAGGTAACCATGAGCGCTGCCAACGATGGGGCGTGCTCCTTAGCCTTGGCCTCGAGGTCGGCGACGTCGATGTTCCCATCTTCGTCGGTGTCGATGGCCACGACCTGCATGCCCGCCATAACGGCCGATGCTGGGTTGGTGCCGTGCGCGGAGTTGGGGATGAGACAGACATTGCGGTCGCCTTCACCGTTCGCACGATGGAAAGACCGAATGCTGAGGAGGCCGGCATATTCGCCCTGTGAGCCAGCGTTCGGCTGGAACGACGTGGCGACGAACCCGGTGATTTCGGCGAGCCAACGCCCGAGGCGGTCGACCAACTCGGCGTAGCCCTGCTGCTGATCGAGTGGTGCGAACGGGTGGATGCGGGCAAAGCCTTCCCACGTGACCGGAATCATTTCGGTCGTGGCGTTGAGCTTCATCGTGCACGATCCGAGCGGGATCATCGAGTGGGCGAGTGAGAGGTCCTTGTTGCGGAGTTTCGTGATGTAGCGCAGCATCTCGGTTTCGGAGTGGTGGCTGTTGAACGTGGGGTGCGTCATGAACGACGTGTCACGAACCAGTTCGATCGGGATCGGCGCACCGCAGGCATCGGGTGGCTGGCGATCGAAGAGCGCAGTGGTGAGCGTGGCGAGGTCCCCGTCGGTGATGGTCTCGTCGAATGAGACGCCGATAGCGCCATCGGGGAACTCGCGCAGGTTGAATCCGGCGGCCCGAGCACGCTCGGCGAGTTGATCGAGGTCGGGGCCCTTGATCAGCACGACCGTGTCGAAGAACTGGGTCGAGTCGAGGCTGTATTGGGCCTCTTGAGCTGCTGCGGCGAATTTCGACGTGCGGGTGTGGACATCGCCAGCGATTGCGGAGATGCCGTTCGGGCCGTGGTACACGCCATACATCGACGCCATCACGGCCAGAAGCACCTGCGCCGTGCAGATGTTAGATGTCGCCGAATCGCGACGGATGTGCTGCTCACGGGTTTGCAAGGCCATGCGGAGCGCACTCTTTCCGTGGCGATCTTTCGATACCGAAATCAAACGGCCGGGAAGGTTGCGGGTGTGGGCTTCGGAAGTAGCAAGGAAGGCGGCATGTGGGCCACCGGCACCGAGAGGAACACCGAAGCGTTGTGACGAACCAATGGCAATGTCTGCGCCCCACTCGCCTGGTGGAACGATGGCGGCGCATGCCAGCAGGTCGGTCGCTGCAATCACGTAGGCGCCGGCCTCGTGGGCGCGGTCGGCCAACCCGGAGAACTCGTCGATCCGTCCACGGGTATCGGGGTATTGCACGAGCACGCCGAAGACGTCCTCATCGATCGTCGCTTCCATCACGTTCGTCACGATTGCGGTGATTCCGAGCGGTTCGGCGCGGGTCTGTACGACCTCGATGGTCTGCGGGTGGCAACGGTCCGACACGATGAACGTGCTGGCTGTGCTCTTGCGGCCCATCAGCCGGCGAGCCATCGTCATTGCCTCAGCAGCCGCTGTTGCCTCATCGAGTAGCGACGCGTTGCTCAACTCCATGCCGGTGAGATCAGCGACCATCGTCTGGAAGTTCAACAGCGCCTCGAGACGTCCCTGGGCAATCTCGGCCTGATATGGCGTGTATGCCGTGTACCAGCCCGGATCCTCGAGCACGTTGCGCAGAATCACCGACGGCGTGTGTGTGTCGTAGTAGCCCTGACCGATCATCGAGCGCATGACGATGTTCTGCTCGGCCAACTCGCGGAGGTCGGTGAGTACCTCGACCTCGGAGCGGGCTGCCGGGAGGTCCATCAACCCCGAGAACGCAATGTTCTGTGGAACGGTCTCGTCGATCAACTGATCCAACGAGTCGACATCGACAGTGACGAGCATCTTGTCTCGTCCGACGGCGTCAGGTCCGATATGGCGATCTTGAAAGTTCATGGCTCTCTTTTCCA
>CAZBTI010000165.1:0-6610 GCA_964494395.1 uncultured Acidimicrobiales bacterium | reverse complement strand
GTTGTGCTGCGTTCTTGCTTCCACCGAGCAACCCTTTGAGTAGTCCGGCGTGTAGCTGGAAGACATCGTCGAGAACCAGCAGCAGTGTCGCTGCTGCGCCGACGGCGAGAAAGCGTGCTGCGCTCTCGCGCCCAATTCGTTTCGAGACCCACGCTCCCGATCCGGCAAACACTACGCCGGCGGTCCAGATAAAGATGCCGAGGTTCGAGAGGGCACCGGTGTACCAAGGTGCCCCGGTGAGGTGTGCAGGATCGAGGAAGAGCGTCTGGAGCGGTGCCACTGTCTGCACGCGAGCGACGACCAAGAGGAGAAGTCCCCCAAACCACAGGACGGCTAGGGGCGCGAGCGAGACGAACTGGCGCCGAAGCGAAAAGCCTCTCCGTCGTTCGAATCCTGTTGCCACGCACAGGTCATCGGCATTTCGAACGGCTGCCTATAGCTCGGCATTGCGAGTCGCTAGGAGCGATCTCCAACGAGGATCGTCGTCAAATAGTGCAACGAACCCACAGTCGGAGCACCCTCGATCTGCCCAGCCACTTCATCCATGAGGGAGCCAATGAAATGCAGATTCTTCGGAAAGATCGAGGCCGCTTGAGCCCGGAAGAACACGCTTCCGTGAAGCGCACCGTCTTCGAGAAAGAAGTGGATCTCCCGCATGCACTTCGCCGTGTCGTCATTCTCGTGATCAGCTTGTGGAGTGTTGGGGATCGTGATGACACCCCGCTTCGATTCAGGGAATCGGTTCAAGCAGTCGACCACGTTGGCGATCTTGGCCGCCATCCCCTCTCGGTAGTCGCCCTGCCCTCCCCCACGTTCGTCGTTGAAGTGCTGGCGTTGCCCGTCGGTGAGTTCGCGTTCGAGGTTCCAGGCGCTGTACGCGTCGAGTACGTCGAGCGGGAAGAGGTCGGTCTCGACGACGTAGTCAGCCATGTCGAGCATCTGGCTGAAGTTCCGGACGGGAGCGTCCTTGCTGATCTCGGTCATGTGTTCCCAGGCTTCGCGTCCGGTCCTCATTGGTGGTCTCCCAACTCGAAGCTGACGCTCTTCAGTTCGAGGAACTCGTCGAGACCGTCGTAGCCGTGTTCCCGGCCGACGCCCGACTCCTTGATCCCACCAAACGGCAGGGCATTATCGAAGATCTGCGTGGTGTTGAGTCCAACGACGCCTGCTTCAAGTCGTGAACCCACCGCTGCCAGGTGCTCGCGGTCTTCGCTGTAGGCATAGGCGGCCAGACCGGCGTCGGTGTCATTGGCCATTGCGACCACATCGTCGTCATCGTCAAAACGGTAGAGGCAGGCCATTGGACCGAAGATCTCCTTGTGGTAAACGTCCATCTGATCGCTGGCATTGATGACCACGGCCGGTTCGACGAAGAGGCTTTCGCCGTCGGCGTGCGCTCCCCCGGTCAGCACCACGGCTCCCTTCGCAGTCGCATCGTCGATGAGCGAGAGGAAGTGGTCTTTGGCCCGTCGGCTAATGAGCGGACCGAGGTCGGACGATTCGTCGACGCCGTCGCCCACGTTCAGAGCCGCCACCTTTGCGGTGAGCTTCTCGGCGAAGTCGTCGTAGAGCGAGTCGTGGACGAAGAACCGGTTGGCGCCAACACAGATTTGGCCGGCGTTGTAGAAGCGAGCGTTCACGGCATCGGTCACCGCTCGATCGATATCAGCGTCGGCAAACACGATGAACGGTGCATTGCCCCCAAGTTCGAGTGCCAACCGCTTCACCGTTCCGGCGCACTGTTCATAGAGCTGCTTTCCGACCTTGGTCGAACCGGTGAATGACACGGCCCGAACGTCCTTGCTGGCTGCGATCGCGTTGCCAAACGCAGACGGGTTTGTCATGGCGACCATATTGATCACGCCGGGAGGAAGTCCAGCATCTCCGGAGAGCTGCGCGAGGAACGCTGCGACGAGCGGAGTTTCCTCTGAAGGCTTCACCACGACGGTGCAACCAGCCGCAACGGCAGCGCCGACCTTCACCAGCACGGCAGCGATGGGAAAGTTCCAGGGCGTGATGCACGCGACGACGCCGACCGCCTGTTTGGTCGTGTAGAGGCGGCGAGTCGGTGATGGCGAGGGAAGATCTTCCTGCACACCATCTTCGGCTACCTGGGCGGCCCAACGAATGGCGGCTACACCAGCGCCGACCTCGCCTCTGGCTTCACGGAACAACTTTCCGCTTTCGGCGGTGGCGATGGCAGCGACCTGTTCGGTGTTCTCCTCGATCAGGTCGGCCCATGCTCGCAACCGTTCTGCACGGTCGACCGGGGCGGTTCCCGACCAGGCGGGAAATGCCTGCGCTGCGGCCTGAATCGCAACATCTATCGAAGAGCTTCTTGCGTCGGCTACAAGTCCCACCGGCTCACCGGTTGCCGGATTGAATACCTCGAATGCCGGACCATCGTGGCACGCGCTACCGTCGATCCACGAACAGTTTGCGCGCTCGAGGTTCTCGGCTTCGATCTCGGTCATGCGGACGCTCCTAGAGTTCCATCGATGATGACAACGGGCTTGATGACTTCGCCCGAACTCATTGCCTCGACCGCTTCATCGATTGCGTCGAGGGAGTCGTAGGTGGTCACGAGTTTGTCGAAGGGGAAGACTCCCTGTTGCCACAGGTCGATCAGCTTCGGGATGAAGATCTTCGATTCCGAGTCTCCCTGCACCACGCCTCGCAGCGACTTGCCCGGCAGCAGCCCCATCATCTCAACGGTCACTTCGGTGCCGGGAACACCTGGGGCGATCATGGCGGTGACACCCAGCGGTCCACAGCTATCGAAGGCTTGGCGAAGCACGCCAGGGTTGCCGGTGGTGTCGATCGCATAGTTCAGGCCACTCCCGACCAGATCGGCGAGGGTCGCCATGAACTCATCGGTGTCAGCAAAGTTCGCAGGATTGAACGTGGCGGTGGCGCCAAGCTCTTGGGCCATGTCGAGCCGGCTTTGGTTGCGGTCGACGGCGATGATGGTTTCGGCTCCGACGATCTTGGCGGCCATAATCGCCGACAGGCCAACACATCCGCAGCCAAAGATCGCAATGCTGCTTCCAGCAGCCACCTCGAGCGTGTTCATGACCGTGCCTGCCCCGGTCTGCACGCCGCAGGCGAGAGGGGCGAGGGTGGCTAAGGGCAAGCCTTTGTCGACCTTGATGGTGTTGCTGGCGTGGGCCAATGCGTAGGTCGCGAAGGACGACTGTTGAAAGAACGAGCCGGAAACGTCGGCCTCGAGGTTGCCGATCGTGCGATGAGTCCGCTCGCCGTCGGGGCGCACGCCCGCAAAGTTGAGTAAGCCGTGGTCGTTGCAATACGACGGCTTCGATGCAACGCACTGAGCGCACTCACCGCACGAGTCGTAGCTCATGATCACGTGGTCGCCGGGGGCAAAGTCGTCAACAGCATCGCCGACCTGTTCGACGACACCAACGCCCTCGTGGCCTAAGACAATGGGGAACTCGCACAGGCCCTCGCTCTTCGTCATCACATCGGTATGACAGATGCCGGTCGCGACAACCCTGACGAGCAGTTCGTGGGCCTGCGGGCTGCGCAGTTCAAGCTCGGTGGAAGCGAACGGCTGATCGGCGGCCGTCGCTACGGCTGCTCGCACAGAGATCTGGCTGCCCTTGTCGCTCACGTTCAGGACTGTAATCGCAAAGGTTCCGCTCTCGTAATACGCCGCTGACCCAAATCCCTAGGGCTAGTCCAATCCGAGGACAACACAGGCGTCGTCGGCGAGGCCTTGGCCGGCCTCTTCGTATAAGTTTCGGGCGACCGATACGTCGTGTACTTGGAGTTCCTCGACTTCGTCGGTATGTCGAGCGATCGCTCCGATCGGGACGTCGGGGAGGAATCGTCGAAGGCGGTCGGCCGCGGCGACGTTCGCTGCATGTTCGTTCATTGCGAGCAGCACGAGTTTCACGTCGGGGTCGAGCGAGATTCGCGCCCAAAACTCGCCGTCGAGAGCATCGCCGCGGATCACGTTGCGACCAGCCTCAACCTGGCGCACCGCGCCCTCGTCGCTGCGATCGACACCGAGGACGATGAGATCGTGGCGTTCGATCAGTTCGTCGTACGCGCCTGTACCAACTCGTCCCATGCCGAAGATGATGACGTCGGCGTGGCCTGGTTCCACGACGACGTCCTCTTCGTTGTGGGTGGATCTCCCAAACCACTCGAACCGTTCGGCGAGTCGTTCGTAGATCGTGTCGCTTGCAGTATTTACTGGAGCAGCGATGAGGAACGACACCGCCACGGCAATGCCGAGCGTGGTCGTCCAGCGTTCGTCGATGAGGCCTCGATCGATCCCAACGACTGCAACGATGAGCCCAAACTCGCTAAACGTCGTCAAGCTGATTGCGGTCTTCCATGAGGTCCGGGGGCGGTAGCCGAAGCGATTGATGAGCGCCATGAAACCGGCGGTTTTGAGCGGAAGGAGCAGTATCAACGCTCCGGCGAGGAGCGCTTCGGTCAGGCCAGGGCTGCCATCGAGGCCGATCGAGAGAAAGAAGCCGATGAGCAGTACATCTTTGAGGTCGAGAATCGAATCTGACAGCTCATTCGCCCGTGGGTGTTTGGCCAAGGTGAAGCCGATCAGTAGCGCCCCGAGATCTGCCTTGATTCCAACAGCGTCGAATGCTTCGGCACCGACGCCGAGAGCGAGCGCCAAAGCAAACAGCAACAACAGTTCTCCGTGGCCTGCACGGTCGAGTACCCAGCCGTAAATGGGGCGTGCGAGCAGTACGGCGATAAAGACTGGTATTGCCCAGATTGAGGGCAGGGTGTCGACGGCGACCGTCAGGAAGATGACTGCAAAGATGTCTTGGATCACGAGGACGCCGATGGCGTTTCGACCTTGCAGCGAGCTTCCCTCGTTTCGCTGCTGAAGAGCCTTTACCGCGAACACCGTGCTCGAAAACGAGAACGCAAAGCCGATGAGCGCGGCCTCGCCGATCGAAAGGCCATCGGCGATCGGCACGCCGAGACCACCAGCGATAAAGATGCCAACACCGACGAATACTGTCGTCATGAACATGTGCGCTGTTGCACCAAACCACACGGCTGGCTGGCTCAGGGTCTTGACCTTCAGCTTCAGACCAATGCCGAAGAGCAGTAGCAGGATGCCGATCTCGGAGATCGCTTCGATCGATTCGGTCGACTCCTCGCCGAACGCGTGGAGCACGAAACCCGCAACGAGATAACCCACCATCGGCGGCAGGCGGATCATGTTCGCGGCGAAGCCAAACCCGAACGCGACGGCGATCAACCATAAATCCATGGGCGCAGTCTGCCACTCCCCTCCGCTGCAGCTCCGGATGTGACCACTGTCGTGTAAAGAATCGTAAGTATTTCTCTAACCGAGGTCCGCATTTGGCAGAGGGCTGCCAGTATTTATGGGTCAGACAACGAATATTGGCAGGTAGCTATGTCCTTGGTCCCCAGAAGTACACGCACGGCGTCCTTCAACAACGTCGCAAGTTGGCGACTGATCGCTGCGCTCATCACCCTTGCTCTAGTAGCAGCGGCATGCGGCAGCGATTCAACGACCGACGCAGCGAGCGCACCAGAGGCCGCAGTGGCATCTGAGACCACCGAGTCCGAAGAGGACGAGGCCATGGAAGATGAAGAAGAAGCCATGGAGGATGAGGAAGAGTCAACGACAGAAGTCCGCACCCTCAACATTGGGGCGATTCCCGACCAAGAGCCCGAGCGCCTGCAGCGCACCTACGACCTGCTCGCCACCTATCTCGAGGCCGAGATAGACAACCTCGAAGTCGAGTACGTGCCGGTCACCGAGTACAACGCAGCCGTCACCGGATTCAGCACCGGCGACCTCGACGCCGTGTGGTTCGGCGGCCTGACCGGCGTTCAGGCCCGCCTTGAGGTTGAAGGGTCGACAGCGATCCTCCAGCGCGACATCGACGAGGACTTCACCTCCGTGTTCATCGCTCGCGCCGACAGCGGCATCGAGCCGTTCACCTCAGTAGCAGACCTACAAACCATCGCAGGCCGTTCGTTCACCTTCGGTTCGGAGTCATCGACTTCGGGCCGCCTGATGCCGCAGGCGTTCCTGAACGAAGCGGGCATCGATCCGTCAGCCGACTTTGCAAGCCAACCCGGCTTTTCCGGTAGCCACGACGCGACCATCGAGGTCGTCACCGCTGGCAGCTTCGAAGTTGGGGCGCTCAACTCACAGGTTTGGGATGCCCGAGTCGAAGAGGGAGCAATCGACACCGACGAGGTCATCGAGATCTTCCGGACCCCAGAGTTCTTCGACTACCACTGGGTTGCTCAGCCCGACCTCGACGTCCGTCTGGGCGAAGGATTCACCGACGAGCTCACCGAAGCCTTCGTTGGTCTCGATGCGTCGGACCCTGACCACGCCGCCATTCTCGAACTCTTCGGCGCAGGGTCGTTCATCGTCACCGAGAACGACAACTACGAAGCAATCGAATTGGTTGGTCGAGATAGCGGCCTCATCCGCTAGCGCCAGCTAGCGGCGAAACGCCATGGAATCCGAGCAACGGCCGCTGGCCGTATCGGATCTCACCGTTCGACACGGAGACGTCGTTGCACTCAACGGCGTCTCCGTTTCGGTGCGCCCGGGCGAACGCGT
>CAZBTI010000164.1:0-6752 GCA_964494395.1 uncultured Acidimicrobiales bacterium | reverse complement strand
CTGAAGGACAAGATCGATCGCGACTTTATGGACAAGCTGAACGATCTGCCTGCAATGGAGGTCGATCCCCCGCCGAAGAACTCGGTTCATGGTCTGAAAGCTGAACTCGATCAGCACCCGCCGCTGTGTGGAGGGTGCGGGGCAAAGGTTGGGTTGGATGTGCTCGCTGGCCCACTCGGCGAACTCCCGGCGTCGACTCGTGACGATGTCTTCCGTCTGCCTGGCGACGACGCAGCACTGCTCAAAATCGGTTCTTCTACACAGGTCATCACTACCGATCAGGTTCGGGCGTTCATCACCGACCCCTACCGCATGGCCAAGATCGCCACGCTGCACGCCATGGGCGATGCCTGGGCGATGGGTGCATCTCCGCAGGCCGTTCTCGTCACCGTCACGCTCCCCCAACTGGGCCGTGGCCTACAAGAGGAGTGGCTCGGCGAGATCATGAAGGGAACCAGCGAGGCGCTGGAAGGAACCGGCGCTGAAGTTGTGGGCGGCCACACGTCCATGGGCGCCGAGCTGTCGTTGGGATACACGGTCACGGGCCTCGTCGACTCGCCGATCAGCCTCGCAGGCGCAACCGCTGGCCAAAAGCTGGTCCTTACTCGTCCGATTGGGTCTGGCGTGCTCTTTGCCGCCGAGATGCAGCTCAAGGCACGTGGCCAGGACGTCACTGCGTTGCTCGACGTACTTGAAACGCCGCAAGGTGACACCTCGGCTGCATTGGTCGCCGCTGGTGCGACCGCGATGACCGACGTGACCGGCTTTGGTCTCGCCGGCCACCTCTTTGGGATGTTGCGTGAATCATCGACCCCGAGCAACCCGCTCGCAGCCGAAGTCGAACTCGACGCGGTGCCGCTGTTCGCCGGGGCTTTGCAAGCGTCGTTGGATGGCGTTCGTTCGCACCTCTACGAAAGCAACGTTGCTGCGGTTCCGATATCTGTTCGCTCGAGAGATTCACGCGTGCCACTCATGTTCGACCCTCAGACCGCTGGCGGTTTTCTGGCTGCTGTTCCCGCCGACAGAGCCGAGGACGCGGTCGACTCCATCAACGCACTCGGGCACACAGCGAGCATCATTGGCACGATCATTCCCGGCGAGTCCGAGATCCGCCTGCTCGATGTTGCACGTGAGACTGCAGCCTCACCCTCAGCGACCTAGCGACGGCATATTCTCTTGTCTAGGAGGAACGCCGTGTCGTCGACCAAACCAGCATCCGACATCAAGATCAGCCACGACCTGATCGACTCGCTCCTGAAAGAGTTCGTCCCCGACCTCGCGGGGCTGCCGATCGAGTTCGTCGCTGCTGGTTGGGACAACGAGATACACCGAGTCGGTGATGACCATGCTGTTCGTTTGCCTCGCCGAAAAGAAGGGGCTCCGCTGGTCGAACACGAGCAGCGATGGTTGCCCGAGTTGGCCGAGGAGATATCGATCGCCATTCCTGCACCAATTCACGCTGGCGTTCCCGCCTTTGGGTTCCCGTGGCACTGGAGCGTGGTCCCATGGATCCACGGCGTTCCCCTTGCTCACGCACCTGAACTGTCGACCGAGTCCCTGATCGACGAGCTGACCACCTTTCTGAACGAGCTACACAAACCCGCGCCAACCAACGCCCCCGACAACCCGTACCGAGGCGTGCCTCTCGCCGACCTGTCCGAGGTGATCATCGAGCGAATTGGCAACCTTGCAACGCTCTTTTCCGAGATAGGCATCGACGTAGATGTCGTTCTTCGGTTGTGGGCCGAGCTCTCCGCTACGGAGCCTTGGAGCGGGGAACCGGTGTGGCTACATGGCGATTTTCACCCAATGAACATCCTGGTCTTTGCAGGGTTGCTCAGTGGGGTGCTCGACTTTGGAGATATCACGTCGGGAGATCCTGCCTCTGACCTCATGATTGCGTGGATGGTCCTCGACAATGCCGACGACCGGAACTCCTTTCGCCAGCGATCGGCTGTGGCTGGCCGGAGCATCGACATTCATACGTGGGATCGCGCCCGGGCGTGGGCGCTCGCACACAGCACAGCGGTCCTCGAGAACTCATCAGACGATCCGGCTATGCGCAGGATGGCCATTCGTACGATGAAGAACGTGATTGGAACGGTCTAGCAAAATCGTACGAGGTGTTCACCGATTGCTAAGCAACAAGCTTGGCAACGGCATCGCCGGCTTCGACGAAGTCGTATCCGAGCGCTTCGGCCACGTGAGGTTCGGTGATCTTGCCAGCGCTGACGTTGAGTCCGTTGCGCAAGTGAGGCATCGCGAGCATGGCTGCCTTTGGCCCCAGGTCGGCAAGTGCCAAAGTGAAGGGCAGCGTTGCGTTGTTCAACGCATAGGTCGAGGTGAGCGGAACTGCGCCTGGCATGTTGGCCACGGCGTAGTGCACGACACCATCGACGACATAGACCGGGTCGGCGTGGGTGGTGGCGTGTGAAGTTTCGAACGCTCCGCCCTGATCGATGGCGACATCGACGAGGACCGAACCAGCCCGCATGCCCGCGACCATTTCAGCGGTCACAAGCTTCGGTGCCGTGTCTCCCTTGACGAGCACTGCGCCGACGACAACATCGGCTGCTGCGACCTCAGCTTCGAGTGCCGCGCTGGTCGAGTAGAGGGTCTTGACCGAGGCACCCCAACGAGCTGAAACGTGGTCGAGGACATCGTTGTTGCGATCGAGGATGGTCACGTCGCCACCGAGGCCAACCGCCATCTCTGCGGCGTGTTGTCCAACAACACCGCCGCCGATGACGACGATCTTCGCTGGGGCCACGCCGGGTACGCCACCGATGAGCTTGCCCGATCCACCGTTTGGCTGTTGGAGATAGTTCGCTGCGGCTTGGATAGACATACGACCAGCGACCTTCGACATCGGGGCCAAGAGGGGGAGGCCGCCGTTGTCGTCCGTCACCGTCTCGTAGGCAATACACGTGGCACCGCTGTTGATGAGATCGGTGGTCTGCTCAGCGTCGGGCGCCAAGTGCAGATAGGTGAACAGCGTGTGGTTTTCGCGGAGCATTGCACGCTCGACGGCCAGAGGTTCTTTGACCTTGACGATCATCTCGGTCGCATCGAAGACCGATGCAGCGTCCGGGGCGATCTCGGCTCCGACAGCTTTGTACGTGTCATCGTCGGCACCGATACCGATGCCGGCCTGGGTCTCGACGAGGACGGAGTGGCCGCGACGGGTGAGTTCAAAGACACTGTCGGGGGTCAGCCCAACTCGCATCTCGTGGTTCTTGATTTCCTTGGGCAGTCCGATTCGCATCTCCGCACCTCTCTTCGTTGAGTTGTTCTAGGTAGAACCCACAGTACGGAGGTTTACTTCGCAGATGTGTTGCAAATCTGGCGTCGAATCGTACTCCGACGCGACGAAATTTCATAAATTTGCGCAATTTGTCGTAGAATCTTCGAATGGTTGATCTCGATGCAATAGATCATTCGATTATCGATGCTCTTCAGGAGGATGGCCGGGTTACAAACGCGGACCTCGCCGAGCGGATCGGACTCTCCGCTTCTGCCTGCCACCGCCGGGTGCGACGCCTCGAAACCGAGGGGGTCATCGAGCGCTACGCGGCGATGGTCAATCGAGATCTTGTCGGGCGAGGCGTTTCGGTCTTCGTCGAGATTTCCCTTGAGAGCCAACGCGAAGAACTCCTCGATGAGTTTGAAGCAGCAGTGCTCGAGGTAGCCCACATTCAGAGTTGTCATCTCATGGCCGGTATGGCTGACTACCTCGTCCATGTCACCTGCAAGGACGTTGCCGACTACGAGACGATTCACCGCGAATCGATCGCGGTGCTTCCGGGCGTTACCCGAGTGCGGAGCAACTTTGCGATCCGCAACGTCACCGACACCACAGTGCTCGACCTGCAGGCGTCGTAGACAATCGGACGATACACGCGACTAGTCGGCCACAACGGAAGCAATTGGGCGTCGCTTCATATTCGCGAGTCTTTCGAGGAATCAATGAGCATCGTCATTTCCGGTCGAGGCAAATCTGGCACAAGAGCTAGACCACGAAGTCATCGGCCCAGCTAGCCGACTCGATACCGGCCGGGGTCGACCTCTTTCGCTTCCCCTCGCTCAAGCATTCGAGCGATGTGCAGTTCGGCAGTTCGCGTCTCGACCGTCTCCACAAATGGAAGTTCGACATGGGGTCGATACACGAAGCGTCGTTCGGCCATCTCGGCGATGGTGTGCGGTTCGGCGAGAAACTCGAGCATCTCCGAGTGCCGGCGACCTATGACGCTATGGAATTTGTCGAGCATCTCGAGGAAGAGCTTGCGCCCTTCGATGATTCCCTTCTGGTGGAAGGTGACGTAGTACTCGGCTTCGACCTCCCGGACGTCGACCAGGCTTTGCTCGAACTGATCAAGGTCGCTCCACACGTCACCGTAGTACGGGCCAAAACCGGTGAGATCGATGTCGGAAAGGAAGAACACTCCCCCATCGATGTGGAAACCACTGTGTCCTCGGGTGTGTCCCGGCAGGTGCATGGCGGTGACGTTCAGCGAACCGAGGTCGAAGATATGACCATCGCCGAACCCGTGTGCGTCGGGCCTCGGCGAGTAGTGCATTTCTTCTTCGAAGTAGATGCGCTGTTCGGCCTCCATGTGTTCAGGGAAACCGAAGATTTCCATTAAGCCGTCGAGACTTTGGGCTGCTTGAAGGTCGCCATCGTGAATGTGCAGCCGGGCATCGGTGAACAGCCCATTGCCGGTCATGTGGTCTTCGTGACCGTGCGAATTGATGATCGCGTCGACCACCAATGGAGCACCACTGCGCTTGCGAACGGTGAGGGACGGGTCGATCAGGATCGTTTCCGAGTCGCCTCGAACAAGAACCGAGTTTCCGCTCGGGTATGAGCCGCTATTTTCACCCACGAGGACGCTGACCCGATCGGTCAACTTCCGCTCGTCGTCTCCCCAGCTGATGACCTGTGCGCTCATGTGGAGAGGTTAAGGCGATTCGGCGACTGGGTTGCTATTCGGGTCCCCGAGGAACCGCAGTCCTATCAGGCCGATCAGCGAGGCGAGCGCGCCCACCACGAATGCGGGGCGTTCGCTGTTCGTGAAATCGACGACGATGCCGAGCAGCGGCGCTCCCAAGGCGCTGGCGATGTCGAAGAAGAACCCGAAGCTCGCAACCGAGTGGCTGCGTTCATGCGGTTCGGTGCCGCTCATCACAAAGAGGAAGAGCGCCGGGTAGTTGAAGGCAACACCGACGGCAAGGACGAGCGCCCCCACATATACCCCGATCAGGGATGCCCAGGCAGCAATGATCAGCAGGCCCGCAGCGATCAAGCCGAGCGCGAGGATCGTGCCACGTCGAGCACCGATTCGATCGGGGGCGGTTGCGAAGAAGAGGCGGAGGAAGACCACCACTGCGGCATAGGCAGCAAACACGAAGGCCGAGTTCGACTCGCCGTTGGTGAGATCGTCGACGTAGATCGCAATGAACGTCGAGAACCCGACCACGCCGAGCAGAGAGGCGGTGAAAGACAGCCCGGGGATCACCGCAGCCGGATGAAGGAACGATCGCGTCTGCCCACTCGTCGACGGCCTGTCGACGATGGGCGCCTTCGCTGGGACCGCGAACGCGAGGGCAGCGCTGAGCACAGAGATAGCAAAGCTGGCTTGCACGACTGCGACGAAGTCGAAGTTGGAGAAGAGCCACTCGCCAAGGAATGGTCCGACTCCGAGACCCACATAGATTGCGAGACTGAAGTAACTCGCCGCCTCGCCGCGCCGGTCGTCGGGGGCGAGGTCTTGGATTGCCGTCGCTGCGCCAACGAACGCTCCGCTCTCTCCCACTCCGGTGATGAGTCGAAGCCCGATGAGGATCGGGATGGACTCCCACACCGGGTAAAGCAACGCCATCGCTCCGGAGATAAACGATCCGGACACGAGCAAAATGCGCCGACCGTAGACATCACCCAGTCGGCCGAGTAGCGGACGAACGAACGCCGCCGAGATTCCGAAAGAGCCAACGACAAGGCCGACCTCGGTGGCCGAACCATTCAACGTGCCAGACACGTATCGAGGCAATGTCGGCAGCAACATGGCGAACGCAACGAAGTAGCCGAGCGCCGCAAGCGTGATGACGGCGAACCTGGGCGTTACGAGCCGTGCCTGCGCGGATTTCACCAAACGACACTACCGACGACGCCGACGATCTCATTGCTCTCGTGGCGCCCTTCACTATTGCCGGCAGGTGACCCTGTGAGGTGTGAAGGATCTTCACACCTCACAGGGTCAGAATCCTTCACAAATCCTGAGGGGTATGGTCTTTGGGTGACGCGTCCTCGATTTCACCTTGCCATTCCCGTTACCGATCTGGTCGAGACTCGGTCGTTCTATGGCAAGACGCTCGGATTACCCGAGGGGCGGTCGGATACTCACTGGGTCGACTTCGACATGTTCGGCCACCAACTCGTGATCCATCAGGTCGAACGATCAGCTGGCGATGGTGTTGCTGGGACGAATCCGGTCGACGGTGAAGATGTGCCGGTTCCCCACTTTGGGGCGCTGCTCGAGGTCGATGATTGGATGGCGTTGCGCGACCGCCTGCTCGCCGCTGACATGACCTTCGTCGTCGAACCACAGATTCGTTTCGAGGGTCAGCCGGGCGAGCAGCACACGATGTTCTTCCTCGACCCGAGCGGCAACGCGCTCGAATTCAAGGCGTTCGCCGACGACGGCCAAGTGTTCTCGCGTTAGCAGCCATCGCTTTCGACCAAAGGGCGGGGTTAA
>CAZBTI010000163.1:0-6780 GCA_964494395.1 uncultured Acidimicrobiales bacterium | reverse complement strand
ACGGCCACAAAGAAGAGCGCGAGCTACCGAACGAAAGGCTAATCCCGCCATTGACGTTCGAACGGGAGTCTCCAGGCGTGCGGCGCAATCAACTGGTGAATCTGGTTCGGACCCCATGACCCAATCGGGTATGGACGAACGGGCGGCGGATTCTCGAGCAACGGGGCCGACACTTCCCACAATCGCTCGACCCCACTAGCCGTCGTGAACAAGGTTCGGTCTCCCCTAGTTGCATCGAGGATGAGCCGCTCGTACGCCTCGAGCACATCTTCAGAACCATCGACTTCATCGACACTGAACTGCATCGACAGTTTGTCGAGACGAAAGCCCGGCCCAGGTCGCTTGCCGTAAAACGACAGTGACAACTTCGACTCATCGGCCAGGTCGAAGGTCAGATGATCTGGACCGAGTTGGCCAACGCCAGAGTCGGCCGGGAACATCGACTTTGGCGGCTCTTTAAACGCAATCGAAATGATCCGCTTACCGACGGGCATGTTCTTGCCGGTGCGCAAGTAAAAGGGCACACCAGCCCAGCGCCAGTTGTCGATATAGGCGCGAAGCGCAATAAAGGTCTCGGTATCAGATTCAGGATCGACACCGTCCTCTTCGGTGTAGCCGGTGTACTGCCCCCGGACCACATCTTCGGGTTGGATCGGCACCATCGACCGAAAGACCTTCCCCTTCTCTTCAGAAATAGAGTCTGCATCGATCGACGTCGGCGCTTCCATTGCCATGAACGCCAATGCCTGGAACAGATGGGTGACAACCATGTCCCGGTATGCCCCGGTCGATTCGTAGAAACCAGCGCGACCCTCAAGCCCCAGCGCCTCAGGAACATCGATCTGTACGTGATCGATCATGTTGCGATGCCAGATTGGTTCAAACAAGCCGTTGGCGAATCGGAACGACAAGATATTGAGGGCAGCTTCCTTGCCGAGGAAATGATCGATACGGAATACCTGCTCCTCGTCGAGAACACGGTGTACTGCGGCGTTGAGTTCGCGAGCACTTTCAAGATCGGTACCGAATGGCTTTTCCATGACGACTCGACTGTTCTCGACAAGACCAGCTTCGTCGAGAGTGTCGATCACCGACAACGCAGCCATGGGAGGAACCGATAGGTAATGCAAGAGTCGGTGTGGCTCGTCGAGATCGGCATGAGCAGCATCGACCGCAGCGCGTAGTGCAGCTGCAGTTCCCCCGGGGGCCCACAGCAGTCGGCTCGAGAATTCCTTCCACTCCTCCTTGGTGACGCTCACCTCAAACTCGTCGAGAGCCTTTCGGACAAACGAGATGAACGATTCGGCTGTGTGATCATCGAGCGATGTTCCAATGAGCCGCATGTCGGGAACCAGCCCGTTCGTGAACAGTCGAAACATGCCCGGGAGCAACTTTCGGCGAGACAGATCACCCGTTGCGCCGAAGAGCACCACCGTCGTCGGTGGTGCGGGATCGAGAGAAGAATGGCGACGTGTTGAAGACATGATGAAACATGTTGCCGCGAGCGAGGAGTGACGTCTACATGTTCAGCCAAATTTAACTCTTACGAGTAGACACGGTGCGTCTATTTTGCGAGCTCGGGTTCGCTGACGTTGACCCAAGTTTCGAAGAGTTCGTCGAGTGGCATGGCTTTGGCAAAGGCCCAGCCTTGAAGCTTGAGACACCCCATGCCGGCCAACTCTTCTGCTTGCTCGATCGTCTCGACGCCTTCAGCGACGGTGCTCATGCCGAGCGCGTTCGCCAACTCGATTGTCGACTTGACGATGGTGGCGTCGATTCCCTCACCGGGCACGCCATCGACGAACGATTTATCGACCTTGATCTCGTCGAATGGCAGGCTGCGCAAGCGGATGAGCGACGAGCCTCCGGTTCCAAAGTCGTCGAGCGACAGACGGACACCCATAGCCCGTAACGATTCAAACAACGGGAGGGATCGGGAGAAGTCGTTGTGCAGTCCCTGTTCGGTGACTTCGATGATGAGCCGTTCTCGCGCCAGCGGATGTTCTGAGAGGAGCTCACGAAGTTGCATCAGCAGCTTGGGAGACCAAAGGCTTCGAGGCGAAAGGTTGACCGAGACGGTGATCGTCTGTCCCGAGGTCGCCAATTCGCTCGCAGCAGCGACTGCCGTTTGGAGGATATGGCTATCGAATCGTGCGGTCATTCCCGACTTTTCGATGATGGGTAGGAACGTATCGGGGAAGATCAGGCCGCGTTCTGGATGCACCCATCGAGCAAGCGATTCGACACCGACGATTTGATGGCTCGTTGCTGATACCAGCGGCTGGTAATACAGTACGACCTCTTCTTCGAGTCCCCTGGTGAGGTCGGCCTGAAGCTGAATTTGTTCGACGGCGGTGCTGTCGGCGAGATGGTCGTACCACTTGAATCCAACGCCCTCGCGCTTGGCTTCATACATCACCCCATCAGCGCGTCGTAGAAGTTCGGTCCAGTCGAGGTCTCCTCCTGCGGCCATCCCGATGGATGCAGTGATATGGAGTTCCATCTCTTGGACGGCGAAACCGTCGGAAAGTACCTCGGAGAGCTCTGTAGCGAGTGTTTCGGCTTCGGCCTTCACCTGTTCGACGCTGTCTCCAACAACAGCGACCGCAAACTCGTCGCCGCCGAGGCGTGCGACGAGTCGGTCGGGCGAGGCAAGGTTGGAAAGGCGGCCGGCTACTGCCGAGATGAGGCGGTCGCCGACGATGTGGCCGAGGCTGTCGTTGACGTCTTTGAACTGATCGATATCGGCGACAAGCACAGCTTTGCCAACGCGGTGTGCTTCGCCGTCGAGAAACTTGGCGAGCCCAGCGCGATTAGCGAGCCCGGTGAGCGTGTCGTGTTCAGCGCGTTTCTGTTCGTGGCGGCGAGCGAGTTCGATGTCGGTTATGTCGACGGAAACGCCGTAGAGTATTTCTTCGCCGTCTGCGCGAGTTCGAAGTTGTCCATTGATCTTGAACCAACGGGGCGTTCCGTCCGCGTGGCGTATCCCCGCGATCCGATCTTTACCTTCGCGTCTAAAGCCGGCAAGGGGCGATATAGCATCGGTGCGGTTGACCATCTCAATGAGTTCTGATGGTTCGATGCCGAGCAGTTCCTTTACCGGGCCATCAACCCACAGCAGTTCATCGGTCGCGACGTGGCTTTCCCACGTGATTGCTTGTCCGAGCTTGGAGAGCATCTGCATGCGTTGGCGTTGGATCTCGGTTCGTTCGCTACGCCATTCACCGAGCTCGATGCTTCCGGGGATTGAGACAACAAAGGTGGCAAATACCGCTGGCCAGTACGGGACGTCTGCGGTGAGGCCGATTATGAACACTCCAATTGCAGTGACGAGGACCCACAGATAGTTGAGCTTCCGGGTAAACGTACGCGATCCGCCGGCGAGGTCCGTGGCAGTTGCGAGCGCAGCGGCGGGAAGCAACGCCGGCACAATGGCTGAGCTGATAAGGGCGGTAGCGACGAACGTCCACTGCGTGGCCCCATCAACGTTGCGGTTGGGAACCAACTTGTGGATTGCATGTGTGGCCAGTCCCGCGCTGATGATCGCCGCAGAGACCCATAGTCGGTTGGGTCCGAGCGGAAGGAAGATCGTCACAACGGACAAAACGGCGATTCCGACAGTACGGCGGACGTGGAACCGTCGAGGTGTTTCTTCTCGCGTGACAGCCCAGCCTTCGTCTCGGCGCGAAGTCATCCGATCCGCGAGCGTTGCCAGTCCCATGGATGGAAACATCGGCGGGCACGAAGGTCCACTTAATCGCTTTTAGGCTGCCGGATCTGCAAAACCCACCTATCGGGTTAGGCCATCAGGCCCAATTTAACCTCTGGGGAGCGTTGCCCCCAGGCTCAGTGGACGTTGACGACGTCGACTGATACCGAATGCCCAGCTGGGTCTTTGAACGACACGGTGTCACCCGCTTTTGCCCCAACGAGGGCCATGCCGAGCGGAGAGCTCGGTGAAAGATCTGCTGTTCCGTCGTGACGTTCTTCGATCGAGCCGTAGAGAAACGTCTCGGTGCCGGTTTCGCCTTCGTAGCGAAGCTCAACGAGCGCCCCGGTGTGGACTGTGCCGTCGTCTGTTGGTTCGACGATAACCGCACCATCGAGGGTGTGGGTGAGGAACTCGATTCGCCCCTCCATCTGTGCACCCGCATCCTGGGCTGCGTGAAAGTCGCCTCCCGCTTCGGAGTCGACCTCGCTGCGAGCAGCTTCAAGCGTTGCTGCAAGCTCGGTTCGACCTCGGGTGGTGAGGTCCTCAAGTTCTGCACTGAGGCGGTCGTGGGTTGCTTGGGTCAGTTCGTTGCTCGGAGCCATGGGGAGAGGCTACCTCGGTGCGCGGCTAGCGACGCCACAGATTGCCGTGAATCAGCGCGCACGGACTCGCCCAGATGCGCAAGGGCGCTGCGCTTGGTTGGAGTTCTAGCGAAGAAGGAGTTAGTAGGATCCATGACACGCGAACCTGTGTTGTTTCGTCGTGGCAAGGCTTGGGAGAGAAACGAAATGGCAAGTGACATCGATCGCGAGGTTGTGCTCGAACTATCCGACGCTTTGGTGGAGGCGCAGAAACCAATCCTCATCTTGAACTCGGTCAAGTGGACCTACGAGGTACGCGAGCAGTTCTACGCCGATGGTGCAGAGAAGCAACCCCAGGTCGACACCGAGTACTACACGTCCGAACGCGGCCTTGCCTTCGACGTAGACGACAAGCGGGCCGAGTTCACCTCGCTCGCTGCTCGTGTCGACAAGGAGCTCGGCAAAAGCGCGATTGGTCAACTGCTCACTGGTCGTATCGAAAGCTATACGTCGGTTATCGACATGCTCGCGGCTCGGGGTACTCCAGCGTTCGCCGAGATCTCCGCTGGCCTCTACGGATCGGTCGACGATCGGCTCCACGACGACGGCCCAACACACATCGAACTGGGCGAAGTGCTCGACGACGCGCTCGACAACATCTCTGATGGTCGATGGGAGCCTCCCGAGGACCTTTGCTACACCGCAGCCGAAGGCGTGGAGATCCTGACCGAACGACTCACCGCAGTCGCCGGGCTCGAGGACGTAAACGTGAGAATCGACGACGGCATCGTGGCCGATGCCGCAGCGGGCAGCGATTACATCAAGCTTCGTGAAGACGCGCAATTCAGTGAGCGGGCACTTCGTGTGCTCGAAGTGCACGAGGGATGGGTGCACGTGGCGACGAGTGTCAACGGACGCCGCCAACCGTGGTGCACATTCTTGGCCAAGGGAACGCCGGCCACAACCGTTACCCAAGAAGGAACCGCCGTCTTCACCGAGATCACCACGCTGTCGTCCACGCCGACCCGGTTGGGTGCAATCAGTCGTCGCATCCAAGCAATAGGAATGGCCGAGGACGGCGCTACCTTCCTCGACGTGTATCGGTGGATGCTCGAGCAGGGCCTCGATACCGATAACGCATGGACATCGACCGTGCGGGTATACCGAGGGAGCACGCCGACGCTCGGCCCATTCACCAAAGACCTCGCCTACGGCCGAGGCTTCATCGAGGTCTATAACCTGGTCCGATTGGCAACAAAGCTCGGCCGCCTTGAATTGATACCGCTGCTGTTCGTCGGCAAGATTTCGGTGCACGAACTCGGCTTGATCGCGCAACTCCACCATGACGGGTTGATCGTCGACCCCGAAACCCTGCCACCGAGCATCAGCGACGTCACTGCACTTGCGTCCTGGATGGCTATGTCGAACTTGTTGAACCGCGTCGACGTCGATGAAATGGAAGTTGTGCTGTCGCGAGCGCTCGAGGAACCTGATCGCTGAGCGCTTGGCCCTACGATCAAGGCATGGTTTCCAAATCACCACCGAGCGAACGAAAGATTTCGCCCCTCGAGGCCCAACAACGTCGCGAGTTGCAGCGAACGAAAATCGTCGCAACAGCCTTGCTGGTCTTGGCGGCGATCATCTTCATCCTCGCTCGCGCATACGAAGAAGACATTGCCTGGCTTCGCTTCGTTCGGGTTACCGCCGAGGCCGCAATGGTCGGTGCAATCGCTGACTGGTTCGCAGTGACGGCATTGTTTAAGCGTCCGCTTGGACTGCCGATTCCCCATACGGCACTCGTCCCGGTTCGCAAGGATGAAATCGGCGCGGGACTTGGCGAGTTTGTGCAGTCGAACTTTCTTACCGAGGAGATCATCTCTGAAAAGCTCGAGAGCCTCGACGTGACTCGGAGTATCGGCCTTTGGTTGCGTGAACCCGAAAACGCTCGGAAAGTCGTTGATGAGATGGAGGTCCCGGCGTCTGCAGTTTCAGAAGTGCTCATGGACGATGTTCGAAAGATTATGGACGTTTTAGTCCGTGAGCGGCTGGACAAAACAGCGGTTGCCCCAATCATGGCCCGAGTCGTGGGAGCAGCGATTGCCTTTCTGGAAGATGACGGTGACCAATCCTCCGCTGTTGGAGCAGACATCGACGTTCGCTCGAGTCAGTTTGCCGAACGACTTCGCTCCGACGAGGGGCTCCAAGCCCAAGGAGAGATGCTCAAACAAGAGCTGCTCACCCACCCCGATTTCGAGGTGTGGACAAAGGATCTGTGGGCATCGTTGCGTCAGGAGTTTGGCGACGCGATCAACAAGGCAGATTCGGTTGTTCGCCAACGGGTAGAAGCTTCGATCGTCGTTGCGGCCAACCATCTGGTGAGTGATCGCGAGCTGCAAGTACGTATGGATGCATGGATCGAGTCGGTGGCAATCTCGATGGCTTCGGCGGCAGGTGCCGAGATTGGCGAATTGATCGAAGACACCGTTG
>CAZBTI010000162.1:0-6804 GCA_964494395.1 uncultured Acidimicrobiales bacterium | reverse complement strand
TACGGTTGTACCTCACGGACATCGGACAGTACCCCCTGCTTACCAAGGACGACGAAGTTCGTCTCGCGCAAGCCATCGAGAAGGGTGCAGAAGCCCGTGTTGGCCTTGAGAGCGCAGACGAACTCAGCGCGGCCAAGCGACGTGAATTCAACCGAGACCTCCGTCGAGGCGAGCAAGCCGAACGAACCTTCGTGCAGTCGAACTTGCGCCTGGTTGTATCGATTGCGAAGAAGTACCAAGCCTCCGGCCTTCCACTGCTCGATCTCATCCAAGAGGGCAACCTCGGGCTCATGCACGCCGTCGAGAAATTCGACTGGCGCAAAGGCTTCAAGTTCTCGACCTACGCCACGTGGTGGATTCGCCAAGCGATCACTCGCGGCATCGCAAACACAGGTCGCACCATTCGTCTCCCAGTTCACGCTGGCGACACCCTCACCCGTCTGCAGAAGGCCCGTTCTCGCCTGGAGCTCAAACTCGGTCGTCCAGCGACCCTCTCCGAGCTCTCCGCAGAAGTAGAGCTTCCCGAGGACAAGGTCACCGAGGCTCTTCGCTTCGCTGCTGAACCACTGTCTCTCTCCGAGCCACTTCGCGAAGATGGTGACGCAGAACTCGGCGATGTCGTCGAAGACCGCGGCGCTGACTCCCCGTTCGAAGTAGCTGCGACTGCACTGCTTCCCGAAGAGATCAGCCGTCTGCTTTCGCCGCTCGACGAGCGCGAACGCGAGATTCTCAAGCTGCGCTTCGGTCTCGATCGCGGCGAACCACGGACGCTTGAAGAGGTTGGAGAACACTTCAACCTCACCCGTGAACGCATCCGTCAGATCGAAGCACGTGCGATGTCGAAGCTGCGTCACCCAAGCAGCGACACCGGCGCTCGCGACCTGCTCGCCGTCTAACGTACAACTCGCTCTAACTCGGCGATATTGGAGGGCAGTAGCACCATGATTGCGGTGTACGCACTCCTCATCTTCGTCACGTTCGCCGTCGTCGGCGGTGCCGTGGTGTGGTTCATTATCAACAACCAACCAGAAGAACGAGACGACGATCTCCCTCCCCGCGGAGTTCCATGGGACTCCCCCGAGAACCGGGACTGAAACCTAGACGGTAGGCTTTGTTCACCATGGAGGTGTCCGAGTACCTGGTGGGCTCCCCTGCCTTCAAAGCAGGCGGTACGGGCGATCCCCGTACGGCGGGTTCGATTCCCGTCCACCTCCGCCAACCGCGACCGATCGCCGCAGGCTCAATCCGGGCGCCCAGGCGCCCTCGATTCGCGCTGCGGTTGCCTGGCGGCCTTTTCGCCCGAACCGGCTGCGCAGCTTCGGGCTACCGGGGGCGACGTTTCGAGCCCTCAGGCGAGAAACTCGAGTTCGAGGAGGCCCGTCAGGGCCGAGTCGATACCTTCGCAGCTTCGGGCTACCCGGGCGTCTCTCAGCTTTGGTCCCGTCTCGGGCCTCTACTTATCGTTGTTCTGCTGTTTTCATTGCTGTTGCCGGGGTCTTTGGGGGCGCAGTCTCAGTTGCTTTCTTCTTCGCCTGCCGATGGCGAGTCGTTGTCGAACCTCGACGAGGTGACCTTCGAGTTCGACACCCTGCTTCGGTCCGACGGTGCTGCTGTAAGCGTGTTGCGACGCGACGGTACAGACTTTCCCGTGACGTTGGTTGAGGTCGTTGAAACCGAGCTGAACGCAACGCTCGATGGGCAACTTCCATCTGGAAATTACGAGGTCTCGTACTCGGTGAGAGGTGCCGACGGTGCGGTCAACGAGGGTTCAATCCGTGTATCGGTCGACTCGCCCGAACAAGCCCTTTCCGGCGGACTGCTGGCGATCCTCGGCATTGCGTTCGTGATGGTCGTGTATCTCGGGCTCGTCCTGCGAAACGACAAGAACCGCCGCCCGAGCATCTGAGTAGTGCCCGAGGGCAACAGTGGGCTCTGTGGGTACTAATTCCCCAATCTGGCTGTAGGTCGTGAGGACCGATACCGTCTGGGGTGATGGCTATCTGTCTCACGCATACGTTTCTGCGCCGGGGGTTGGCAGCACTCATAGCAGGAGTGATTCTGGCTGTGATGTGGGGCCAACCAGCGCTCGCACAAGTCGCTGGGACCAGCGCGTCTGTGGTCCTCGCAACAGAGGACGCTATCGCCATCGATGGACAACTCGATGACTGGGCAAACATCCCCGCCACCGTCACCGTTGGGGGTCCACAGCCTTCTACAGACCCAGGAACGAACGGCCGGCTTCGTTGGCAAGTAGCGGCCGATCCAACGACGATCTTCTTTGCGGCCACGATCACCGACACTGCGATCATCGCTGGACAGAACGGTGAGAGTTACTGGAACGAGGACTCGTTCGAGTTCTACCTCAACTTGTCGGGGGAAGTGGCTGCTACCTCTTATGGCCCGGGCATCAGCCAGATCCGGATATCGGCGGTGGACATTGGCGGTACCGATCCAACGGCGCTCACCTTGACCGGAATTGGACTCGAGCAACATGAGGTCACCGGCTTCGTCTTTGCCACCGACGAGGGCTGGGGAACCGAGTTCGCAGTCGATATTGCTGGCTTGTACCAGCCCGCCGAAGGTGAACGGTTCGGGCTGCAAGTACAGGCCAACGGATCCTCCGGCGGCGACCGCGATTTGAAACTCAGCTGGTCTGCCGCCGATACCGCCGATACCTCATTCGAAGATCCCAGTGTTTTCGCCCAAGGCGTCTTCGTCAATGCGCTCACGACCGAGTCGGGTGCCGCGACCGATGCACCGGCTAGCGTCGCCGCAGTTCCTGAACCCGCTGTCGCCGGTGGAGTTCAGGAGGTCGAATCGATCGCCGCAAATGGCCCGGAGATCATCACCGCTGATGAGCAACGCCGCTCGCTGTTCATCGCAGCGGTCGTCAGTTCGATAGCGGTTTTCTTTGGAGGCCTCTGGTTCGAGCGCAAACGCCGAGCCGACGAGAAACGACATGCCGAGAAGCGACGGGCGGCGGCGAACGAGATGGGCCTTCCACCTGCAGCCGCAGAGGTAGGGGCGGTGCCAGAGTCCATAGCTCCGTCCGAGATCGACGAGGAGGAGTTCAAAGCTCTCCTCGGATCGATCCTGGACGACGACGCTCCAACGGACGGTTACGAAGAGCGGTAGGTCGCTCGGCGCTAGTCGCGGCCGATGGTGTTCTCGCCTTGAGCCTCGTCGAAGAGCTTCGGATACGGACGACCAACACCGATAAGACGCTGCAACAACGGGCTCGCTCGATCGACGACCGATTGTGGAACGCCCGACAGCTGATCTTCTAGTGGAATGACGAACTTCGGCAAGTACTCGATCAGTACCGCCCCGCGGTCGTGATCTGACTCATTCGGCATCGCGCAGTGCCACGTCATGCCGTTGAAGATCACCGCATCTCCGGGATTGCCCGACATTCGACTGCAGGTTTCAAAGAACGCTTCGCGGTCCTCGACTTTCGGGTACTGCAAGTCGCGCTGCGAGCCGGGGAGAAAGGCACTCGCCCCCGATACCTCATTGAACGGATCGAGGGGGATGGTGACCTGAAGGTTGAGCGGGTAGCTCGAATTGATACGGGTCGGAAATCCCTCCCGGTCGTACATGTCCCAGTAGGGATAGTCGATGTGCGGTTCCTGTCCGGGGCCACCGGGCAACAGACGGTTCGCAGCGATGGAGCCGAGGTGAAACTTGTTTCCGAGGAATGCCGACGTGATCGCCACCACGTCGGGGTGTTGCACCATGTCCTCGAAGATCTTGCCCTTTGCCAGCAGGTTCCAAACCCGGCGCTGAAGGTGGATTGTATCGGCGTTCGCTCCCTGGAAGTGGGTCTCTTTGTCCTCGTCTTTGGACTCGTCCATGATGATGGCCCGGGCATCGGCAACGGCTGCTTGGTCGAACGCGTTGCGGATAACGACGGCTCCATCGCCGTTGAGGAGTTCCTCGATGATGTCTTCGAGCTGTTCGCTCAGCTTCGTGGTATCTACTTCAAACATGAGAATCCCCTCGGGTGTTTTTAGGTTGGTACCGGTCCAGTCGTAGAGCGCACGACGAGGCTGGGCTGGATGAGTTCGTGCTTGGCAACTTCACGGCCATTGATGCGTTCGATCAAGAGTTCTGCGGCCCTCTCCCCGTACATTTGCAGGGGTTGTCGGACGGTGGTTAGCGAGATGGCACCAATGCCAGCGAGGACGGTGTCGTCGTATCCAATGACGGACACATCTTCAGGAACACTCACGCCGATGTCGCGAAGATGAGCAATGACGCCGGTGGCCGCAAGGTCGTTTGCTGCAAAGATCGCTGTTGGCGGTTCCTTGAGCTTCATGATCTGGATCGACGCTTCGAACGCCGCCTTTTCGTTGAAGTCGCCTTCGAACACGATTGGGGCAAGCCCGCGCTTCGCCATTGAGTCGGTGAAACCCCGACGACGTTCGGGTGCGCCCGGGGCGGTTCCGGCGTCGATGTGCGCGATACGGGTATGTCCGAGCGAGGTGAGGTGCTCGACGACAAGCTCCGAGCCGTACGCCTCGTCGTTACAGAGGGTGTCCATCGCGTCGGGTTCGTCAAAGAAGGCAATCGCTACGGTCGGTGTCTGTTGAGCCATCACCGAAAATACCTCGCCACCGAAGCGTGCAGCACCGATGACGATGCCGTCTGCTCGCAGATTGAGCAGTGTCTCGATCGCGGCGTTCTCGCCGTCCTCTCGTTGCCAGCCCGAAGTAATCAGAACCTCCATACCGTGTTCTGTTGCGGTCGTGGCCACGCCCTCGGCCAATCCCGCAAAGTACGGGTTATGCAGATCGTTGAGCATGACGCCGATCGTGTTCGTCTGGCCGCTTGCCAGGTTGCGTGCCCATGCGTTCGGGCGGTACTCCAATTCGGCTGCTGAAGCGAGGACCTTGGCGCGGCTGTGCTCGGAGACTCGGGGCGAATCTCTCATCACCAGCGACACGAGAGCCCGTGAAACGCCAGCGTGTTTCGCTACATCTTCCATGGTTGTTCGGCTCATCGCCGATCAGCGTATCTGAAATTGATTCACATGTATAGAGCGCTCTACTTCGACTCAATTCCGACAATATGAATGCGCAATCCGCGCGAAACGGGTCCAGGTTCATCTCGCTCTGAGGCAAAACCAGTCAAGCAATTCTTACGCTTCGCGAGTTGACGTCGACTGAGGGATTTCCTATGGTGAGTCCATTGTCACACAGTAGAGCGCTCTACATACGAGCCAGTGTGACTGAAGTAATGCCATTGTGTGCCGCTGCAGCGGCAATAAATCGGGCCGGAATCCGGCCAAAGGGGGGTGGATACGTCATGAGTTTCATGCAAAGAATGGCTACTGCTCCGATCTCCTGGGGAATCTGTGAGGTCCCCGGGTGGGGCATTCAACTGCCGGTTGATCGAGTGCTCGCCGAAATGGCTGAACTTGGTTTTTCTGCCACGGAGCTTGGTTCGGAGGGGTATCTCCCTTCTGACCCGTCCGAACTGGGCTCTGTACTTTCTTCTCACAACCTCGATCTGCTGGCCGCGTTTATCCCCGTCCTCGTCCACGATCCAGCCGAAGCCAACGAGACGCTCCGCCGGAGCGAGGAGAGCGCAAAGCTCCTGCAAGCCGCTGGCGCGACCTACTTCAACTCGTCACCGGTCACCACATGGGATTGGGCGCCCCGACGGGAGCTAACGCCCGTCGAGTGGGACCACACCATGATCATGTTCGACCGCATTGAAGAAATCACAAAGGGACACGGTCTTACCCAGGTTCTCCACGAACACTACGGAACCATCGTTGAGACCAAAGAAGAGATCCAGCGCGTGGTCGACAACAGCGGCATCCAATTCGTGCTCGACACCGCACACTTTGCCGTCGGTGGTTACGACCCTGCCGACTTCGTCGACGCACACGCCGACCGGGTTGGGCTCGTGCACATCAAGGACTGCGACCTCGCCGTGGCCAAACGGTTGAACGCTGGCGAACTCAGCCTGATGGAAGCCGTGCAAGGAGGCATCTTTCCAACCGTTGGGAAGGGCGATATCGATATCGATCGGGTGATCTCTTCGCTCGAAGCTGGCGGGTACCCCGGCTGGTATGTCCTCGAACAGGACATTGCCATTACCGGTGGCGAACCCGCTGAAGGACAAGGACCAATCGAAGACGTGAAAGCAAGCGTCGACTATCTCAGGGGGCTCGAAGATCGTCTGGCGTCATGACCACTGGTCGTGTTCGCAACGAACCTCGAGGTTTCGAGAAATACAACTAAGCAAAACCCATTAGGAGGGGAAATGAAGAAGCTAATGCGACTGCTAGCCATGCTGGCAGTACTTGCTTTGGTTGCAGCAGCGTGTGGAGGCAGTACAGCCGACAGCACAGCAACCGGAGATGACACAGAATCCAGCGACGATGGAGGCGGTGACAGCGACGACGGTGGAGATGGCGACGACGGTGGAGACACCGAGCAAGTCGACACAGCCCAAGGCAGTGACCTCACATTCCACATGATCACCCACTCTGACGACGGCCCATTCTGGTCCGTTGTTCAGCGCGGCATGGAAGCAGCATGTAGCGACCTCGGAGTCAACTGCGTCTGGTCACCCGGTAACAACGATGCAAATGCCATGGTGCAGTTCATCGATGGAGCACTCGGCGAAGGCACCGACGGCATTGCCGCATCGCTTCCAGATCCAGCAGCTCTCGTTTCGCCACTCCAGGGAGCGGTCGACGCCGGAACCCCTGTCGTGACCCTCAACTCGGGTGCGAACGACTACCAAGAAATCGGCGCACTGACCCACGTTGGCCAGACCGAGTTCATCGCA
>CAZBTI010000161.1:0-6821 GCA_964494395.1 uncultured Acidimicrobiales bacterium | reverse complement strand
GCGGATGTCGCTCGGAAGTAGCGACAACAACACAGGGTGCTTGTATTGGGGCGCACTTACGGCGAGACTGAGCCTGATGGCTTTGACAGAACGTGATATCGCAATAATTGAGCTGGAGCGGACATGGTGGTCTTTGGGCGGTTCGAAGGAATCGCTCATTCGGGAGCGCTTTGATCTTTCGACCTCTCGCTACTACGACCTACTCTCGAACATCGTCGATTCTGATGAAGCGCTTCGCTTCGATCCTCTCGTGATTCGTCGCCTTCGCCGACTGCGTGCCCACCGCCGTCGTGCTCGTTTCGAGGGCCAAGTACAACGGCCGCCAGCACGATGAGCGACGGATTCCACGCAGCCGAAGACGGCTCTCTTGCACGTTCCACCGGTGGGGCCGCGGCTCGCGGCGCAATGCTCATCGCGTTGGCGATTGTTATCGGACTCGTCCTCTTGACGTTCGCCCTCAACGATCCTGATACCGAAGTTGCTTCAGTCGATGATGACACCGAAGAGGTTGCTGAAGACAACGACGGCGATGCCGATGCCGACGCTGATGGCGCCGGTGGCGGAGAAGAAGCAGCTGTCGCAGGCGAGTCGACCGATGATGATGCCGGCGATGGTGCCGGTGACGATGCTGAGGCCGACTCAACCGAAGAGGACGCTGAGGCCGAAGAAATTCCTGAAGAGCCAATCGAAGGCAGCGGGGAAGCTCGTCCACCGGGTGAGGTCAACGTGATCGTGGCCAACGGCGTCGGTACGCCAGGAATTGCTGGTGCGACCGCTGACGTTCTCGTCGCAGATGGATACATCGGCGTTCCCGCCGATGCAATCAACCGGCCAGACTCACTCATCTTGTACCAGCCAGGCTTTGACGCCGATGCTCGCGCTGTAGCGGAGATCCTCGGTGCGACGCCGGACATCATCCAGCCCGTCGCAGCTGACGGTACCATCCCGCTCGAACAGAACGCCATCGAAGACGGTCGTGCCGCGGCTGCCAACGTTGTGGTGATCATCGGCGGTGACGGAATCATCGCTACCGGATAAGCGAGCCAGTCCGCTGACAATGGATTCGACCTCTGGGTTCGCCGCGGTCGTTGCCGCTGTACGAAACAATGCGAGAAGCGTCGGGATATTTAGCGATTTCGACGGCACCCTCAGCCATATCATTGCCGACCGAGACGCGGTCATGCCGATAGAGAGTGCGGTCGAGACGTTGACCGAACTCGCGCACGTCTGTGGCCGAACAGCGGTGGTTTCTGGTCGTCCGGTCTCGTTTCTCGAACAGTTCTTCGCTGCGCCTGTGCAGCTATCGGGCCTCTATGGAATTGAGCATCGAGCTGACGACACGCTGACGATCGATCCCGCAGCCGCCGAGTGGATGCCGGTTATTTCAGCTGTTGCCGCCGACGCCAAAGATCGGTTCGGAGATGCAGCGGTCGAGGACAAAACCTATTCGCTTACCGTTCATTACCGGGGAGCCTCTGAGAAATTGGCCGCAGAGATCGAAACGTGGTCCGTTGAGGTAGCCGAAGAACACGGGCTCCATGCGCGGTCAGCGAAGATGTCGGTCGAAATCCACCCACCGCTTTCTCGGGACAAGGGCGATGCAGTTGCCGGCATGCTCACCGGGCTGTCTGCTGCCATCTTCTTCGGTGACGATGTTGGCGATCGATCCGCATTCGATCGTCTAGCTTCGGCCGGCGGAGACGGCGCCTTGCAAGCCTTTGCGTCAGTGCTTGTGAAGGGAGCCGAGACACCGGACGAACTCAGTGAAGCCGTTACCGATGTCGTCTCGACACCTGAAGAGGCGGTCGCGATGCTCGAAATGTTGCTACACGCAGCGAACTGAGTACCAGGTTTGCCAAGGATGACTGGCTAGCCCTCGGTCTCATTCGCTGCCGCAGCAGCGAGTTGTTCATCAAGCCACAGCCTTGGGGTGCGCGACGTTGCGATATCGAGAAGATCGGCAGCAGTGTCTTTACGCTGCTGTTCGTCCATGTCGAAGAGATCCGACATTGCTTGCGCCGTCTGCATGATGTCGTAGGCGTGAACCTCGGTGGCAATGCCAGACATTTCGTCGAAGATACCGGCTTCTCGACTGAGCATCAGCAGACCATCGCGTTCGTTGACGATCGAGCCTTCGCTTGCGACGAGGTTCAGACCATCGCGAATAGGGTTGACGAGCAAGGCGTCGTATCGACGGAGAAGGGCGATGGCCCGGGGGTAGTTGTTTTCGATCGAGTAGTGGATGGGGGTCCAATCTGGCGTTCGCCAGCGGGCATTGATCTCATCGATTGCCGCTTCGACCTCGGCCCGGTAGCGGGAGTAGTCGGAGACGCTGGTTCGCGTCGGAGAGAACGATGCGGCGAAGACCACTTTTCCGTGGAGGTCTTGGCGCATGGCCAAGAGTTCGTCGAACGCCCAGAAGCCACGAAGGATATTCTTTGACAATTCCAAGCGCTCGGTCCGGGCAATGACGAACGCATCCCCAACGGCCGCTTCGATCTCGGCGTGCTCGAACTCGCATTCGGTCGATGTTGCCATCTCGCGGAGTTGGCCTGCATCAGAGCCGAGGGGAGAGACGAAGGTTTTGGTTGGTCGAACGCCGAGGTTCTCCCGACAGGAGTCGATGAACGCATCGCTCCACCGGCTCGAATGGAATCCCAAGGAACCAGCAGCCATGTAGCCGAGCAACAGTTCAGTGCGGGCAAGTTCGGGAAGGATGCGTAGCGCCCCCGGTGTCGGGAACGGCGTATGGCTGAAGTGGACAATGGAGATATCCGGACGTTCATCGCGGATCCGAGGCGCCGTGAGGGCCAAGTGGTAGTCCTGCAAGAGCACGATCGAATCGGGCTCAGCTTCGTGAACGATGGTGTCTGCGAAGACGCGATTGAACCGCCGAAAGGCCGACCAAGCTTTGTACCACTCGGTGTCGATCACCGGTTCACGGGACCGGTTGTAGAGGTCGTGGTAGACGTACCAAAGCGTCTCGTTCGCAATGGTGTTGTAGGCAAGGTCGAGGTCATCGGGGTCGATGTCGAGCGTTCGCACTCGGAAGCCCTCGGCTTCGATCACACCTTCGGTCGCTGCACGGCGGTCACCCTCGGAGAGGCCAGCTGCCATCCATGTCGTGTCTGTGCCCTGGACGATCGGTCCAATTCCGGACACCAACCCGCCAGCGCCCCTTGAGGCCACAAGGTCGCCGTCGACAAGGTCAAATGAAACGGGTCCGCGATTGGATGCAATAAGAACAGGACGTGCCACAACGCCCACCCTACGAGGTACTGAGCGCTGACCAGAGCTTTCGGTAGCTCGGCCAAACCGTCGTGTCTTCGAGATACCCCGAGTCGCGCAGTGCTCGGTGAAGCACGGGAAGGTTCCGGAAGGGCACACCCGAATCAACATGGTGGGCCAAGTGGTACCCGACGTTGTACGGCGTGAACAACAATGCGGGCAACCAATGCTGCTCCACGTGGTGGGTGGTTTCGCGCCGATCAGACGACCGAGTCATCCCACCGTGTTCGGCGACCGATCGCAGGCGATTCTGTACCTGATACCACGTGATGAAGGGTAGGAACCAAAGCACTGGATACATCCACCACAAAGCGAATACGGCGAAACCAAGAGCGACCAGAACCTGGCCGGTAATGAATCGAAGCGTCAACGTTCTCCGGTCGCGTTGTACGAACCCCGAGAGACGAGGTTTCAACGTTCGGTATCCCGACACCCCAGAAACATCGCGACGAAGCTTGCGCCTTATCGACTTGTTCGAGATGGGGTAGAACGCGTAGAGGAGGAAGTCGGGCTCGTTCGGACCGAACTCATCTCGATGATGGTTGGCGTGGCCTCGTCGGTAGTCGTGTGTGCCAGTGCCGAGCGGGAGAAGGCCCAAGATATTGATCCCAATAACATCATTGACCAACCGCTTTGAGAATAAGAGCCGATGGGCTGCCTCGTGATGCAAAATGTTCATGTGGGTCTGGATGATTCCCATGAGGACAAACGCAATCGCTATCGTCCACCACGTCGTCAGAGCCAACACCCCAGCCGACACGACGAGTGGAGCCAGCAGTACGAGGACGACCGTCAGCGCGTTCCGGCGATTATCTATCCGACGCAGCTCGGCGCGGAACTCTGGTCGAGGTCGACCGTCGCTACGCAAGAGGTCACTACCAGTAAAGGTCGCGCCCACGACCTTGGTCATCCCTCCGGTCATAGACGCGACGAGCTCCTCGTGGGTCGGAGTCGTGTCAGCCCGTTGAGCCATGTGATCAGCGTACCGATTGCACGGGTCGTGGTTACCTGAAATCGGCCATACTTCAGCAATGCGTATCCTCGCCGCACCAGACAAGTTCAAAGGCACAGCCTCGGCCCAAGAAATCGCTGCCGCCATTGCGTCGGGAGCAATCAAGGCCGGGCACACCGTCCAGCAGGTTCCCATGGCCGATGGGGGAGAAGGCACACTCGCTTCCCTCGGTGGAGCAAACCGAACATCGCTCGTCACCGGCCCACTCGGAAACCCGGTGGAAGCCCAATGGCGCTACGACAAAGGCACCGCAGTACTCGAAATGGCCCAGTCGTCCGGGCTCGTGCTCGCGGGCGGCAAAGAAGGCAACGATCCCCTCGCCGCAACAACTGCAGGAGTCGGCGAACTCATTGCCGAAGCTATCGATGCAGGAGCCGAGAAGATCGTCGTCGGTGTCGGCGGCTCAGCCACAACCGATGGCGGACTCGGCGCGATCGAGGCGCTGGGGTCAGCAACGCGAGTCAAGGGCGTTGAGATCATCGTCGCCTGCGATGTGCGCACAACTTTCGTCGATGCAGCCACGGTCTTCGGACCACAAAAGGGCGCAACACCGGCGCAGGTCTCATTGCTGACTGGACGCCTCTCCACCCTCGTCGAGACCTACAAGAACAACTACCTCGTCGACATCTCCGAATTGCCCCGAGGCGGGGCTGCAGGCGGTCTTGCGGGTGGTCTCGCAGCGATCGGCGCCGAACTCGTCGATGGCTTCACTGTCGTGGCCGAGATCACCGGCCTCGAAGAAGCCATAAAGAGCGCCGACCTCATCGTCACCGGTGAGGGGTTCATCGACGAGGAATCCTTCAACGGGAAGGTCATCGGCGGTGTCGTCGAACTTGCAGCAACTCACGATGTGCCCGTACTCGCCGTCGCCGGCCAAGTCTTCGACGACGTAGGTAATCAAATCGACGCGATCTCGCTGGCCGACAGCTTCGGCCTAGACGCCGCCATGACCGAAACGACCGCTTGTGTGACGCGAGCTATCGCGTCGCGCCTCTCGTAGGAGCGCTTGGGCGTTCACGTGGGTTGTTTGCCGAACTGGCTTTTGGCTAATTCCTCGATAGGCCGAATGTCTTCCACGTCGAAGTGAAGTTTTTCTAGCCTTCCAGCACCTTTGGCGCCGGTCTTCCCGTTCCACTTACTGAAGACCGGCAAAAGGACTCGTCTGAGTATCACCGACGCTGCAATTCCGATGATCGACAGGACTCCAAGCGAAGTTGCAGCAAAGGTGTCGACCGCGCCGTAGATGAAGGCGAGGCTCGAAACCATGAAGAGCAATCCGACTTTGATGCCCGTTCGGTCTCCGGCGTCTATGCCTGTGCCCTTTGCGGACATGGCTGTGCCTTCGCTGATGACGAGTCTGACCTTCTGGCCAGTCCAATACCGAAAGGTGTGCGATCCGGAGTTCGGTGCATGGGTTTGCTGTATTGATCCATCGGCACTCGCGTACTCATAGATCGGGTAGTACTTTGCCTTGTTCCCTGCACCTGCGACTTTGATGCCACCAAGAACTGTGCCGTCGACCTTCGGTTGAAAGAGTCGTATTGAGGACGCTGCGACAGTGAACGCGCCGATGAGCAACATGGCGAGTCCGATGAGTCCGAAGATCACGAAACCTTCGAGGAACAGGCCCTCAAAGGTGTTGGTGATGAAGTTGGATATCCAATCAACCATGCAGCGTCACGAGCCCCGTCATCTCAACAGTCGAGGGTACCGAGGCAAACCGAATGAGTCCACAAGGACACCCAAGGGGTCTGACGCGGGAGTTGATCATTTGAAACACATAAAGGGGCCTGTCCCCATGAGAGTCCCATGAGCGGAACGGCCGTCGGAGACAGCAGCACAGACACCGCCTCAGGCGTTCGGCCTTCGTGGCCTGAACGATCCCCCTGAAAGGGAGTGATGAAGATTCTGAAGTCGAGCAAAATCCCGACGGAGGAGGGGCTCGACTACAGAATCTGACTGAGGAACAGCTTGGTGCGGTCTTCTTGGGGGTTGGTGAAGAAGTGCTCGGGGGTGCCGACTTCTACGACTTCGCCATCGGCCATGAAGACAACGCGGTCGGCGACCTCGCGGGCGAAGCCCATCTCGTGGGTTACCACGATCATTGTCATGCCTTCGGTAGCGAGATCCTTCATGGTGTCGAGGACCTCCTTGATCATCTCGGGGTCGAGCGCCGAGGTTGGCTCGTCGAACAAGATGACCTTGGGCTTCATTGCGAGCGATCGTGCGATGGCCACGCGCTGCTGCTGTCCACCGGAAAGCTGACCTGGGAACTTGTGGGCCTGGTCTGGGATCTTGACTCGTTCCAGAAGTTCCATTGCGGTTGCTTCGGCCTCGGCCTTGGCGATGTTTCGAACGTTGCGAGGAGCGAGGGTGATGTTCTCCAACACGGTCATGTGCGGGAACAGGTTGAAGCCCTGGAACACCATGCCGGTCTCTCGACGGATGTTCTGAATTGCCTTCACGTCGTCGGAGAGTTCGACGCCGTCGACGGTGATGATGCCGCGGTCGTGGCGTTCGA
>CAZBTI010000160.1:0-6958 GCA_964494395.1 uncultured Acidimicrobiales bacterium | reverse complement strand
GATTCCAAAGTCGACGCCTTAACCCTGGCCGGTGCGCAACCCGGGGTAACGGGTACGAAGTTCTATGGCGAACTGGCCCGGATTGTCTGACCACATCGTCTGGTGGGCATCGACGGTGTGCCAGCCTGCGCGACGCAGCATGAGCGCTCGGTCGATGTGGGTTGCTTCACCGTCGGGGTGTGGCCGGCAATCGATGGCAACGGCTTGATCGCCAGTGCCGGCGACGATGTCGATCACGTGTCGGCCGACCCGGTACCCGCAGCGCACGGGTATGCCTTGTTCGTCGAGCGCAGTAGCGACTCGATCGACCCACGGATCACCGAGGTCGGCATCGGTCACGAGATCGCTCAGCGGTTCGGACCATTCGATGTACTCCCCCGCCAGACCGGGCGGTTCGGGGTTCGAGGTCACCACGACCACCTCGTTGCGTGCACGAGTGACCATGACGTTAAAGAGGTTTGCCTGATTGACGAATCGCCAGGCCGACGCGGCCTCATCGCCACCGACCGCCAGCGAGATGATGAGTATTTCTCGCTCATCGCCTTGATAGCTGTGCACGGTACCGACGCGCAGCCCGTAGGCGTCGATCTCTTCGAGGCGGTACTTCTCCAGGATGGCTTCTTCAATGGCATCGGCTTGCGCGCGGAACGGCGAGATTAGCCCGATGCTCTTCTCCCCGGCGGCTGCGTATTGTTCGACCAAACGGAGGCACTCGTCTACCTCGACGCGATTGACCTTGGACTTGTCCCGCGTGCCTTCAACGACCGACACGTGGATGTGGTCTGCTCCTTCGTTGCGAGGATGACGCGTTGCTACATGTAGGTCGCCTCCATAGAACCGTCGTGAGGAGAACTCGATCAGTTGTGGAACCGATCGGAAGTGTTCGTCCAGCACTTCGACAGGAACCTGAGCCGCAGCGACGTCGTAGGTCGAGACGCTGCGCGGATTCAGCAGCTCGGCGTTCGTTCCGTATTGCTTCGCGACCTTCTCGACCGCTTCTCCGCTGACGAATGAGGTATGGCCGAGTTGGTTTGGATCCCCGCAGATGACTGCTCGCTTCGCCCGCACCAGCGCGTTGGCTGCGTTCATCTGATCGATCTGTGCGGCCTCATCCAAAATGACGAGGTCGAAGAGACCGGCGACCTCAGGAAGCACTTCGTCGACATCTCGGACCGAACCAATCCATAGCGGTGCTGCCTTGGTAAGCGCCTCGGGGTTGAGTGCGGCGAGCGCTCGCCGTCGGGCGCTCCGGTTGGAAGTTACTGCACTCGAAACTTGGGCGAGCGTCCGCTTCTCTTCACGACCAAGGCCCTGAATCCACTCATCGGTTAGGAGACGACCACGCATACGCGCTGCGTCTTCTTCCTTCGAGACTAGGTCATCGAATCGTGGTGTGAGGCTCATGCCCTCTGCAGCGAGAAGACGGAGGGCATCGCGCTTGCGAGTGACGTCGGCATAGCGTTCTTCGAACTCGCCCGGACCGAGCCGGGCCTCGACCTGAGCCAGTCGCTTCTTGTGTCCGAACTTAAAGAAACCTGGGTCTGCGACACCCTCGATCATTTGACGAAGTTCGTTGAGGTCACTAGCGCGATCGACTTCGGCCACAACATCGATGCGGTAGGCCGGATCGGTTCGGATGCGAACGGCCTCCATCTCCATCTGGAGCGATCGCCGCGCTGATTCGATGTTCCGAGCGAAATCATCGGCCTGCGCTGGCGCTTCGTTGCTGACTTCATTTCGCGAGATCAACTCTGACAGTTCCCCAGCGAGGCGATTGCCATGCCTGGACCCACCGAAGGTCACCGGCGTTGGCCCGGGGGTTGCGGTGAAGTGCTCGACGAGCACGTCGACGGCGTGAGGAGACCCAGCGGCGACAAGAACCGACTCACCTCGGGCCACTGCGTCACGAGCGATGACGGAGAGCACATGGGACTTGCCAGTGCCTGGGGCGCCCGAGAGCACAGCAACATCGCTTCCACCGGCCCGACCTGCAACACGGCGTTGGCGGAGGCTCAACGGGCGCAGTCGAATGACGTCACGTTCGACGGCAGGGCGAATCTCGCCTCCGCCGTAGATCTTGCCAAAGGCTGTGGCACGAAGGCGGGGCAGGCTCGCAAGACCGATCAGGCTCGACTTGCGAGAGCCCTCCGAAGCGGGCTTCGCGAGATAGAGGCCACAGCCGACATGCATGCTGATGCCCTCGTTCTTGCGTTGCGCCGTCGGGACGCTGCCCTGCAGCGGGAACGTTTGCGAGACGGTGATCCCGACCGCCTTCGCGACTTCGCTGGACCAGGTCATCAGATCGGGCATTTCTTCGAGCACGACAGGTTCGACACCGCTGGTCAGCTGGCTAGTTCCAAACGACGCCTGCTCGAGCAGCGTTGACCGAACCTCGGCATCCTTGACGAGTGATGTGATTTCGGCGTCGCCACTCGGCACGAGCGAATCGAAACCGGACAAAACCGTTTGTGATTTGAGTAGCCCAACGATTTTCGACTGCTGCTCACCGAGAGAGGTCAGCGTTGTTTCGGCCTTGGACTCGACGCTAGGTCGCGCCATCGGCATGCTGATAGCGGGGAAACAGAATTGGGTAGATTCACCATCCACGTCGACGGTTCCAGCGAACCAGATCCAGCCCAGGTGGATCAGCTGTTCGCCGCTGTGGAGCGCGGCCTTTGAAAGTAGTCGCGTGAGCGAGCGCTCGAATCGGGCCCCACCGACCCTGTCGGCTCCTGCTGAAGTCTTCGACTTGAACGGCTGAATCGAAGCGACGTTGTGCGTGGAAGGATCGAAGAACCCGAGCGCGCTGTACTGCAGCCATGAAAACGTGTCGGGGTCGACCACATCGGTCTCGGCCCGCTGCCCTGTTCCAGATAGCGCAGCGAGCGTGCGCAATACATCCTCTGGATTCAACCCGATCCCCCTTGTGGTTCTGTCGCCAATGGTAGATCAGGTCCGACGGGATACGAAACGACCGCCGTAGCTCGGGTCATCCCATCCAAGGATGGCTAACCACAACTCAAGAAAACCCCTAGGGTTTCACTCATGCAGATCGTGTACCTCTCGGCTCGTCCCCGACAACTTGTCGAAACGCTCGGCCACGTTCAGCATTTCGCGCCATTCATCGACGACGTCATCGTCATCACCCCTCAGTCGATGGTCCCAGAGGTGTCGATCCTCGTCGAGAACGCCGGTTTCTCGGTCCAAGCATTCGCTGACGAAGAGGTAACCGGGCTCACCACAAGCGAGGTTGAGGCGCTCGATCACTCAACCCGTAACTACGTTTTACGGACGAAGTCGATGCAGCTCGAAGCCATTGACGAGGTGTTCGTCATGAGCGACGACGACAGCCGACCGATGGTCCGGATCGAACAGTCATGGTTCATCGACGATGCTGGCCGACACCGTCGCAGGTACTTTCACTCGCTGGCCGGGTGGCGTCACAGCGTGACCGACTTCGACCGCATCATGCTCCACAGCCTCGTTCTGCTTCGCCAACGAGGACACGCCAAGCCACTGTCCTATGCGAGCCACCAGCCGCAGATCATCGATAAGGCCCTTTTCCAATCCGTTACCAAGGAACTCGCGGCCGAAGCCGAGTTCTATCCGCCGGATGAATGGTCGACGTATTTCAACTTGGGCGCCGACCTCAACCCCGACCGGTTTGCCGACCCCGAGCCGTTCACCACGCTCGGTTGGCCTCAGTTTCCCGGCGAGTGGACACTCGAGACGGTCCCACCACGCCACGAATTCGAGAACCACTACCCCGAGATGTACACCGAAGGTGGCCTTTACGACGGGTTGGCTTCTGCGTGCGTTCCCGAGTCGGTCGACGTAGACAACCTTGAGAAGATCCTGCGTTGGTACAAGCTCGAGCGCCAGGTCCGCGACCTCGCCTTCCCCGATGACATCGATCAGCCGTGGACGACCGACTCGTTCGGTCGCAAGCTTGCATTCAAGGGCCTACACGCTGCCAAGGGTGCGTATCGCTATCTGACGATCGACGATCGGGCACGACTGGCCGAGCTCGAAGGACGCGTACACCGCCTCGAAGAGCACTAGAGCTCGGGGAACCGTTCTCGCAAGTCTTCGGCGAGTGTGTCGAGCAAGAACTGCCACTGCTCTGGGAAAGCATCGCTTGTTCGCCAGCCGGTTCTTCGCAGCAGCAGCGCCCGATCGATATGGGCGTCGATCCCGTCGGGGTGAAGCGTGCAGTCGATCGCCACAGCGTGCTCGCCATCGCCAGCAACGATATCGATGACGTAGCGGCCCACCCGATACCCGGTCCGCACCGAAATACCGGCGGCACGCAGCGTTTCGGCCACCTGAGTCACCCACGGATCGGTCGACCCCTCGTCGGTGACCAGATCGACCAAGGGTTCCGCCCACTTCACGTACTCTCCGGCCAAGCCCGGTGGCGAAGGATTCGAGGTGATGATGTGCACGTGCTCACGGGCACGTGTTGCCATCACGTTGAAGAACTTTGGGTCGTTCACCGGTTCCCATGCAGCGGCGCCCTCATCAGAACTAACGCCATACGACATGATCATCAAGGCGCACTCATCGCCCTGGAACTCTCGCACCGTTCCGACTCGCAGACCTCGCTTCGTGATCTCGTCGACCGTGAACCGTTCGCGAACCCGCTCTTCGATTGCCTTTGCTTGAGATTCGAAGGGCGAAACCATCCCTATGCTCTCCCACCCTCGTTCGAGGTGAGACTCGAGAACAGCCATGCATTCGTCGACCTCGGCGCGGTTCACGCCAGTCCCGCCCTCTTCTTCGGGTTCTTCTCGTCGACCGTCGATGATCGACACATCTATGTGGTCAGCAGCTTCGTTCATGGGGTGGCGCGTTGCGGTAAACAGACCGCCTTCATAGAAGCGACGTGACGAGAACTCGATCACGTGTGGCGCCGAACGGAAATGCTCGTCGAGCACCTCAACGCCAAACTTTGCTGCGGCCACATCGAAGAGCGAAAGTTCTTTCGGCGTGAGCGGAAGCCCCGTGGTGTTGCACGCCTCCTTTGCTCGGGTGACCTCGGCCTCCGATAGAAATGGCTCGAAGCCGATCTGCTCTGGGTCTCCGCAAATCAACGCTCGCTTCGATCGGATCAGCGCGTTCGCTCCTGCAATCTGATCGACCTGTGACGCTTCATCAATGATGACCAGATCGAAGAGACCCACGATGGTCGGCAGCACGTCTTCGATGTCATGGACCGAGCCAACCCAGATCGGCGCGGCGTTCGTGAGCGACTCCGGGTCGAGTTCGGTGAGTAGCTGACCGCGGCGATAGCGGCTCACCAGAAGTGCCTTGGCGATTGCCTCGAGAACCTGTTTGTCTCCGCGTCCCAAACGGCCGATCCAATGATCGGTGAGCAAATCTCCACCGACCTGCGCCGCGTTTACTTCATTTGCGGCGAGATCATCCAGTGCTTGATCGACAGAGAATTTCGTGTGTTCGTTCCACCCGACTGCCGCCTCGCCTATTCGCAATAGGCGCAACTTTTCTTCAGCGCCCTCATGGTGGCCAAGCCGCTTAGCGAGACGGCGTTCATCGGAGCTGAACGAAAGAGATGCCGTCCCGTCCACAAGCTCCTGAACCTGGTCGAGGTCTCCCACTTTGTGTAGCTCAGCCTCCATCTCCGCACGCGCTTCAGGGTCGAGACGAAACTCTCGGGCAAGTTGTAAGGCCTCGAACTCGTGTCGCAGTCGACGGACTCGGTCATCGTGTGCTTCGGCAGAATCGATGAGCTCTTGATCGACTTCCTTCTTGCCATCGATCATCGCCGCCAGCTCGACGAGTTCTCGACTGATTCGGTCGCCAAATCGCGAGCCCCCGAACGTGATCGGCGGTGGGCCTGGTGTATTCGCGAAGTGTTCTACGAGCACATCAACTGCCTTGGCAGAACCGGCGAGAACCAAGACAGATTCACCTCGAGCAACAGCGTCGGCAGCAGTGACCGAGATCAGGTGTGTCTTGCCCGTACCTGGCGCCCCGGAAAGGACTGACAGGGATGTGTCGGTGAGTTTCTTTGCGATCGAACGCTGACGGAGGCTGAGTGGTCGAAAGGATGTAACTTCTGGACGCTCCAGCGAACGGCTCGTCGGCTCAGTCCCATAGAGCGCATTGAACGCCGTGCCGATGACCGACGGCAGGCGGTCGAGGGAGGTGAGGTCGTAGACACGGTTCTGACGGGTCGATGTGCGGGATTCGTAGAGCGCTACCCCGGGATGAAAGGTGATGCCATCCTTTTGGATCTGGTCGGGATGGGCCGGGTTCTCCATGCTGAGTTCGAGATCGCCAAGCCCCATCGCTTCGGCAAAGTCCTTAGCCCAGGACTTCGTGGCGATTATGTCGACCCACTTGTCGGGTGGCTGAAGTGTCCCGATCATGGAAACGAGGTGCTTCACCACATCTGAGAACCCCATTTCAGCTTCGAGTCGATCGGCGAGGTCGAATCGGGAAATCGTGTCGGTCAAGAGCGGCGAGAGCCGAAAGTCGCCCATGACCCGAATATGACCGGGGTCCCCCTCGGGCCCGTAGTCGGTGTCGATCGGGATTGTGACAGCAGGGAAAAGGTATTCCAGCCGCTGACCGTTCCTCGTGATCGATCCCGAGAACCACAACCAACCGAGTTCGACCCTGCTGTTTCGCAAAGAACGTACTCTGTCGATTCGATGGTTGTAGCTCTGAAGTTCAGAACGACCCCATGCATAGGAGCCTGAAACGGCGTTGGGTTCAATCACCGTTGGAGTGGGTACGCCTTCGGCCGCAAGCGCAGCGAACGTGCGGAACACATCACGAACGGTCGGTCCGGTCTCCCCCTCCTCTTCACCAGCGAAAAGGCTGCGAATCCTTTGCCACACCATGACACCGATAGTAGCCAACCCACTCACCGAAAATTTGAAGGCTCACCCACAATCGGTGTGGGTAAGCCTTCAAATTTTGAGTTCGGCAG
>CAZBTI010000159.1:0-7130 GCA_964494395.1 uncultured Acidimicrobiales bacterium | reverse complement strand
GGTAAGTCAGCCTGCGGTTCGGGAAATAGCGACCTGGCCGAGGCCGCTGAAGGTTGCGACGGCAGTGCTGTCTATTGGGAAGGGGGTGATTCCACTGCAGGTCCCGGACATGACGAACTCGCCAGTGCGGAGTCCGATCTGTCGAGCGCTTAGGTGGTTCGCTAGCCATTCGAGCGAACGCCATGGATCGCCGAGGATGTGGGCCCCAGAGCCCGTGGCAATTTCGGCGCCGTCGATAGTGAGTGACACGTCGACCTCAGCGAGGTTGGGAAGTTCATCGGTGCTGACCGGGTGGCCCAGGACAACACCGCCATTCAAACCTGAGTCCGCGATCAGATTCAGGTAGCCAACCGATGTCCAATCGGTGAATCGAGAGGTCACCAACTCAAACGCTGGCATGACGCCATGGGTTGCGTCCTTGAGTTCATCGAGAGAGTAGAGGCTGTCTCGCGGTGGCAGGTCCTTTGCGAGGAGGAAGGCGAACTCGGTCTCGAGAAACGGATCGATCATCGCGTCGGGATGAAGAATTTGTGACCCGTAGACGGTGCCATCGAAGATTCGACCCGCAAACGGTTCTGCGCAGCTGAGCATTTGCATGGCAACGGTGGAGGTCGCCCCAACTTTCCACCCAATGGGCGACCAGCCGAGCAGGTCGGCGTGTGCATCGGCGATTCGGTGCGCCGCCGAGAGGTCGGGTGGCGCGAGGTCACCGAGGCTCTCTATTTGGCTGATCGAAAGGCGCGCGCTGGTGAGGAGTTCTGCCGCCCGGCCAATTTGAGCCTCACTAAGTGAGCTGGACATCTCTAGGGTCTATCAGGTCGTTCCGGCCCCGCTCCATCAAGTTTGTCCCGCTAGTCTGACGCCACGTCCAAATGAGGAGAAGAAATTCATGGCCGAAACAGCACTTCGCGGCAACCCAATCCAGACCGCCGGGGATCTCCCCGCCGTTGGGGCAGCAGCTCCTGCGTTCACGCTCACCGGCTCCGACCTGAGCGCGATGACTTCAGCAGATCTCGCGGGCCAGCGAGTCGTGCTCAACATCTTTCCGTCGGTCGACACGCCAACCTGCGCAGCGTCGGTTCGCACCTTCAACGAACGCGCATCCGAGATGGAAAACACCACTGTCCTCTGTGTTTCTGCCGACCTGCCATTTGCTCAGGGCCGCTTCTGTGGCGCAGAAGGCATCGAGAACGTCAAGACCGCGTCCACGTTCAAGAACGCCGACTTTCTCAGCAGTTACGGCGTCGGCATGGTCGACGGCCCGCTCGAAGGCCTCTGCGCACGGGCTGTGGTCGTGCTCGACGAGTCGGGCAACGTTCTGCACCAGCAGCTCGTATCGGAGATCGCCGACGAACCGGACTACGACGCAGCGATCAACGCCCTTAGCTGAGCTCGTAGAAACGGCGCTCGGTAGAACATTGTGAAGAACCTCTCGACCGGCCCGCTCATCGCCGCGGGCCTGGTCGCTGGGTTCTTCACCGTTGTTTCGCTGGTCCTGCCGTGGTTCGACATCCTCGGCCGGAACCGGTCGAGCATCGACATCGTTCGCAGCGCCAGCGTGCTCGACGTGATCGAAGGCGCGGTCAAAGTCCTCGTTATCGCCGGCTGGTTACTCGCCCCAGTACTTGTATCCGCTGCGATGTTTCTCGCAGCGTCGGGCCGACATCGGATCGCAGCCTTTCTGCTTCTTCCCGTAGGACTCGTCACCGTCCTCGTCGTCGGGGCCGGGCTCGTGGTTGATGAGGTGGGCTTGGCGTGGGGAGCATTCGTTGGGTTGATCTCCGCCATTGCAGCGTCGATTCTTGCGATCATGGTGCTCGTGAGTCCGCGCCCAACACATGCAACAGCAAGATCGATATGACCGAGCTACACATCTTCTTCATCGATGAACTCACTGCGGCCCAATCGGGCGACGTCGTGACGTTCGGTCGCAGCGGCGACATCGAGGTCGACGAAGCCAATCAATACATGCATCGAATCGTCGGCACATTCTTCGATCAAGACAACGTGTGGTGGCTGACCAACAACAGCAAACACGGCAACCTCACGCTCTCGGCCGCCGGGGGTCGATTGACCCGGCTTCCACCGGCTGCGGTCGCTGCGCTCACCGAGGTCAGCGGTACTGTTCGCTTTGACTCGGGTCCGACCACCTATGAACTCGGATGGACACTTCCGGGACAAGACCCACTCATGCCGCCGACATCTTCCGACGAGCAAGACGATGTGGATATGTCTGTTGATGCCACGAGGCAGTTCGGGATTGTCAACCTCAATCACGAACAGAAACAATTGCTGGTCGCACTCGCCGAACCCGTGCTGATCGACTCGACCGCACCGACCTCGGATCTGCCTGCAAATGCATCGATAGCCCACCGGCTCGGGTGGTCGGCAAAGAAGCTCGACCGGAAGCTCGACTACCTTTGCGCTCGACTCGCGTCTGAGGGAGTTCGGGGGCTTCGCGGTGAAAAGGGCTTTGAGGCGATCGATCGCCGGAGTCGTCTCATCGAGCACGCAATGTCGTCAGGAATGATAAATGCCGACGACCTCCCCATTATTGGCGACTGAACGTGTAAAAATCCGAGATCGCGTTCCGATAGAAGCGGACCCAATTGTTTCTACGGCGAAAAGTGGACGGGAATCTTGATGGACAATGGTGACGAACCCGAAGGGTTCGACGATTTTGTTGACGATGCGCAACCTTCCCCCGACGCGCCCAACAACGACCGCCCATCTGGCTTAGGCAGTGCTATTGGCAGCCAGTTCGATGAGACGAAGGAACTGCCCGACTCGATCTTGGCTCCTCCTGACGGCTCCACTCCTGTTCCGCCGGCACCCAGCGCTCCGTCCGCTCCACCGGCACCCACCTCGTCCGCTGCTGTTTCGGCCACCCCAGCCGCTCCCGTCGGGTCGGCATCGCCCCAACCATCGAGCGAGTATCCGGCTGCCCCACCTGCGTTTGGAAATAGTTCCGAGGGCGGCTCGTCCAAGCTGCCGTGGATCGCTGCCATCGTCGCCGCGGTCATTCTCCTCGGCGGCGGAGCGTTCTTCGCCCTTTCTGCGCTCGGTTCCTCAGGCGGTGCAGCATCGCCCGAAGAGGGTATCGAGGCCGTGTTGGCCGCTGTTGGGGAAGAGGACTTCGTCACCGTTGCTGAGCTGATGGAACCGAGTGAGCGACGGACGCTCGCCGAACCAGCGATCACCGAACTCCTTCCCGAACTTGTACGCCTTGGCGTGTTTGACGACACCGCCGACGCAGGTGACATCGAAGGAGTCGATATCGAGTTCACCGATGTCGAATTCCGAGTCGATCGCCTTGTCGGAGTCGACGACATTGCCCACGTCTTTCTCACCGGTGGCGAGGTCGCTGCCACCGTGGATAGCGCCACTCTGCCCTTTACCGACGAGGTCGACACAGCTGATCTCGACTCGGAGGACAGCCAAGTTATCACCGAGTCCGATACGCCGATCGTGTTTGTCGAACGCGATGGCGACTGGTTCTTCTCGCTGTGGTTCACCATTGCAGAGAACGCACGTCTCGACGCCGGCGATCGACTTCCGAGCGCAGACGAGTCGCCAGCCCAGGTACCGAGCGATTCACCAGCCCAGGCCATCGAGGGCATGTTCAACGCCATGACCAGCTTCGACCTCGAAGACCTGGTTGGACACATGGACCCCGACGAGATGGCCGTGCTGTACCGGTATTCGCCACTCTTCCTGGCCGACGCCCAAGAGGCGCTCGACGACACGCAGGGCGATCTACGCGACGAAGGCATTGAGTGGGAGATGACCGACTTCGAATTCGACGTCGACGAGAGTGGCCAAGATGCCGTCGTCACCATGCGTGGATTCACCTTGAACATCACCGCAGACGGATTCGAACTTACCGTTGGCTATTCACGTAACGAACTGACCGGCAACCTCACCCTTGACGACCTCACCGGAAACCTCTCGGCCAGCACCACCGAGTTCACGATCGGCGGGCAAGCCAATGGCTCCCTGTTCGATGCTGAAGTCACCGTCGATCCCGACGCGCGCACGTTCGCCGTTGCCGCGACCTCCGATGGTGAGACCTTCGATGGTTCGCTAACCGTCGACCCAGAAGGCGAGTGCTCGTCGTTTTCGGTGACCGGATCAGATGGAACCGACGAGAGCGGCTGCCTTGAAGAAGAAGCCGGCATTGACGGCATCGGCCCGATCCTTGAAGCGCTCGAAGATTGGCCAGAGGAATTTCCCGGCGTTCCGTTCCGAGCACGAGAGACCGACGGCGGCTGGTACGTGTCTCCAATCGGTACGGTCTTCGATCCGGCCATTACGGCTCTCGAGGGTCTCGAGGAAGGCGACTTTGATGATGTCTTCGGTGACACGTTCAACGGAACCGCCGGCCTCTTCGGATTCGACGGCGATGATCCACTCGACGTCCTCGATGACGCGCTCGATGGCGGCGGGTCCGACGAAGTTCTCGACCTCATCGAGGACGACGAACCCGAAGACCAAGACGGCGTCATTGGAACGTTCTCCGATCCTGTCCTCGAAACGGAGACCACCGCAGCTGTGTTCGACGGTGAACGGGTGACGTTCGAGGGCGAGATTCGTGAGAACGGCTTCGACATCTTCTTTCTCGACGTTGAAGCAGGCCAATCGATCACGGTGAGCGCCGAAGCCGCCGAAAGCGACCTCGACACCACACTGCGCCTCGTCAGCCCGCTCGGCGAGCAGATCGCCTTCAACGACGATGCTCCACCAGCGGCCGGACTCGACGGCAACTTCGATAGCCAAGTTGCGCTCGTCGCACCCGAAACCGGCACGTACATCATCGAGGTCGCAGGATTCGGACCGGAAAGCGTTGGTGACTATCAACTTGAAATCGACCGGATCAGCATCATCGAAGGCGCGGTCGAGGAAAACCAAGCCGCCAGCATCATCGACGTCGAAGATGGCAGTCTCCTCGTCACCGAAGTCGGTGAGACCCAACGGTTCGCCGAAAGCCTGACAGCGCCCTCGTCGTTCGACGAATACGAGATCTTCCTCGAGGCCGGAGAGACCTTGACGGTATCGGTCGAGGCCGCCCCAGGTTCAGGCATCGACCCCACCGTTCTCATCGCAGGCGACAACGACGACGTCATTGCGTTCAACGACGACGCTGAAGACGGGTCGCCCGTCGCCAGCGCACGCGACAGCTTCGTCGTCGCCAACATCACGCGTGATGGCAACTACTTCGTCCAGGTCGGATCCTTCGATGGCCAATCCAACGGCGAGTACGTCATGAACGTCACTCGCGAACTCACTCCACCAGCTCCAGCCATTCCGCTCAACGTCGCGAGTGGTGAAGTGCTCACCGAGCCAGGCATCGTCGAAATCCCCGTCGTTTACTCACTCGACCTCGAAGCGGGCGACGAAGTGACCATCTCGGTCGATGCGGACTTCGGCGAGACGCTCGATCCAATCGTTTCGCTCGTCCTCGGCGAGATCGAGATTGGACGCAACGATGACGCCGAACTGCTGGACGGTGAAGCACCGACGATCAACAGTCGACTCATCGTGACAGCCCCAGAGGCCGGCACGTACAACATCATCGTCGAAGGATTCGGCGGCTCGAGGGGCACCTACGAGATCACGGTCGATCGAGGGTAATACAGTCCTCTAGGAAACGTCGATTGATGGCGGTATGGGGTTCTCTCCCGCACCCCAACGACCAGCTTGCGAGCGAGCATCACCGCTTGGCGCAACCACCGTGCGCATCGACGTTGCGGTCATGCCATCGGCAAGCATGTTATGGAAGCGATGAAGCGGCTCTTCGAACCGAGGCGCGAGCGGGCCCGGCGGAACCGTGCCCCGGGTGAGCCCCCGCTGACCCCGCTGCACGATGTCGATATCTTCGGCATTCACATCGAGCCAAAACGTCTTGGTTGGTTCGAATGCCTCGTCTGGCGCATCGGCATTCGACGGCGGCAGCAACCAGCTACAGGTCTCACGAGTGACACCCGGACTCACCGGATCGAGTTGCATCACAAACACGTGATTAGGCAACACCGACAACAGGACGTTCGGATAGATCGCCACAAACCTGCCACTCACGAGGTCCGACTCATCGAGACCGTCGGCAGGGGAAAGAGCCAGCCAGTCATCGCGCTCATCGCCACTGACCGGCGTCGTCGTCTGACCGCAGTACATGCCCGGACCCTGATAGCGATAGTGATCGTCGACCCGGCTCACCTTCGCAAGCTCCGGATGGACCCACGCCAGGTGGTAGTACTCCTGGAAGTTCTCCGAGATCAGTTTCCAGTTCGCATCGATCTGCAGTTCTTGGCTCTCGCGCAACGTCCACGACTCAAGGTCATAGCCAGCCATGCGCTCGGGAAGGTCACCCAGCCATTCATCGAGCGGAACCGTGTCCTCGTCGAGACACGCGAAGAGCAGTACTCCCCACGCAGCGACCCGAACCGGCACGAGCCCAAATTCAGAAGCATCAAAATCGTCGCGCGGCACATCATCGAAGCGCGGCGTCGACTTCAGCGAACCATCGATGTTGTACCCCCACCGGTGATACGGGCAACGAAGCGTGCTCGACACCGGCGAATCACACTCGTACAACTCGGTACCACGATGTCGACAACTATTCAGATGCCCATGCAAGTCCCCATCGTCATCACGCACGACCAAGATCGAGCGCGACCCGACATTTCGAACGAGCACCCTGCCCAGCTGAGCATCACTCGAAAGACCAATGCACACCCACGCCCGTTCGAACACCGACGACTGTTCATCGACGAAGAACCCAGCGTCGGCATAGGCACTGGGTGAAAGTCCCGTCGCGCTCGTCAATGGTGCGCGAGTTCCGGCCCAAAACTCTGTGCGGCTCCACGGTGGCACATACTCGCCACGCACCTCGATACTCGCAGTGGCTGAAGAACCACCGCCCACCAGATCAGGATTACGGGAAACCATGCGGGAAATAGTGACACACGGCCAACGCGTCGGTCGCTTTGGCGCTTTACCGCGATACGCTAACGAGTCGTTCTGCCTCGGCAGTTCGAAATTGGCCCCCATCGTCCAGCGGCCTAGGACGCCTGCCTTTCACGCAGGTAACACGGGTTCGAATCCCGTTGGGGGTGCTTGTATTGCGGCGGGCG
>CAZBTI010000158.1:0-7157 GCA_964494395.1 uncultured Acidimicrobiales bacterium | reverse complement strand
GCGACGGACCGGCGCGGCATCGGTAGGTTTGGTGCGTCCCGCAGATTTCAGAAGTTCGGCGACAGTCTCCGAGGGCGTCGCGACATAGTCCGTTTCCATGACGGCAAGTATGTCGTACCGACATTGAACTGCAACCCATACAAGAGCAGTTCACTTGCCGCACCAGCGGTATCTATACGAGGACAGTCCAACCACAGATCCGAGCACAAGTACAAGCACAGTCTCAGCACAGAACCGACTAGTAGCGGAAGAGCGCGACCGGGACCCGGCCACCGTCAGACTGCATCATGCACGGAGAAATCTTACTACCTTTTGAGAACTAGCCGGATTCGCCGCCTCGCCTCTACCCACTCACTCTCGAGCGAATCGAAAAGCGACTACTACAGGAGCCCGACTGTGAGGAGGACAAAACTCACTATGAAGGCGACGAAGGCTAGATCTACGTTGGTCTGGACCTTCTTCAGCGTGCCTTGCCCCTCGGTGGCCGCCGCCCGGACGATGCTGGCAAGCAGATGTTCCGCCGGCACCTCATCCTCCAGTCCTTCGAGGAGCGTGTTGCTTGCCTGTTCAGGGTGAGCGACAAACGCCACGCTCCGCTTGTAGAACAGCGCAGCTGAAGCAAACCTTCAACATTGAACTCCTCGATTCTTGCCTCCGACGTTCTATCGTCAGCGCCGTCAGCGCCGAAGACAACACCGGCCACCATCGCGGCGGCCACAATCACACATAGACCAAGCCCCAATGACCCGGGAACGATGTCGGAGTCGATGTCAGCCGCGCCATCGAGACCGGCGCCGTAAGCCACGATGCCACACCCAATTGCAGCCACGCCGGAAACGAAGACAATCTGCGCCGTCGTTAGCGACGAGAACAAAACCGGTCCAAGGCCACCGGACAAGGCAGCAAACGAGGCAGCAATTGCAACACACACCGCAATTGGGCGGCGCCAGCGCGAATAGTCCTTGTTCGAGCCGCCACTATGTTTGGCCATTCACACTTCCAAGCTGTCAACTAATCGACGTACGACGCGGTCCCTAAACCTTAATCTGCCGAAGCGTTTGCACATGGCCCTTTTTCGATCTGACGTCCGATAATGTACACTTACCGTCGGTTAGAAATAGGGGTTAGACTGGTCTCTTATGAAGCCGAAAATTGTCGGTGCCCCCGAGCGCAAATCTGGACCATGTCGGCTTGGAGGCGATCGGTGCAGGTATTCAAAAACGCACGTCCCGCCCCAGTGCGCCGGGAACACCGGGGAACAGGTAGTCCGTTGGCAGTTGCAACAACATGACGGTTCCTCAACAGACATGAACCCGAGGATCGGTGGAATCTGGTGTCGCGGCTTGTGCAGCTCGTGTAACAGCCACGCCGGCGCCAACGGTGACGACGACTACTGCCTTCTGGTGAACGCCGCCCGATCGGCAGGACTTGCGATGCCTGGTTTATCCGGAGGACCGACAGGACAGCTTGTCCACCCTGGAGGCGCAGTGCGCTCCATGCTGTATGGCGCCTTCTCCTTTGCCCCTCGACTTCGTGAGTTCTATGAGGACCTAGCCAACGATCTACTTACCGACAAGGACACACCCTTCACGTTGCCGTCCGAGCTGAGCTTGCGTCTCGCCGCCACATCGAGCAACGAAGCACTCGTTATGGGTAGCGTCGCCGCCATCGGCATTCTGCCACCCGCACGAACAACGATTTTCGTTGCAGCCTGCTTCTTCCGACCCCTTGCTTGGGCGCTCGTGCATTCCGACGAACTGGGTGACACAGCCCATTGGCTTGATATCAGTGACTGGACGAACACGACCACAGAAGCGAAGGCGAGCGCCCTCATCCCGGATCTACCATCGGTCGACGTGCCGCTTATCGACGATCACGGATGGGTTTTCACCGGCGAGCTCGCAACGATCTACCGAGGCACACTCAAAAGTAGAGTGAAGCAATGAGCGACGAATTTCACTGCATGTCCGGCCAAAGGGTCGTTGGCAGCAAACCGACCCTGTTCGAGCTCGTCGATGGCTTCATTGAAGACGACGACTTCGAGGGTGATCCGGCGTTCGTTGTCCGCTGGACTTTGAACCAGTTTGCACGCAACGACTTCGACACCTTCAACAACGAGATGCGCGACACCGCACTGCGGCAAGCGCCGCCGCTGATCGGGCACCCAGGTTGGGACGCCTTCTTCGCAGGACTGGCCGATTACCTATCTCAACGAGATGACCTCGAGCAACCGTCCTGGGTCAGCGACCCCGACCGGCACAACGCCGGAGACATGTTTTATCCAGCAAACAACCACCGAGATCCAGACGCAATGAACCGTTGGCTTTCCCATGACCCGGCACCATGGTTCACGGACCGCGGCGTAGGAATCGTGCTCCGAGCGTTGCCATCCGGCAAAGGTAAACATGTCCCCGCAAGCCTTTGACCGGCGAGCCCTCACTGGGCTACTCGACGAAGTCGCGACAGAACTCCAGGGACACAACGCCACCGGCCGCCTCTATCTCGTGGGCGGGTCAGCAATCGCTCTTGGCTATGACGACACCCGGGTCACCCACGACGTCGACGCCCGAATCGACGGCAATCACGGCAAAGTCATCGACGCTGTCCGAGAGGTAGGCCGACGCCACGGCCTCCCATCGACATGGGTCAACGAGCAAGCAACCCCGTACATGCCACGCACAGCTGACACGAAAGCAATATCGGTCTTCTACCACCCGAACCTCGAAGTGAAAGCCGCATCACGAGAACACCTACTCGCTATGAAACTCACCGCCGGCCGAGGCGTTGATCTTGACGACGCCCAAATGCTCATCTCACAATCACGTGCACCTCTGAGCGCCGACCATGTGGCCAGCCTCATCTCGACCTTGTACGGGGAAGACGCCCTCACCAATCAAGTTGCCGACAACATTGCCACTATCAACTTCGAGGACCGTCGTCTCGATCCACCTGCCCCGGGACTCGGACTATGACCGACCAGTCCGACAGTGTCATAGGCGACGACCAAACTGATCACGTGGTCGCAGAACTCGTTCAACGCCAAGTCATCGAAGCCAAGAACGGGGCGTCGATCGAACGACTCCGCGATCTCGAAGCCAAGATCACCAAGGCCTACCAGGGGTCCCGCGCGGCATCGACGCTCAACGCCTACCGGACCGACTTCGATGACTTCACCACCTGGTGCCACACGCTCAGCCTCACCCCGCTGCCAGCCGACCCCGAAACCGTCGCCGCCTACCTGGCCGACATGGCTGATCCTGGCGATGATCGTAAACCGCTCGCAATGTCCACGATCCAACGCCGGGTCGCTTCCCTTGGTGAAGCTCACAAAGCGACCGGCCACGAAAACCCGTGCGCACATCCTCTCGTCAAACAGGTAATGAAAGGGCTACGCCGCCAGCTCGGGGTTGCTCCCACCAACCGCAAAACCGGGCTGTCCGTCGCTGACGTGAAAGCCATCGTCGACACACTCGATGGAACCCGACTGATCGATGTCCGCGACCGAGCACTTCTCCTGCTCGGGTTCGCCACAGCGATGCGGCGATCCGAGCTCGTTGCCCTCACCCTCGATGACCTCGAGAACCATCCCGAAGGGCTGATCATCCACAAACGACGATCCAAGACCGACCAAGAGTCCGCCGGCAACCGAATCGAAGTTGCCTACGGCCAATACTCAACCACCTGCCCCGTACGGGCCGTCCGAATCTGGACCAGCGAAGCCGACATCACCGGAGGACCGCTGTTTCGAGCCGTGAACCGGCACCAACACGTCGCCGAAACCGCGCTCAGCGCCAAAGCAGTCGCAAGCGTCATCAAAAAGCATGCAACCCGGCTCGGTTACGACTCCCACGACTTCGCAGGCCACTCGCTACGACGCGGGTTCTCCACCGAAGCAGCACGAGCAGGCGCACCCGAACGAACCATCGCACGAACCACACACCACACATCCACCCGCGGCCTCAAACCCTACATAGCCGACGCCGACCTCTTCACCGACCCCCCAAACCGCTACCTCGACCTCTGAGAACTGCTAGCTCGTTTGGTAATGCAGTACGGTGTGAGAATGGTGGATATCTCTTGCACCAAGTGCCAGATTGCGGCGGTGGGAACCTGCGCTCGATGTGCTGGCCCCCAGTGCGCTCAGCATCTCATCGTCCGCGTGAAACACCGATATTTTCAGAATCCACCATGGTGTTTGGAGTGTCTGAACGTAATGGATACGTCAGAGCGTCGTGAAAGCTGGGAGGATGCGCAGAAGACGTACGACGCGATGCTGAAGTCTGCCCTGAGTAAGCCTCCGGAGTGGGTCTTCGCCTACGACGGCGATTCCCGATTGGGAGCGGTCCGACTAGGAAGACGGGTAAGGACTTTGTACAAGGATCGACCGGTTCGTCAACTGGTGCGTGCCCATATCGTCTCGCCGTATGACGGTGGAACTCGAGACCGGAGCCCGACTTCTGGGTGGGCTGTCACGGTCGCGAACAATGAAGTTGAGTACGAGTTGACACTGGGTGAGCAGGAGTCCTTGAAGAAGGGCGGTAAAGCGGAGATTGTAACTGCGGTTAAGCCCTTCACTGGATACCCGCCGTTTGATGGCAATCCTCGCTTTGTGGACTACACGTGGGTCGAGACCGCTCTCGGGAGACCGGGCTGACTTCGGTTGTGAGGCTGGGTGACGGACTCCCTCGGGTTCTAGAAGTCAACACCGTTCTACTGTCGAGTGACGAGCATCGGGTGCGGTTCGACCGAGATCAACCCAAAACTGCTCCCTCACGTAGCTCTCGCATTCACTGCCTAGGCGCCTTGCCCGGCCGGCGGAGGAACAATCATGGCACCTATCGAACACACCAAACGCTTGCTAGAACTCGACGAGCACGTGTGGACGACGATCCAGAGGTATGCGGGGACTGTCAGGAATCCGCACCGAGATACCGTCCAACACCTGCAAGACAGCTCCAAATCGATTGTCGGCTACATCGCCGAACACTCAGAAATTCTCAAGCACGACACAGCAGGCAAAGGACCATCGAAGCACAGATTCATCAAGCGCACCGACAATGACGTCCTGCAGCTCGCTAAGGACATTGCCGCCTCCCCTGGCTCGATACACCGACCGAGCAATTTCGGTTGGGGCACGACGTTTAGCGTCAACGAGTTAGATCTGATAAGAGACCTCGTCACACAAGACGCTGTTTTAGAGTTCCTTAAGGAGCGCACCGGATACTTCCAATCGATCGTCGACGACGCCAATTACGACTTCAAGCCTCACGGAGCGAAGGTGATCGTGACCCACGCCAGCAGCGGAGCAAAGGCAACGTTTACACCTAACCCAACTACAGGGATTGGTACCGTCGACTCAAAGCCGGGCGTCCCAAGTGAGCTCCGGGGTCTCGGTATCGGGTTCAACCTGTATCTCACGGCCGCCCGCCGTTTCACGACGCCTAACCGCTGGTCTTCGAGTGCCACTGGCAGCTTCGGTGGCGGGTTGAGGAGGAAGCTGCACAAGTACGACCCATACACGTGGGGAAACGGCTGCTCGTGGTGCGACGACCAAGAGATCGACTGGAGGTCGGCAAACGATGATGCAGCCTTCGCCGACCACCCCACCCTTTGAGGAGCCGTCTGGGACCACGGCAAAGAAACGGTGTCAAAGGCCGATACCCCCCCTTTATCGGCTTTTACTCATTCCAGGCGATCAGGTTCGATACCCCCTTTATCGAACGTAATAACCGACGACCGTGAAGTAGGGTTCAATGTGGACAAATTGCAGGCATTCATCGACACACCACTAGACGAACTCGAACTGACCTTCGATCCTCGCCTACCTGTAGGCCTTCTTCTCGCCACACGCGGTGGACTCGTTTCTTGTTGATCACCAGGCCCTCTTCGTATCGCAGGTCGGCCCACGCCCGCCGATAACCCTTACGAGCGTTCCCTTCGAGGTTGGCCCACTCGTTGAGCCAACCACGTAACCAACGATCGGGGTCATCGACAGTTTCGGCTCGTGGCGTTCGTTGTTGGGTGCTGCGGGCTTGGCCCGTGACCCGACACGCGGCGCGTTCACTCATGCCCAGCTTGTGCTGGCACATCGCAACAGCGCGTCGTCGACATGTCGGGTCTAGAAGTTTCCCGCCGCTATTTCCTTGAGGGCCAACAAGTCGAGTTCCTTTTCGGCGACCAACCGTTTCAGCTTCGCGTTCTCGTCGCGCAGCTTGCGGAGTTCCTTGGCTTCGTTGACGTCCATTGCCCCGTAACGATTGCGCCAGTTGTAGAGCGTCGCCGTGGAGATGCCGAGCTGGCGGGCGATCTCCTCGCCCGACGCGCCGTCAGCGGCGAGCTCGTCAGCAGTGCGGAGTTTGCGAACGATCTGTTCAGGTGAGTGATTCTTGCGTTTTGCCATGATGTTGTCCTTGCCCGAAGGCATTCAGGACTCCAAAACTACATGGCACCAAATTCAGGGGGCATTCCATGTTCGTTAGAACAACTTTGGTCGTCGGCGTGTCTAACGTCCACCACAGCTCGCGGCGGCTGACATCACCGTCGTGCGCGGCAAACGCAATGGCCAACGTCACCTCAGTCGATGCCTCGGCACCGGTTCCGTCGTCGGCAATCGCTGGAACGCCCGTTCCAACGATTTCTGTGCTCTCGCCGTCCACGGTGAGTGCGACATGATCCTGTACTAGGCCGAAAACGTGGGAGCGACTGACTCTCGCAGGGCCGAGAGTTCCTCGGCGTCGAGCATGCCGTCGCCAGATGTGTCGACGAAGCCAAACTGCTCGAACGGTACGGAGGTCAGCACCCCCACGCGGACCTCGTCAATCACCACGACGATACCCTCGTCATCTTCGTGGGCTGCCAGGGAGGATGCACCAAGCAGCACAAAAAGCAGGGCGGCAATTGCGGCGAGTTGCCCCTTGTGTTTCGAGGCGATCATTGCGCTGTTGTTCGATTGTCATGTCGATGAAGCATCGTGCCATTCCCGAGTCGCATTTGAGTACTGAAGACCAGCACTCCGACAACGGTAACGAGCCTTGCTGTGAGATCGCTGTGAGTGCCTGTGGGAACCCGGTTCTTGTTCGACTTCTTAATTGACCTTCGCCCACCCAGCGGCCGGTCCTCCTAGCATGATGTTATGCGTAAGATCGACGGCTTTCTCC
>CAZBTI010000157.1:0-7198 GCA_964494395.1 uncultured Acidimicrobiales bacterium | reverse complement strand
CCCAAGCCTGATCATTCGGCGAGGCCTTAGCCCGTCGATGAAGTCCGTCGATGATCTACCGGAGCACCACGAGGTGCTTGTTGCGTTTGCCCTTTTGCAACATCGCAACCACACCAGCCTCGAGGGCGAGTTCGCCGTCGACCTTCTCACCGTTCCAACGAACGGCGCCATCCTTGAGCGACTGACGCGCATCTCGCTTACTCGATGCCAGGCCGGAGGCAAGTAGCAGTTCGACCACCGGCTCGTCGCCGAGGTCGCCGATCGCGATCTCGGTTTCGGGCACGACACCTCGAAGCGCTGCGAGGTCATCGGCGGTAGGCGCCTCGTTTGAGAACATCACCTTCGCAGCCGTGTTCGCTGAAGTCACCATCTCCGCGCCATGGATGAGTTCGGTGACCGCATCGGCGAGTGCCTGTTGGGCGCGACGTTCCTGCGGTGCCTCGTTGTGATCGGCCATGATCGATCCGATCTCTGCGACCGGAAGCAACGTGAGTTGAAGGAGAAAGCGTTCGACGTCGCGGTCGTCGGTGTTCTTCCAGTACTGATGGAACTCGTAAGGAGAGGTCCGCTCCGGGTCGAGCCACACAGCGCCCGACACGCTCTTGCCAAACTTCTGCCCGTCGGCTCGAGTGATGAGCGGCCACGTGAGGCCGTGAGCATGAGCACCCTCACGGCGCCGGATGAGATCGACGCCCTGAGCAATGTTGCCCCATTGGTCGCTTCCACCGATCTGGAGGTCGCACCCCTTCGCTACGTGTAAGTGATGGAAGTCCATTGCCTGCAGGAGCATGTAGGAGAACTCGGTGTAGCTGATGCCGTGCTCGCTCTGCATCCGACTCTTCACCGAATCGCGGGCCACCATCTGATTTACCGTGACGTGCTTGCCAACATCTCTAAGGAAGTCGAGGACGCCCATGTCCTTGGTCCAGTCGTAGTTGCTGACCATCTCGGCGGTGGCGCCACCAGGGTCGAGGTCGACGAGACGCTCGAGTTGCGACCGGATGCCCGCGATGTTGCTGGCCAGCGTCTCTTCGTCGAGCAGGTTTCGTTCTTCGGATCGTCCACCCGGGTCGCCGACCATTCCTGTCGCTCCCCCGACGAGGACGATGATGTTGTGGCCGGCGTCTTGGAAACGCCGCAGCGCGAGCACTCCCACATAGTTGCCAATGTGCAAGCTCGAGGCGCTGGGATCGATGCCGTGATACAGCGTGATCGGCCCGGCGTCGAGACGCTCGCGCAGAGCATCGGCATCGGTCGTGTCGTGGATAAGCCCACGCGCTTGGAGGTCATCGAGAATGGAAGCACCAGACATCTGCGAGAATCTATCGCTAATTCTTACCCCCAACGGCCCCTCGTGACTTAGCTTTTCCCTGTCAGTGCGCGAAAATGCCCGCATGTCATTTTTCGCGCCGCTCTTCGGCCGTCATCGCCGGGTGGTCTTGCTGCTCACGGTGCTGTCGCTCGTGGCCAGCGCGTGCTCGTGGCAATCCCGCAACCTCGTGCCGCCGACACCACAGATAGCTCAGACTTCGGAGATCTTGTCGCGAGACGGCCGGCTGATCACCGAACCACCATCGGACGAGAACCGCACGGTCGTCTCCTTCGAGGAAATTCCCGAGGTGATGCGCAACGCCGTGATCGCTATCGAGGACGAGCGGTTCTACCTCCACGATGGTGTCGATCTCAAGGGCCTCTTCCGTTCGGCCACCCGGGGCGTCACCACCGGCGGCATCTCCGGCGGCGGTTCGACCATCACCATGCAGTACGTAGGCAACGTCTTTCTCGACCGCAGCCAACAAACGGCCAGCCGCAAACTCGAAGAGATCGTCCTCGCCCGCCAGTTCGAAGACCGCTTCTCGAAGGACTTCATCCTCGCCGAGTATCTGAACTGGGTCTTCTTCGGTGCCCGCTCCTACGGCATCGAGGCCGCCTCGCAGCAGTACTTCGATACCTCGGTGAGCAACCTGAACCTGCCACAGGCTGCAATGTTGGCCGGCCTCGTCCAGCGGCCGAGCGCGCTAAACCCCTACGAAAATCCTGAGGGCGCAATGGAGCGCCGCGAGACCGTGTTGAACGCCATGTTGCGCAACGACTACATCACCGTTGAAGAGCACGCAGAGGCCGTTGCCGACCCGATGATCCTCGCCCCCGAATTCGACGAGGACACCTCTCAGTACGCAGCAGGCCACTTCATCGAAGAAGTTCGAGCATGGATCTTGAACGGCGAGTTCATCACCGAAGAGTGGGAGCGCGAGAACCCACTTCGGGCCGCTGAGCTTGCGACCTACCAGGCTCGCGAAGACCTGTTCCTCCGAGGCGGTATCCGAGTACGCACCACGATCGACCTCGAACTCCAAGCCCAGGCCGAAGCCGCCGTCGAGGCAATCATTCCCGAGGGCCCTTCTACGCCGGACGCTTCGGCCGTGGTGATCGACCCGAGTAGCGGCGAGGTCCTCGCAATGGTCGGCGGCCGCGACTTCTTTGGCGACAGCGAATTCTCGAACGTCAACCTGTCAACCGGACTTGGCCGCCAAGCCGGATCGTCGATGAAACCAATCCTGCTCGCCGGTGCGATCGAACAGGGCATCTCGGTGACCCAGCAATGGGAAGCTCCTTCAGAGCTCACCCTGCAGCCGCCAGATCTGATCGAGCCCTGGAACATTCGCGGCGGATCGTCCACCGGCTTCTCGGACCTCATCGAAGGTACTGTTTGGTCTCGCAACACCGTCTACGCCCAACTCGCTGTTCAACTCGGCGCTGGCGCTACCGGCTCATGGGCGCAACGCCTCGGCATGCAGTCCGAGATCGCTCCGGTCTACGCATCGGTTCTCGGTACCGAGAACGTCACCACCCTCGACCTCGCCGCCGCATACGCCACCTTCGCGAACCGCGGCGTGCAGCACGACCCAGTCTTCGTGAGCGAGATCATCAACCCCGACGGCACCACGCTCTGGAGCCACGAACCCACCGGCGAACGGGTTCTCTCGACCAACACGACCGACCAGATGTCGTTCATTCTCGGCGAGGTCATCGAACGCGGCACCGGACGCGAAGCAAACATTGGCCGCCCAGCGGCAGGCAAGACCGGCACTGCGCAGAACTTCGCCGACGCAACCTTTGCTGGCTACACCCCCGACCTCGCAGCAGCCGTGTGGGTGGGCTTCCCACAGGGCCAGATCTCCATGGTGCCCTGCGACCGAAAGACCTGCACCGATGAAGACCCGGGCACCGACATCCAAGTCGCTGGCGGCACCTACCCCGCACAGATCTGGCGAGAGATTATGACCGCCGCACACGCTGGGCTCAGCCCATCGGAGTTCCCAGAGCCACCCACGCTCACCCCAGTCCCACCAGTGATCGAACTCCCCGACTCGGTTTCGGTACCAGACCTCTTCAGCCTCACCGTCGATGAGGCAAACCTGCAGCTCGATGGCTCGTCGTTGACACTGTCGCCGGTCGACATCGAGGACCTCACGTTCCCGGCCGGCACGATTATCAACCAGTCTCCCCCACCTGGCGTTGCTGTTCCCGGCGGAACGTCGGTCATCGTCGAAGTCGCAATCGAAGCGCTTCCGCCAACGGTTCCGGATCTCACCGGCTTCGACCTTCCAACAGCGCGGCGCTCCCTCGCCGCCGAAGGCTTCACGCTCACGCGTGCGTTCGTCGACGCAAACAATGAGTTCGCAGACGCACGAAACCGCGACCCAGCCTTTGTTGTTCGACAGGATCCGCCGCCAGGAACCGTCGCTGAAGCGGGCACGAACGTCAATCTCGTGCTGCAATTGGTCCAGTGAAAAGCAAAGACGAAAAAGACGCCGACAGGGCGTACGCACGCGAGGTCCTCGAACCTGTCCCCGAGGGCATGGGATATATGACGCGCGTCTTCGCCGGCGTATTCATCCTTGGAGCCATCGCCTTTTGGATATTCGCGTTCAGCCCGTTGGCTCGCCAGATCTTCCAAGCACCCGACCAAATCGCCGACGAAGTCTACGTAGCCGACATCGAGGCCACCTGCGCAGCGACGGTAGCGACTCTCGACGCGCTCCCCTCCCCTCGTTCGGCCGATGGACCCGAAGAGCGAGCCAACAACGTCGAAAACAGCAACGTCGTGCTCGTGCAGTTGCGCGACAACCTCGCTGTCCTCGAAGGCGGAACCGCCGCCGACCGCGACCTCGTTATGCGCTGGCTCGGTGACTGGGACATTCTCATTGCCGACCGGGTCACCCACGTCGAACGCCTCCGCACCGAAGGCGATGTCCGCTTCCTCAACACCGAAGCCGACGGCATCTTCATCGCCGAACGCATGAGCGGCTTCGCTCGAGTAAACGAGTTCCGCAGCTGCCTGCCTCCGGGCGATCTGTAGCTATAACACGTCGACACTTCCGGTCGACATCTGTGGAAGACGACATGGTCCTCCGCTCCGTCCGCCTCAGGCGTCCAGCCTTCGTGGCGCTTGAACGATCCCCCTGAAAGGGAATGGTGCCGGTGCGAGGAGTCAGCCAAAAATTCGGCCGGAGGCCGGGCTGACTCGAGCTACGCGTTCTCGCTCATGAGATGTTCAGCGACGGCCTTACCGGCTTTGATCATTCGGTGGTGGCCCTCGTCGAGGTCGTAGTCATCGACTCCATCGAGTGGAACCCACTTGAGGTCTTGGCTCTCGTGGTTTCCTACCGGCTGAGCTCCTTCTGGGGCGAACACGATGAACCGCACGTCGTAGTGGAGCACCGGATCGGCGCCAGCAGGAGCGACGTTGTGAATGTCGAGATCGATCGCCGGGTCGACAATTTCGAGCCCCTCGATGCCGCTCTCTTCCGTCGCTTCTTTCAGGGCGACCCGGGCCAGATTGGCCTCGCCGTCGGCGTGACCGCCGGGCTGGAGCCAACGTTGAAGCTTCGTGTGAAACAACAGCAGTGTTTCGGTTGCGTCGTGGTTGAACACCAGAGCTGATCCAGTGAGGTGACCAGGTGTGGTCGACCGATCGAGCGCACCGGGCTCAAGGGCGGTGAGTTCGAAGAACTTACGCTTTACGTCTTCGAGTTCGCCTACACGGATCGGTGCAACATGATGCCAAGCAGCCCGCGGCTCGGAACTCCCGACCAATGCCGGATCGTCAACTGCAAACCGTTTGTACTCACGCATGGAGTAGAAGGTAGCACCGTGTAGACGCTTGAACTCGCTTGCCCCTCGCCGTTCAAACCCATTTAGCGACCGTCCTGTCGCCGAGGATTCTGCGATGGGCCCGCTCTGAATAGTCCGATCGGCTCTATTGGGTAACTTGTACGTAACGCAAGCTTGAGACATGAAGAAGCACTACGTCACCACCGCGGTTGCCGCAGCATTTGCGCTCCTGGCAACCACCGCCCCACTCGCAGGCGCTCAGACTGCGACCTATTTTTGCGACGGGGAGGAAGCCACAATCGTCGGTACGTCCGGCGACGACAACATCTTCGGCACAGACGGCGACGATGTCATCGTTGCTCTCGGCGGCCACGACAAAGTCTTCGCAGGAAACGGAGACGACCGAATCTGCGGAGGCTCAGGTAGCGACCTTCTCTTCGGCAACCTCGGGGCCGACATCATTTATGGCAACAACGGCCACGACCTCATCGCCGGTAACTGGGACACTCAGGGCTCGCCAGTTCCACAAGAACTGTTGGAAGACACCGGCCGTCTCATCGCCTACGGCGGAAATGGTTCGGACACGATCATCGGCACCAACCGTGCTGATGATCTCAACGGCGGCAAGGGCAACGACCGAGTCCTCGGTTATGACGGCGCCGATGATCTCAACGGTGGCAGGGGCAACGACATCGTCGTGGGCCATAACGGTCGGGACACCATTCTTGGCGGAAACGGCCTCGACATCATCTCTGCGGACCGCATAGATCCCGTCGTGAGGGCTGGCGCTGGGTTTGACCACTGCGCTTCAGTGACCAACACCGCCACTACTCACCGCAGCTGCGACGGCACGTACATCACCAATGCCAGCGACCCACTTCTCCCTGCCCAAGCACTCCCTCGAGAGCTCGCTGGCGGGACCGAGAACGTCTACGTTCACTACGGTCGTGACGGAGATAGAAACAGCGTCCTCTTCCTTGTCGACGATGGAGCCGAGCTCATGGTTGCTGGCGCTGACTTTGAACTCGAGCCACTGGCTGACGCTGACGTCAACCTCCGTGAGGCAATCCACCTCCAGCCGGTAACCCCCGGCGAAGCTCTGGCGATCGGTACAGCATTCCTGGAACGCCGAGATTTCCCAAGACTGGCAAAGCCCATCGCTACTAACGAGTCGCACTACGACGACTCAGTCGAATGGGGCCTCCGCTGGATTGAACTCAACACCGACGAGTAACCGCTTCGCAGCTATTGGTTAGAGCAACACTTTGGTTAGAGCAAGAACTGCCGCTGAGCACACGCTCGGCGGCAGTTCTGCGTTTTACTGCACTGCGTTGTTGCTCGGTTACGGCTTGGATACCCAGCGATTGTTCGCGATGGTGAATCGCCATGGTTTGTCGACGGCCTTCGAGATCCCTATCCGAGTCGTCGTCTCGATGTCTGCTGCGTTTAGTGGCTCTCGAAACTCGAGCCGCACAGCAGATGCTTGGTTACTCAAGTCGACGCCGTCGTGTCGAAGTTCGATCCCGAGCGCTTGGCATAGCTTTCCGGGGCCGTTCGAGATGTCGACATCTCGCTTCGCTTTCGACCTCGCCGCAGCCATGTCAGCGGTGATCTCGAGCGGTTCGACAGCACGAATGAGCACTGCCTGGCCCTCATCTTCGGAGCCGGTGACCACGTTTGCGCAGCTGTGGATGCCATAGCTCAAATACACATACAGAAAACCGGTGGGGCCAAAGACTGTTTGGGTCCTGTTCGTGACGCCCTTGTGCCCATGGCTCGCTGGGTCATCCGCACTGCCATACGCCTCGACCTCGACAATGCGCCCTGAACCGTTAGGCCCGTGCAAGATCGAGCCGAGCAAACGGGGGGCGACAACCGAGGAATGCTCATCGAGGTTCACCTCGGCTCGCTTACCCATTGCGCCTATTCACTCGGTGAACCTCTTGTGCATCTAGCGGATCGCTGCCCGGAAACGTTCGAGTTGGGCCGCTACGGCTTCGGGGCTTCCGCCGCCGTGGGTTGTGCGGCGGGTGACCGATACGCCCGGCTGCAGAATGGCCGCTGCCTCCGCTCCGAGCCG
>CAZBTI010000156.1:1727-7199 GCA_964494395.1 uncultured Acidimicrobiales bacterium | reverse complement strand
GTTCCTCCGGGTGGTTCATCGGGTCGGCCAACACGAAACGATCAAGACAGCGGCAACGCCGCTGCGAGAGACAGCGGCAACGCCGCTGCGAGAGACAGCGGCAACGCCGCTGCGAGAGACAGCGGCATTGCCGCTGCTGCGTAGGAGAGTCGAATGAACTGGTCCCGAGCGTTCACCGTTGCCCGAACGGATTTGAAGCAGTTGCTACGCGCCAAGGATTTCTGGATTCCAATGGCGGTGCTTGGGCTGTTGTTCTTCGTTGCTGTTCCGACGGCACTACTTCTCTTGGTCACGCAACTCGGCTCGGTAGAAGCCATTGCTCAGGTTAGTCAAACCTTCGACTCGCTTCCCGCTGCCGCCCAAGAGCAAGTTGAAGGGGCCACTCCGGAAGGGCGCACTGGGTTCGCCCTCGCAGTGTTCCTCGTCGCTCCTGTGGCCGTTGTCGTTCCGTTGACGATCTCGACGGCGGTCGGGGCCGCCACAATCGTTGGTGAGCGGGAAAAGGGGACTGGAGAGTTCCTAGCGAACTCGCCAGCCGGAGTTCGTGAGATCTATATCGGCAAGCTCATCGCAAGCCTTGTCCCTGGTTACTTGACCACCATTGTTGGCTTCACGTTCTACTCACTGATCGTTAACGTTTTGGTTGGCCCTGAAGTCGGAGGTTGGTTCTTTCCGACGGCGCAGTGGTGGGTAATGATCTTGTGGGTATTGCCGCCGTTTCTGATGATCTGTCTCAGTTTGGTACTGCGTCTCTCGGCTCGAGTGCAATCGACCGCCGCTGCTCAGCAGGCTTCGGGGCTCGTCAGTCTTCCGCTTATCGCCATTGCCTATGCGCAGTCGACGGGTGCGCTCTTTGGGGCAGCCTGGGTGCCGTTCGCCCTGGGTGCAGCAGCGTGGGTCCTTGCCCTCGTCAGCTTGAGCCGGGGTGTTCGCTCGGTGACGAGAGCTCGCCTTCTCGGTGTTGGCCCAGGTTTGTAGCGACCCTTTTGCGGTAAGTCGATTGATGATCTTTTACATCGAGTCGATTGACAATTTAAATGCGACGTGTTTGAATGCGACTACTTTGTAAGCACCGCACGATTGATTCGGCGGTGTGAGCAGGGTGATAGCAGAACTGTTGAACGAGCTTGCGAACCCAACCTCTCGGACTCGTTCCAGTCTTGCCAGAAGGGCCCGATGCCGGTTCCAGCCCAAGCATCGGGCCCGCACTGGTGAGCACTCGCCAGTAGTACGCTCGAGCGTTTTGACTACGCCGCCTCGCCCCGGTAGCTCGGGTCATACGGGCGATGGGCGCATTTATGACTACGCGCTAGTCGTCGGGTTTCCCGTCGCGGATCTGATTGAGGAACGCGACAGCGTCGTCCCGCTTCTTGGTGCGTTTTAGCGGCGGTAGCGCCTTGATGAGGTCCCAGCGATAGCTCTTTGAGGTGGCGAGGCGGCTGTCGAGGATGGCGACCACTCCGGTATCGCTGGCCGAACGGATGAGGCGGCCAGCGCCCTGAGCGAGAAGCATTGAGGCTCTGGGGAGATCGATCTCTCGAAAGGCGGCTGCGCCAATCACATCGCGACGTGCGCTGAGCAGTGGGTCGTCTGGGCGTGGAAAGGGGAGTCGGTCGATGATGACGCAGCTGAGCGCTGGCCCTGGGATATCGACGCCCTGCCAGAAACTCATCGTGGCGAGCAGAACCGATTCTTCGTCGTCGAGGAACGAGTCGACCAAGACCTGCTTGGGTGAGTCACCTTGAACGAGCAGTTCGTAGGGGAGGCGGTCGAGTAAGAATTCCTTGGCCAAGTTCATCGATCGCCACGAGGTGAACAGGACCATGGTGCGGCCCCCTGCAGCCATGACGAGGGCTTCGATCTCGTTGTGGACCGCATCTCGATACTCAAACGAGCGGGGGTCGGGCATGTGGGCAGCGCAGTAGAGCAGGCCCGCCTCTTCAAAGTTGAAGGGGCTGCCCACGTCGATCTGCTCGTGGGGGAACTCGGTTATGCCGAGGCGGCCGGACAGGTTTGGTGGGATGGTAGCGCTGGTGAGGATCGCCGCCCGGTTGGCGAACAGATGCTCGCTCAGAACCTCCGAAACGTCGATCGAGGCAACCTTCAACGCTGGGTTGCGCTGCCCTTCGACCCAAGCGACCTGACCTTCGATCAGGTCGAGTGCGATGTCGATGTCGGCAATGACGTGTGTAGCGGCGTTCGAGGCGCGCTCTTTGCGGCCGATCACCTCGGGCTTAGATTCCTTCGGGATCTTTCGCAACGCCTCGAGTGCCCGGTCTGCGCGATCGCGGGCCCGGTTGAGCGAACGGATGAGGTCTTCGTCGAAATCCTCCTGTTGCAGCCGGTTGCCCATGTGCGGTTCGAGGTCGAGTGCGAGCTGCTCGGCAATGTCGTGCAGGTCGGAAATGAGGCCGTCATCGGCCACGATTTGTTGAATGGTGTTTGCCAGATTGCGGAGTCGTCCACCGGTCAGTTCGAACCCGGCGGCGCCAGCCACGATGTCTTCGATTTGGTGGGCCTCATCGATGATCGCCACGTCGTGTTCTTCGAGGATGGCTCCCTCCGAGACGAGGTCGAGTGCGTAGAGGTAGGTATTGACGACGACGACGTCGGCCTCCTTTGCCTGCTCGCGAGCAATCTCGGCAAAGCAGGTGCCGCCCATGGGGCAGCGCGTTTGGCCGGGGCATTCGGTGGGGCCGACGCTGACGGTTGCCCACGTGCGGGCGGAAGGTTCGACCTTGAGTTCGGCACGGTCGCCGGTCTTGGTCTTCTTCACCCACTTGAGAATTTCGTCGAGGTCTTCGGCATTTACGGTTGCCTTGTCGTCGACGTCGAGACCGAGCTGTTCGCCGTCGGCTTCGAGTTCTTGAAGCCGTTGACGGCACACGTAGTTGCTTCGGCCTTTCAGCACGGCGAACTCGAACGGAGTGTCGAGATGCTCTTCGAGGAAGGGGAGGTCTTTGTTCGCGAGCTGGTCTTGGAGTGCCTTGGTCGCCGTGGAGATGACGGTGCGTTTGCCGCTGAGGATCGCTGGGATGAGATAGGCCAGCGATTTGCCGGTACCCGTGCCAGCTTCGGCGATCAGGTGTGTGCCATCTCCGATCGCCTGAGCAACCGCCGAGGCCATCTCACGCTGGCCAGGGCGGTCTTCGCCGCCGTTTGGAAGTTGTTCTGCTACCGCGACGAGCGCGGCGGTAGCTCTCTCGCTAAGGCCCATTCGGGGAACTCTAGGCCGCCACTGAGACAGTTCGGTCGACGGGCTTCGACTAGCTGACGGCTTCGGGGAAACCGTCGTGTGCCTCGCCTTGGCAATCGACGCCTTCTGGCAGCTGGAAGGTTGGGGACAGTTCTTCGCAGCGGCGGGCATTGATTTCGTTATTCCCAAACTCATCGGCACGATCATCTCGAACGATCAGGATTGTTTCGCCGTCGAATGCATACCGGTAGAAAATCGAGTCGCCCTCGATCGTCTGGATGTCGATATCGACCGTTACTGGATTTCCCGCTGCAATTTCAGTGAGTAAGCAATCGACCGCCTCCTCCAGGAGCGCTTCGTCGGCTTGGTCTCCGTCGCTGCTGATGAAGGCGCTCTCGCAGGTGGTGTCGGCCGTTCCGAAGATCGGGACGGCTTCCGGGACGCTCGGTTCGGTCGAGGTTTCGGTCGCGGAAGAACAGCCAGCCAAGAGAAAGCCAGCAGCTACAGCAACGACAACTCGATTTCCCATGGAACGCAATGGTAGGTCTCGCGAACCGGAGTTTTGGTCACTCCGACAAAGTGGGCCACGAGTTCGCTCAACTTATTCGTTGGGCAGGGTAGCTTGCAGCAATGGCTTCGACGAAGAAGAGAGACGTGCCCAAACACGTTGCCGTTGTCATGGACGGCAACGGTCGGTGGGCCGAACAACGCGGTCTGCCTCGCATCGAAGGGCACAAGATGGGCGAGCACTCGCTTTTCGATACCGTGGAGGGAGCGCTTGAACAAGGCGTCGAGTGGCTGACCGTCTACGCCTTCAGCACCGAGAACTGGAAGCGACCGCCAGACGAGGTCAAGTTTCTCATTGGCTTCAACGAGGACATCCTGCTGCGCCGTCAGGAGGAACTGCACGAGATGGGTGTGCAGGTTCGGTTTGTGGGCCGCAACGACTGGCGGGTCCCCAAACGGCTCGTCAAGCGGATGGACGAAGCACGAGAGCTCACAAAGAACAACAAGAAGCTGATCTTCACGATCGCGTTCAACTACGGCGGCCGAGCCGAGGTCGTCGATGCAGTGAAGAGCCTCATGGAAGCTGGGGTTGATCCAGAGAAGGTCAATGAGAAGATGATCTTCCGGCACCTCTACGATCCGGACATGCCCGAGGTCGACCTCATGATCCGAACCTCGGGAGAGTTTCGGACATCGAACTTTCTGCTCTGGCACCTCGCGTATTCGGAGATGTGGTTTACCGACACCCTGTGGCCGGACTTCACAAGGGCGGACCTTGCCCGAGCAATCGAGGACTACCACCAGCGCGGTCGCCGCTATGGGGGAGTCAAGGCGTGAGCCGCGGCGGCAATCAAGCAACTGGTAGCGGCCACGGTCTCTACCGAGACAACGCCGTCGTGTTGCGCTCCTGGAAGCTCGGAGAATCTGACCGCATCGTCAGCATGATGACCCAAAGCAACGGCAAGATCCGTTGCGTGGCTAAGGGCGTGCGCAAGACGCGCAGTCGATTCGGGTCTCGAGTCGAGCCCACCAACCATCTGCAGGTGCAGCTCTATCGAGGCAAGGGCGATTTGGACACGCTTACTCAGGTCGAGAGCATCGACCGCTTTCCGATCCTGCGCGAAGATCTCGAACTCTTTGCTCGGGCATCGGCGATGCTCGAAGCTGTCGAAGTCGTTTCTCAAGATCGCGAACCCAACAAACCGCTCTACACGATGCTCGCTCGGGCGCTGCACACCGTTTCCTCCTCGGAGAGCCACCTCGTCGTCGCTGGCTTCTTCCTGAAGCTGTTGGCCCAAGAGGGCTTCTCTCCTTCGGTCGACGTGTGCGTGCTCTGCGGCTCAACGAGCAACCTGACGCACTTCTCTATCGTCAACGGCGGCACGACGTGCGGAACATGTCGCGATGGGTTCCCCATCAGCGTCGACGCCACGGCGCTTCTGCACTTGGCGCTTCGGGGGCAGATGGGCGCAGTGCTCAACCAGCCACCGTCGCCGGCGACTCGAGAGTTCGACAGCCTGGCGACGCGCCTGCTCGAACACACCCTCGAACGGCGCCTCCGGTCATCGACCGTCCTCGAACAGGCCTGAACCTGTTCCGATCCGTTACCAAAATTTGAAGGCTCACCCACACTGGATGTGGGTGGCGCTTCAAATTTTGGTTAGCGCGGGAGCTAGAGCGAGGACTCGACGCGGGAGCTAGAGCGAGGACTCGACGCGGGAGCTAGAGCGAGGACTCGACGCGGGAGCTAGAGCGAGGAATTGAGCGCG
>CAZBTI010000156.1:0-1627 GCA_964494395.1 uncultured Acidimicrobiales bacterium | reverse complement strand
CGCGGGAGCTAGAGCGAGGACTCGACGCGGGAGCTAGAGCGAGGAATTGAGCGCGTTGCTGTAGGCGTTGTAGCCGCGGGCGGTTGGGTGGAATGAGTTTGAGGCAACGTTGAGCGTCCATGGGACGAATTCGGTGTCGTTGACGAAGCGCTCGCCGCTCCGTGCGGTTTGGCAGGCGCCTTGGTCATCGAAGCTGTCTTCGATATCGACGAATTCGATGTCGCTGCTGGAGCGGGCTGCTACTGCAACGACTGCGTCTTCTAACCCATTGTTGAGTTCCCGTCCGAGGAGGTCGAGGAAGTCGGCCTCGTTGCGGTCGACGCCGGTGACACCGAAGCACCATGGCGACCGTTGGAAGAGTTCGGGGTAGCCGAGGACCCGGATCTGTGCTCCTGGAGTTGACTGTGCAATCCGGTCGACCAGAGCCTCCAGATCGGCTTGCACCTGATCGAGGTTGCCGATTTGGTTGAGGCTGCGGCGTTCACAACTCAGGTCGAGGAGGATGCAGCGTTGCAGCAGGTCGGGCCACATCTCACCTCGTTCGGTTCGGACGTCATTGCCTCCGGCGGTAAACACGACCACCGTGCCGGAGCCGTCTCCCGGGATCGATGCTCGCGCAGCATCGAACTGGTCGGCGACATCGTCGATGACGGCGCCGCCACACGCGTGGAAGTTGAGCGGCACGCCTAGATCACTGGCGAGGCGTCCACCGGGAACGACCGACGAGTCGTAGAAGCCTGGTTCGAGGCAAGCGCCATTCGTGGCCGCTCGATCTTCTGCGAGCACGCCATATCCGGCCGAGTATGAGTCTCCGAGTTGGACGACGGTGCTGATGGCCCCGTTCGCTCCTGCCGGAGCAGTGAACGCGAGAAGGGCGCTGAAGAGGGAGATCGCAGCGATGATGGCGGTTCGGTTCCGGCGAAGCATGGGAAAGACCCTAGGTCACACCAACGCCCCGTACACAGCGCATTGGGGCATCGCCCCACTAGCCTTTCTCGGATGACCGACGCGCCAGATCCAGAACTGTTCGACAAGATTGTCAACCTGTCCAAGCGACGGGGCATCGTCTTTCAATCGGCCGAGATCTATGGCGGCTTCCGGTCGACCTACGACTACGGACCAATCGGCGTGCTGCTCCTTCGCAACGTCAAGGATCAGTGGTGGCGTTCGATGGTGCAGATGCGTCACGACGTGGTCGGTCTCGACGCGGCGATTCTGTCGCCACCGCAGGTGTGGGAGGCGTCTGGTCACCTTGCAAACTTCAGCGATCCGCTCGTCGACTGCACGAACTGCAACACCCGCCACCGTCTCGACAAGCTCGAAGACGAGAACGTCTGTCCCGACTGTGGAGCGGAAGGGTCGTTCACCGAACCACGTGCGTTCAACCTGATGTTCAAGACCCACGCTGGCCCCGTCGAAGGGTCGGGTCACGAGGTCTACCTGCGCCCCGAAACAGCGCAGGGCATGTTCGTCGACTTCATGAACGTGTTGAACACCAGCCGCAAGAAGCCGCCATTTGGCATTGCCCAGATCGGCAAGAGCTTCCGCAACGAGATCACGCCTGGAAACTTCGTCTTCCGAACCCGCGAGTTCGAACAGATGGAGATGGAGTACTTCGTTCCTCCAG
>CAZBTI010000155.1:0-7224 GCA_964494395.1 uncultured Acidimicrobiales bacterium | reverse complement strand
GCTCGTCGGGCTCATAACCCGAAGGTCGCAGGTTCAAATCCTGCCCCCGCCACCAAACAGAAGGCCCGGAAACTTAACGTTTCCGGGCCTTTGTCGTTCTGAGGCAGTTTTACAGAACGGACGAGCATGTACCGAGGATGTACCAGCATGTGTGAAAGTCCGGGTCATGCTTTCCATGTTGGCTCCGGTTGGTGTGTTCCAGTTCGGGGACGCGGCTCCGGTAGCTGGGTTACACAGTTTCGGTAGCTGTGTTACAGGTGTGGATCCGCGCTAGCTGGTGCTGAGCCCTCTTCGCTGGTGACGAATAGTCATCGAGCTGGGGAGGGTCGTGTGTGTTAGTGGAGTTGGGACTTGTGGAACAGCGGTATTCGGCTGTGCGTGATGTGGTTGATGGCGGGATGTCGGTGTCTGAGGTGGCCCGAAATTGTGGGGTGACGCGTCAGACGGTGCATCGATGGCTCCGTAGGTATGCCGCTAGGGGGATGGCTGGTTTGGTTGATGGTTCGCCCAAGCCGGGGTCGTGTCCTCATCAGATGGCGCCCGAGGTGGAGGCGTTGATTGTGGAGTTCCGGTTGGATCATCCGGGGTGGGGTCCTCGGACGTCGTTGTTCCAGTTGGAGGCGTCGGGTGTGGATCCGTTGCCTGGTCGGTCGTCGGTGTATCGGTGTTTGGTTCGCCACGGTCTGATCGAGCCGAAGGCTCGCCGTCGCAAAGCCGCGGATTACAAGCGGTGGGAACGGTCACGGCCGATGGAGTTGTGGCAGATGGACGTTGTTGGTGGGGTCATGCTGGCTGATGGTTGGAAGGCCAGCATCGTGTCGGGGATTGATGACCATTCGCGGTTCATCATCTCGGCCCATGTGGTGTTGCGGGCGACAGCTCGGCCGGTGTGTGACGGGTTGGCGAAAGCGATGCGGGCTCACGGTGTCCCGGAGCAGATTTTGACTGACAACGGCAAAGTGTTCACTGGCCGGTTTGGTCCGGGCACTGGTGAGGTGTTGTTTGACCGGATCTGTAGGGAGCACGGGATTAAACACATTCTGACCGCTCCGAGGTCGCCGACCACGACCGGGAAGGTCGAGCGTTGGCATAAGACGCTGCGTCGGGAGTTCCTGAACGGCAAAGTGTTCGCCAGTATCGAGGACGCTCAGGCCCAGGTGGATGCGTGGGTCCGGACCTACAACTTTGATCGCCGCCATCAGGGGATTGGTGATGTGGTGCCTTATGAGCGGTTCCGGCTGGCTGCTGAAGACCTGACACCGGTCGAAGTCACTGTTGAGCCGGTCACGACCCGCAAGGTTGGTCGTTCCGGGAACATCAGCTTCGCCGGTGAGTCGTACAAGGTTGGGGTGTGGCTTGACGGAGAAACAGTTGAGGTCAGCGTTGCTGATGGTCTCCTCAGCGTTCATCATCGGGGCGTGCTGGTAGCGACCCACGCGCAGCATCACCGGCCGAACAAAGAATCCAAAGCACTAGCCCGGAAGGCAAAACCGCAACGGCCCCGACCGCGGCAAGCCACGACTGGTCAGATGGTCACTCGCAAAGTCGATTCGGCGGGCAAGATTTCGTTTGCCGGTGAGGCGTATCGGACCGGTAAGACAAATCGGGGTCGTCAGGTCCAGGTAGCGATCGTGGACAACACTGTCGAGATCTCAGCCGGTGGCGAAGTCCTTCGTGTTCATCCGATCAAACACGACCGTTCCCGCGAACACGGAGCATTTGCCAACGCAGGCGGCAGACCCTCACGAATCAACGCCGCCTAACCTCCCACCACTCCGGAACACAGGTACCGGAGCCAAACTGGAACACGGGTACCGGGACTTGACAGGATGTACCAGCATGTCCGCAGCGCCCGGATCCGGGTGCAATCGTCGATAGCCGTGAATTGGTAATAGCGCTTCTTCCGTTTGCCGCCGCCGGCTGACTCTGGGAGGGGATCGATGAACTTGACATCGATCTGGACCCGGTGACCGGGAAGCTGTTTCTCGTAACGCTTCCAGCGCCGAGTGTGGCGCTGGTATCGCTGAGAGGTCGGCAGTCGATTCATGTCCAACCGCTTCAGGATGCGCCACACCCCAGACTTCGAGATGGTCACTTCGTGATACCGAGCCAAATATATCGAGATCTTGCCGGGCCCGAAATGGTAGTGCTGACGCAGGTAGACGATCTTCGACACGATCTCGGCGTCAGTCTGATGCGGGCATGTCTTGGGCCGACTCGAGCGGTTTCTCAAGCCTTCCTCACCAAACTCTTCGTACTGACGGAGCCACTTGTAGAGTGTCGGCCGGCTGATCCCGTAGTAGCGGCAGGTCGCCGCCACGTTACCGCTCACTTCGTCCGCGTGTCGCGGGACCGACAGTCGATGCCGGACCCTACGTTGTTGTTCTCGTTCGTTCGTCTCTCATCTCTCTCACTAGAGACCCATATTGCCGGATCCAGTACCACACCGAAGCTGCAACGTCGCCGCGAATATGGTGCACGGCATATGGGCCGATACCGAGTGGTGGTCTTCGCTCGTGGGCGGTGAATCTGCGCCGCCGATATGTGTGGGACGTGCAGGTTGGGTGTGGTTGCCGGTTACGCACTAGAAAGCGGCAGTCGGGGTTGTTGCCACCACAATCGTATCGCTTAACACCGATATATCGGTCACGGCTGATACGATCGATCCTATGAGTGCGACCACTGAGCGTTCGGGCGACGTCGCCGTGGCAGCGAAACTGTTCTGCGGTTTCGGTGATCGAACACGCCTGTCCATCCTGAGCCTGCTCGCTGGCGGTGAACGTCGCGTGACTGACATCGTCGAAACCCTCGACGCGTCACAGGCCAACATCTCCGGGCATCTGAGGTGCTTGAGGGACTGCGGGCTTGTCGTCGATCGCCGAAGCGGGCGCGAGGCCTTCTACCGCATCGCGCACTCCGAGGTCGTCGACGTACTGCGATCCGCTGAGCAGCTCCTCGCTGTCACCGGCACCGGCATCGAGCTGTGCCCCAACTACGAACCTGAAACGGATACGTCATGACGGTCAGTCGCTTCCACGTCCCGGCGATGGACTGCGCCGCAGAAGAACAGCTCATTCGCATGGCACTCGACGACCGCGACGACGTCGAGCGGGTCGAGTTCGACAGCCAACAGCGCGACGTCCTCATCGAGCATCGGTCCAACGCTGGTGCGATCGGCAATGTGCTCGAACCGCTTGGCCTCGGTGCCCGCCACGTCGACGACGCGAGCGACATGGGCAGCGAGGGTGACCCGGTGCGAGAACAACGGGCGCTGCTCATCGCCTTGATCATCAATGCCGGGTTCTTCGTCGGTGAGCTCACCGTCGGGGTCATCAGTCGCTCGATGGGGTTGGTTGCCGACGCGCTGGACATGGGAGCCGATGCCAGCGTGTACGCACTCAGCCTCGCAGCCGTCGGCACCGCGGCGGCCCGCAAGAAGCGCCTCGCACGGGTCAGCGGCTATGTCCAGCTCGGCCTTGCCGCGGTCGGTCTCGTCGAGGTGATCCGCCGATTCGTCGTCGACATCGAACTCCCCGACCCGACGTCGATGATCGTGTTGTCCGCACTCGCACTCGCCGGCAACCTCGTCACTCTCGTCGTCTTGAACCAGGTTCGATCCGGTGAGGTCCACCTCCAGGCCAGCTGGATCTTCACCGCGAACGACATCAAGGTCAACGCCCTCGTCATCGCCGCAGCCATCGGAGTTATCGTCTTCGACTCCGCGATCCCGGACTTGATCGCCGGTGGGTTGATCTTCGCCGTCGTCGCCAACGGTGCTCGCCGCATCCTCGGCATGAGTCGATGACACTGCGACGCCACGGGGGTTTCGCCATCGTCACAGCAGCACTGATCGTCATTGACCTCGCCACCAAGGCCTGGGCAGTGCGAGCACTCGACAACGGGCCGATCGAGCTTCCGGGGCCGCTCGATCTGCAACTCAGCCACAACGACGGAATCGCATTCGGCCTCTTCAACCGGGTGCCCGCAGTCGTACTCGTCGCAGCAGGCCTGCTGATCGCCGTACTACTCGTCGGGGCCTGGCTCGCGGGCCAGGCGCCAGTGGTCCCGACCTCGATGGTCGCGGCCGGCGCCGTCGCGAACAGCATCGATCGCATCGAGTCCGGCAGCGTCGTCGACTTGTTGCACCTCGGCTGGTGGCCCACGTTCAACGTCGCCGACATCTACATCACGACCGGCGCCGCACTCTTGGCTGTCCTCACGATCTGGCCGACACCAGCCACCCAAGCGAACCACAGCCACGATTCAAGAACCGACCTGCTCGATCAATCCGCCACTCCCTGATTCACTCATGTCGGGACATGAGAGAGGGAGGCCCGAGCAGCGAGCGACCCGGCGCATAATCCCGAGCCACGGAGCGCGGCTGTCGCGCCGCACAACGGGCGTGGTGCAGTGGATCGCGGCGGCTCGGCCCACTCGATAATCACGCCGCTCGACCGCTCTTGAGACCGCCCGGGATCGGCACAGATGGCCCGGAGTCCCCACCTCGGTCCCGATGCCCGTGACGCTCAGGTGTAGGCGCAGTGGCGGTCGGTTTAGGTCGGCTCGCTGCGGAGTCCGGACCGGTGGAGGTCGTCGAGCTGGTCATCGAGGACTGCCTCCAGGCCCGGGAATAGGTGTCCGTACGTATCGAGCGTCACTGTGATGGTGCTGTGGCCGAGACGCTCCATTATCGACCGAGGATGTGCACCCTTTGAGATAAGCATCGCTGCATAGCTGTGCCGGAGGTCGTGAAAGCGAGTGTCGGCTGGCAGACCGCAGCGGAGCACGGCTGGCTTGAAGTGGCGCTTGAACCAGTTGCCGTACCGGAGTGCGTCGCCTTGTGGAGATCGCCAGACAAAGCTCTCCGCATCCAGCGCGGCGATGTGGTCAGAGAGCTCGACACCGAGAGACGAAGGAACGGGAACGGCCCGGTGCTCGTAGGTCTTTGTGGCGACTATTTGCAGTTCTCCACGAGCCTCCGATGCCGACGCGCGGACGTGGATTCGCCTGCCTTCCTGGTCGATGGCCTTCCGCCGTAGTGCCACAAGCTCGCCGGCGCGTAGTCCGGTGAATGCGGCAGTCCTGACTAGCAGGCCGTATTCGGGGTAGCCGGACTGGCGTCGTTCGCCGCGGCGGTACCGCTGAGGCGGGCGGCTCACTTCCTCGGCTAGACGAATGATTTGCTCAGGCTCAAGGAAGATCATTTCCTTTCGTCGGGACTTGGCGACCTTCACGCCGACGACTGGGTTCGACTTCAGCGCCCCCGATCGAACGGCGAGCTGCAGCACGAGCCTGAGTACATCCCTGATGTTGCGTATCGTGCCCGCTCCCAACCCGCGCGCCTGCAGTTCGCTGATGAAGGTGAGCACCGTCGGGTACTCGATCGCTCCGATCGGCCAGGTGCCGAATCGCGGGAGCAGGTGCTTCCGCACGATGGACTCGTAGCTTTCTGCGGTCTTAGGTTTCTTGTCACCCAAGGTGGTCAGCCATCGCTCGGCCCAGACGTCAAAGGTCTCTTTGCCACGGTTCGGATCGATCCAGTCGCCGCGAAGCAGGTCAGCCTCAACGGTGTTGGCGAACCTCGTGGCATCGATCTTGCGATCGAATGTCTTCTTGCGTTGTCGGCGCCCCTCATCGCGGTAGCGGACGTCCCATCTGGTCTCGCCCTCCGACGTTTTGCGCTTTTGGATGTCAGCCATGGTCCGCTCCTTTCAGTTGCAACATGGTTGCGTTGGTGTGTGACACGAACTCAGCTGGGATTGGCCTGGACAACGCGTTGGCTTTCGATCCAGCGCTCCACATCTGAGCGATCGAAGCGAACGTGTCGGCCGATCTTCAGGAACGTGATCCGGCGTTCTTCGACAAGCCGCCTCACGAAGCGGGGTGAGACCGACAGGCGCTCGGCGACGTCGTCGATGTCCATCAGTGCGCCGTCGTCATCGGAGGAAGTTGCGGCCGTCATCGTCAGCCTCCTGGCGAACTCGATGTGGCTTGGACGAGCCACGCGGACCAGTCGATGCCTACCTGGCCGGCGATGCAGCCGCTGCTCGGCGCAGCCGTGGGTGGAATCGGCGTTTGGCGGATGATCCCGAGAAGCATCGGCTGTGGGCATACAGATTGGCCATAGACCCGGACTGATAAGTGCAGGTGAGGGCCGGTGGTGTTGCCTGCGCCTGGCGTTCCTGGCTGGCCGCCGCTGAAGCCGAGCAGGTCCCCAGCCGCCACTTGGTCGCCGGTGGCGACGGTGACGAGCGAGAGGTGGCAGTAGGTGTAGCGGGCGCCGTCGACTCCCTCGATGACGACGGTGTTTCCGCACCGGCCGGGGCCGTCCGGTTGGTAGATGCCAGCGTTGGCGACAACGGTGGCGACCACCCCATCGGCCATGGCGTACAGCGATGTGCCGACTGGAAGACCGATGTCTGCGGCGGGATAGGTGTGATGGGAACGTGTGGCTATCGCCTCGGTCGCGTAGCCGAGTGGAGCTGGATAGGCGTGTCCGCCGACGAGTGGGCCAACTGCCGACAGCGGGCCGGTGTAGGTTGCCGCCCACTCCAGAACCAGCGCCACATAGTCGGCCGAGCGGTTGTAGGCGAATATGGCGGCCTCGACGTCGGTGACGGAGCCGTGTGGACAAAGGTGAGCGACTGCAGCCGGGACCGCATCGAAGATGTTGTGCGGATCTCGACGCCCGTCGCCGTTGCCGTCTCGGCCATAGATCGTCCAGGACGTGGGGATGAACTGGAACGGGCCGACAGCGCGATCCCAGATCGTGTCGCGATCAAGTGCGCCATCGTCAGTGTCGACAATCGCCGCTGTGCCGTTCTGACCGTTGAGCGGGATGCCGATGATCGATGGACGCACCACTCCGTCTGTGCCAATTGATGAGCCGCCGAAGCGGCCATGATTGGACTCGACCTTGCCGATCCCGGCGATGACCTGCCACGGCAGACCGGAGCAGGCTCCGGCGTGGGTTGCATACAGATCGAGAAGCTGGGGCGGGATGTCCTCGATCGCTTCAGTCGACGGATCGAAGAGCGCTTGTCCGGCAGCGGTTGCTCCGGAAGCTGCGCCGCCAGCAAGGGACACAAGGGCGAAGATCATCACCAGTGGCGATGCGAGCACGCCCATCATGGCGACGACGATCTTGGTCATCACGCCAACCCGATCGCTTCGACAGACCAATCGCTTTCCCGTCGAGAGAGCGCAACTTCGACCAGAACGAGC
>CAZBTI010000154.1:0-7473 GCA_964494395.1 uncultured Acidimicrobiales bacterium | reverse complement strand
GTCGTTGACGAGGGTGCCGCCTGCTGGCGTACCGGTCGGAACCGCTCCTGTTCCGCCGGGAGCTGTGTCACCGCCGCCGTCGGTGACCGCAACCGTCGATGTGTAGTCGGTCGACGAAGTCTCGGTCACCGCACAGCTCGTTCCTGCGGGAATACCGATGACGTTCACGTCGTCACCATTCGAAATCGTAAAGCCGTTGGTGGTCGCTCCCGGCCACTGCGCGCCGGTTACGGCATCGACGATCGACGTCGCATCGACATCGTGGGTTGTGCCGTCGGCGGCAACACAGGTGATGGTCATCGTGAAGGTGTCGGTGCCATCGTCGACCGGGTGACCAGCAACGGCCTTTGAAACGCCAAAGCCGCCGAGCACCTGAATGGTCGTGGGGTCTCTTGGGTCGCTGCTGTCACCAATGTCGTCGGAGAGAACGTCGACGGTTCCGTCCTGGTCAAAGTCGAGCGTCGCTTGATTGTCATAGGTGCCTGGTGCAATATCGGCACCGAGTTCGACCTCGACGGTGATCACCGTTGGGGGAGAGCCGGGTTGCGCCGGGTCGGTGAACAGACTCGATGGCATATTCGCTTCAAAACAGACTGAGGTGTCCCCAGCGTTGCCCCCGAGGGTCACCGTGGTCCCCGGATCGGTCGATGTCCACACGCCGGTGAGGACCCGGCCGTCAGCCGGCAATACGTCGCACAAGTCGACGACTCGGTTCTGGGTCGGCACGCCGTTGTTGATGAGCGTGAACTCGTAGGTGACGAGGTCACCGGGCTCATAGATGCGGTCGGCTGGCGCGACCGAGTCACCTGCGGCGTCGACGACATCTTTGGTGAGGTCGATCGAACTGACGCAGTTCGTGCCATCGGTGCCGCCGTCCGAACCGGGCGAGCCAACCAGTTCGACATCGCCCGGGTCGTTCACATTGACACGCCAAATGTCGCCTGGGTCGTTGTCGAACAGAAAGAGGTTTCCGGACGAGTCGAACCACGAGGCACCGAAGCCGCCGGCCGCGAGGTCGGTCGAGGTTGGTGTTGTCGTGATTGCGCCGTTGTTTGGGTCGATCTGATAGAGCACCCGGTTGATCACGTGGTAAACGAACCCGTCGGCCGGGTTGTAGGCAATGTCGGCGATGCCTGGGTCGACGCCGAGGTGGGTCGCTGCGCCCGTCACGGGATCGACTGACCAAAGGTTTCGGCGGTTGCCGTCGAACCAGCCGGACTGGAGTGTGGCGTTGGCGCCGCCGACCGAGTGGATGATGTAACGACCGTCGCCCAAGACCGTGCCAGAGAACCCGCCTGTTCTATCGGGGAAGGGAGCTTGGATTACGGTATTGAAGACGACCGCGCCGGTTGCGTCGTATGCGCGCACCACGCTTTGGTCGCCCGAGCGGGCGACCCCGTAGACCCAGTTCGTCAACGGGTCGTGTGCTGTCGAGTTCGCGATTCCCGAGGTACCCGGGATTTCCTCGATAATCAGTTCACCGGGGTTAGCCGGGTCGGGAAGGATCTCGTGGAAGATGCCACCGCGCATAAGGATTGGCGTGCCGTTGCACTCCCATGGGACGAAGTCGGTCTGAGCAGAAGCTGTCGATACGAACGGGACAACCGACAAGACGCTTGCGAACAGTACAAAGGCGAGCGCACGCGCGGTGAGGCGCGTGGCGACACTGGTTTCCGATCCGATGAACATCATCTCCAATCGGCCGCAAGTGCGACGACATGAGTCAAAAGGCCTAGGGCCTGTCGGTCATCGACCCTCAGCTCCTAGAATCTCGTGGTCTGTTCGATCGAAGGATGCATACATGGCTCACAAAATTGGTGTTATCGGAGGCGACGGGATCGGCCCGGAAGTCATTGCTGAAGGTCTCCGGGTGCTTCAGGCCGCAGGCGCTGAGTTCGACACCGTCGATTACGACCTCGGCGGTCAGCGCTACGTGCGTGACGGCGTGGTCCTCGAAGATGAAACGATCGAAGAATGGCGTGGGCTCGATGCGCTCTACCTCGGCGCAGTCGGCTCTCCGGATGTGCCGCCAGGCGTGATCGAGCGAGGCCTACTACTGAAGATGCGCTTTGCACTCGACCTCTATGTGAACCACCGGCCTTTCACCGCACCCGACGGGTCGCACGAGTTCATCGTGGTTCGCGAGAACACCGAGGGAACCTATGCCGGTGAGGGCGGTCTGCTCCGAGCCGGCACGCCACACGAGATCGCCACCCAAGGCTCGGTCAACACGCGAATGGGTTGCGAGCGGGCCATCCGGTACGCATTCGAACTCGCTATGAAGCGGCGCAAGCACCTGACCCTCGTGCACAAGACCAACGTGCTCACCTTCTCGGGCGACTTGTGGGACCGCACCTTCAACGAGGTCGCGGCCGAATACCCCGACGTTGAAACTGCCTACAACCACGTCGATGCTGCGTGCATCTACTTCGTCGAAGACCCACAGCGCTACGACGTCATCGTGACCGACAATCTGTTCGGCGACATCCTCACCGACCTCGGTGGCGCGGTGTCTGGAGGAGTTGGCCTTGCGTCCTCGGCTAACCTCAACCCCGAGGGTGTGTCGATGTTCGAACCCGTCCACGGCTCTGCCCCCGACATCGCCGGCCAAGGCATCGCGAACCCACTCGCCGCCATCCTGTCGGGCGCAATGATGCTCGAGCACCTCGGTGAGACGGAGATTGCGGCCAAGGTCACCGCCGCAGTCGAAGCTGTCGCAGCTGAATCTGGAACTACTGTCGAGATGGCCGACAAGGTAATAGCAAAGCTGTGACGAGCAGCAAAGGAGGGTACCGGTGAGCATCCAATCCGACCTAACCGGCATCGACCGGACGGATCGCCAGCCTGACCGCGTCGATATCTACGACACGACGCTTCGTGACGGAAGCCAACTCGAGGGGATTTCCCTCACCGTCGAAGACAAGATCAAGATCGCTCGTCAACTCGACCTGCTCGGCGTCACCTACATCGAGGGCGGTTGGCCAGGAGCGAACCCGAAAGACGAGGAGTTCTTCGCTCGCGCTCGCACCGAACTCGACCTTGAGAACTCAAAGATGGTCGCCTTTGGCTCGACGCGCCGGGCAAAGGGAAAGACCGACACCGACCCAACGCTCGCAAACCTCTTGAACGCTGGCACCGGCACCGTCTGCATCGTTGGCAAGACGTGGGACTACCACGTCGAAGGCGCACTGCAGACCACACTCGAAGAGGGCATTGCCATGGTGTCCGACTCGATTGCCTTCCTCAAGGCCGAAGGCCGTGAAGTGTTCTTCGATGCCGAGCACTTCTTCGACGGCTACCGCCGCAACCCCGAGTTCAGCCTCGCCGTCCTCGAAGCAGCCGCCGTTGCTGGAGCCGACTGCCTCGTGCTCTGCGATACCAACGGCGGATCGCTCCCGACCGACGTCGAGCGCATGGTGTCGAACGTCTATGACCACCTCGGCGGACCGAACGGGACTTCGGCCATTGGTGTGCATCTCCACAACGACACCGGCTGCGGTGTTGCAAACGCTCTCGCTGGCGTTCGTGGTGGGGCCTCGCACGTACAGGGCACTATCAACGGCTACGGCGAGCGGGTCGGCAACTGCGACCTCGTCCCGGTAATTGCCAACCTCAGCCTCAAGATGGGAATCGAAACCATTGGCGAGGACAACCTTACGAACCTCACGAGCGTTGCTCATCGGGTGGCCGACCTCGTCAATTTCGCGGCCGACCCCCAACAGCCATACGTGGGCGCCACCGCCTTTGCCCACAAGGCAGGCCTACACACCTCGGCCATCGCCCGCCGCCCCGATGCCTACGAACACGTCGACCCCAGTTCGGTCGGCAACGGCACCCGCTTCCTCGTCTCCGATATGGCGGGCCGCTCAACGCTTGCACTGAAAGCCGAAGCGCTCGGCATCGACATCGACGGCAAGATCCTCGGCGACATCACCGAGACCCTCAAGAAGCTCGAATATGAGGGCTACCACTTCGAAGCTGCCGACGCGTCGCTCGAACTGCTCATGCGCGAAGCAACCGGTTGGGAACAAGACTGGTTCCGCCTCGAATCCTTCCGGGTGAACCTCGACCACCGCTCCGGGTCCGGTGTTCGGGCGTGGACCGACAAGCAGGTCGAGGTCGAAACCGAAGCGACGGTCAAGATGTGGGTTGGCGACGAACGTATCGTCGCTACCGGCGAGGGCAACGGCCCGGTGAACGCGCTCGACGCAGCAGTCCGGTTCGCGCTACGGCGCCACTACGCCGATGAACTCGGTGCGATCACCCTCACCGACTACAAGGTCCGTGTCCTCGACACCGGACGCGGAACCGGTGCGGTCACCCGGGTACTCCTCGAGTCGACCAACGGCAAAGAAACGTGGACCACCATGGGCGTGTCGGAGAACATTATCGAAGCCTCCTGGCAGGCCCTCGCTGACTCCATCACTTACGGCTTGTTGCACCATTCCTGAATGCCGCAAACGGCTCCGCCGTCCATTTTTGCGGATTCAGCAATGGTGCCCATCGTCCCCTTCGGGGAGCGTTCAAGCGCCACGCAGGCTGGGCAGCGGAGCTGGCGGAAACGGACGGCGATGTTGTGAGCCCCCCCAGGGCGAGCAACTCGAGTTTGGGGAAGCCCGCTAGGGCTGACCCAATACCGGTAGTCTTGGCTTATGGCAGCACCTGATTATGTCCCTGCTCCGGTTACCGCCGAGAAGCATTACAAGTCTCCACCGAAGCGAGAGGGTGCGTGGTCGGCTTCGCGTCCGGGCGAGACGTTCGGCCAAGCTCCCGGTGGCCCTCGCCAGGGAGCACAAGGACCCGACCAAGGCTTTGCCCTCACACTCACCAAGGTCTTCACCGACGAACTGGTGCTGACCGACGGTGAGTACAAAGGCGATGTCAACGCCGGATGTGTCGGTGTCGCTACCAAGCGGGCGTCGATCTTTCATCGGGCCCCGGTTGTCCACGACCTTCGCATTGCGTACACCCTGTTTGGCTACCTCGACCCCAAGGCGTCACCCGACCTGATCGAGTTTCGCAAAGAGGCCTTCGCCGAGATCCACTACTCGTTCCACTACTTCGAGCAGCGTGCCATTGCCGACATGGTAAGCGAAGAGGTGCTGGCCCAATCTCCCGATCAGGTGGCAGCGCGATACCAAGCCGACTGGCGAGATCAGCTAGACATCTAGCCGTGAATACACGAGTTCGTTTTGCACCCGCCCCGACTGGATTCCTCCACGTAGGGTCCGCCCGCTCTGCGCTCTTCAACTGGCTCTATGCCCAGTCGACGGGCGGCGAGATGATTCTGCGCATCGAAGACACCGACGCTGCACTGCGCAAGCCCGAGTTCATCGATGCAATCGTCAAACCGCTCCAGACTCTTGGCATCACCTGGGACGAAGGCCCGTACTACCAGTCGCAGCGCCAACAGTTCCATGTCGAAGCCGTTGAGCGGCTTGTCGAATCCGGCAACGCCTACTTCTGCAACCTCACCCGCGACCAGGCCGACGAGCTCGCCAAAGAAGCTGGATTACCGGCGGGCTATCACGGATGGTCACGGGACAAAGGCCTACCAGACGGGCCCGACTGTGTCGTGCGATTCAAGACCCCCGACGAGGGAGAAATCGTCATCCACGACGTGATCCGAGGCGAGGTCAGCTTCAACTGTGCCGACCTCGAAGACTTCGTCATCCGTCGCAGCGACGGTTCGCCCACGTTCCTCGTCGCGAACGCGGTCGACGATGCCGACATGAACATCACCCACGTGATCAGGGGAGAAGACCTACTGAACACCACCCCAAAGGTCATGCTGCTGTGGGACGCACTCGACTTTGGTGAGGGCCCGACGTATGCCCACCTGCCGTTGCTGGTCAACGAGCAGCGCAAGAAGCTCTCGAAGCGCCGTGACGATGTTTCACTCATGGACTTTCTTGCGCAGGGTTACCTCCCAGAAGCCATGGTCAACCACCTCGCGCTTCTCGGATGGGGCCCACCCGACGAAAAGGAGATCCGCCCGATCAGCGAGATCGTCGACCTCTTCAAGCTCGAGAATGTCAACAAGGGTTCAGCGTTCTTCGATGTCACCAAGCTCAACCACATCAACGGCGAGTACATCCGGGCGCTCCCGGTCGAGACGTTTATCGAGATGGCCGAACCGTTCGTGTACGGCGTCGACACGGAGATCTCCTGGGACAAGGACCACTACGACCCGGAGGTCTTTGCCATGGTCGCCGGGGACGTGCAGCAGCGGGTCGACACGTTCTCCGATATCCCGAAGTTCATCGCGTGGATCTTTGCCAAAGACGTCGAGTTCGACGTCGAAAGCAAGGGCTTCAAGAAGGCGATTATCAAGGGCAAGATGATCCCGGAGATCCTCGATGCGATGGCCGAACGCTTCGCCAACGTCGAATGGAACGCCGAAGCAATGAACGCCGAGGTATCGGCCATCGGTGACGAGCTCGGCGCTCGTTCACAGGTCCCGGCTCGCGTCGCAATCACCGGCACAAACGCGGGCATCCCCCTATGGGACGCAGCAGCAACCCTCGACCGCGAGGTAGTGCTCGCTCGAATAGCGAAGCTCCGAGCGCTCGTCTAGGCAGCCGCTCAACAAAGCGAACTCCGCCTCGGGCGCACCGCCTCCGTGGCACTGGAACGGCCCCCAGAGGGGAGTTTTAGGCGGGTCTATCGATCTCGAAGAGAGAGTCGGCGGTTCGGCTGTATTGGCCTCCGACGTGGCGGCCTACCGCCTTGAGTTCGACCTGGTCGACGTGAAAGTCGTCGTCGACCACGCGTTCGGCCACGTGGATGCGGGTAGCTTCGCCGATGACGAGCATGCCGGTGCCGGGTAGGTCGTTCGATGCTCGGCCGACCGGGATGATCTGGGTCACGACACATTCGAAATTTGCCTTGGCCTCTCCAACCATTGGTGGGGTAATGGTTTCTGAGGGCACGGCGGTGAGCCCGACAGCTTCGAACTCATCGACGCCAGCGTCGAAGGTCACAGCGGTGGCGTTCATTGCCTCGACTGTTTCTTCGGTGACGATATTGACGGTGAATTCGCCTGTCGACTGGAGGTTGGCGAGGGTGTCTTTGCGTGGTCCGAGGACTGGAGCGACCACGAAGGTCGGTGGATAGATGGCCATCATGTTAAAGAACGAATAGGGCGCAAGGTTACGGTTACCGTTCTCGTCGATGGTGCCAATCCACCCGATCGGGCGGGGCACGGTCAGCCCGGTGCCGAGCTTGTAGGCATCTCCGGGTTCCATGTCGTCGACGAGGTACTGACGTTTTGCTGGCTGCTCCATAGCTTGAGTCTGCCCTAATGATTGTCGATACGGGAAGTAGTCTGGGTAAGACTTAGAGGTTCCTATTCGCGACGGGAGGTGGCATGGCACGTCGAGCAACACAGGTCTTTGCCATCCTTGTCGTTCTCGGGTTCGTCTGGGTTGTGTGGGCCTTTGTAAGCGTCAATTCCGCTGCGAGCGATGCGCA
>CAZBTI010000153.1:0-7536 GCA_964494395.1 uncultured Acidimicrobiales bacterium | reverse complement strand
GTTGGGCAACGGACGCTCAGGCAGCGGAACGATCACCTTCGGCGCAATCGAGTAGAAGCCGGGCATTTTGCCCGCCTCGCTAACTCGCTGTCTCGTTCTTCGCGAGGCGTAGGACTGCGGCCCATAGCGCGCCAGCGAGTAGGAACTCGGCAACGGCAGTCGTGACTGCTGCGGCCTGCCATCCGAACTGTGGGATGAAGATGATGTTGCCCACGACGTTGACTATGGCGGTGCCAAAGATGATCCACGAGCGAACGCTGTGGCGATCTGATCCGGTCAACACGTTTCCAGGAAAGTACTGCAGACCCTTTGCTAGGGGAATGAACGACATCCATCGGATGACCGTTATCGCCTCATCAAGGCGGTCCGGAAGGATAAGGCGAGCTAGTGGCGCTGCGATCAGCAGCCCGATTCCAGCGACGATTCCATAGCCAACGGCGAGCGTCGTCAGCTTTCGTGCGAATGTCATTGCTTCGGTTATCGTTGAACTACCCCGGCGGAAGAACTCAGCGTAAGACGCTCGAACGAGCGCAATTAGCGGGATCGTGGACATCTCCGCAAGGCGATAGCCGGGGGAGTAGACCGCATTGTCGAGTTCCAAGTTATTGGCGCCAAGGACAACTTTGTCGATATCGGTTTGTCCGCTCGATGAGGTCTGTACAAAGACAAAGCCGAGTCCGTTTCGAAGGTCTTCTCGCGACGGTGTTCGTAGGCCGAATCCGCCCCCGAACTCCCGAGCCACTTGAACAGCGCTGAGCAGTCCCCAAGAAACCATGCCGACGAGCAGGAAGATTGACCACGTCAGAAGATCATCAAAGCCGAGGAGAACGAATAGCCCAAGGATTGCGAGCCGGACAATGCCACCAGAAATGTTGATTCGCAGGCCGATCTCGGATCGATGGTGCGCCTCGGTCATCATCGTGGATGCCTGCGCCGTATTAAAACCGACGAGTTGGGCAATGCCGAACAGTGCAAGGACGACCAGGGAGGTGTCGTAGAGAATCGCGCCGACTCCGACGGCGACGACGGTGCCGAGCAATCCTCCAACAACTGTGGCGGAGGTAACCTTCTTCCATGTCTCGCTGAACGGCAACTCGAGCGCGACGGCTCGCACGCCGACGTGGTTCATGCCCCACTGCGCAGCGGGTGCGAGCAGCGTCGTGAGGGCCAAAATGCCGACGTACTCACCGAAGACGACATCATCGAGGACGTTCGAGAGAACGAAGACGGTGGCTGCTCGAATTACTTGAACCAGCAGCTCTGCGCACAGAACAAATGCGGTGTTTTGAGCGAGGCCCTTGTTCGATCGGTCTACTGCCATTAGCGGCTTGGAGCATCCAAAGCTGCCATGACTCCATCAGCGAAGCGGGTGACCATATTCGAGATTGTAAGCTCACTTCCGGTCTTGGAGGCCGCGAGTTGTAGTGCGGCGAGGCGTTCGGGATCGGACAGAACGTTCGAGACCTCTGCTGCAAATTCACGTGGGCTCGGATCGCCGTGAACCACGACACCGTTGATCCCGTCCTCGAGGTAGTCGATTTCGGGGCTGTGATAGGAAATGTCGGTCGTGATGGTCGGAATTCCAAGACCGAATGCATCAACGATGTTGAGACCGACCATGCCTGGCATGATCTGCAACGCAGCGATGCTCGCAACGCGAAGGCGCTCATCTCCGTAGAGCGAGCCTGTCGCGTGAATGAAGTCGTATTTCTCGGCAGCTTCGCTGATCAGGTGAGCGTCTGAACCTGAGCCGATGACGAGCGCGTGTGCATCGGGCAGGAGCTCGTGAAGGTCCAAGATGGATTGCAACAAGAACTCTGGTCGCTTCGGCGGATAGATACCGCCCATGAAGAGCACGACAGGACCCGACCCGATACCGAATTCTGCTCGCACGGCTTCATCATGGTCATGGGGGAGTGCGTTGAGGTAGGCAGCGATGTGCTCGGTGTCAGTGGTGTTCATCACCGGGGTGATGCGGTCCTCTGGCATACCTGCGGCAGCTGCTGCAGCAGCGGATAGATCGTTGTACGCAAAGAACCAATGAGCCTTCTCGGTGAGTCGCTGCTTGAGACCTTCACCGGACTCTCCTTCGATCGACGATTGGAAGTTTTTGCCGTGACCCCAGAAGCAGTGGCGGGTTCGCATCACTCGTTGTCCGTACGCCAGAACGGTGTTGAATAGCTGTTTGGAAGCCTGCTCGGTGATGATGAGCTCGGACGTGCTGGCAATGTCGAAACCCGGTTGCCAGAGCAGGGTCCTACCTGCGATGTCGATCTGGCGGAAGGGGCGATACTCGGCCCAAGATAATGAGGCTTGATCGCCCTTGGCCTGGTCTTCCTTCAGCCCGCTCGCAACCACCATGCGAAGCTCAACGTGTCGGCCTCGGAGTTCTTCTCGCAACGCCTCGTAGAACGGTGTCCGGTAGTGATTGGCGTTCTTCAACATGATCGACACGACCGGTTCGGCGTTTGTCTCTCGGGTCACTTGTGAACGTAAGCGGCCGGCGAAGGTTATCGGCGATACAAGGGCTGACCCGGCGATCTTGGCGATGCCCGGCAACGGGCTACCTGAAGCGAACGCTGCGCCGCCCTGCCGGAACAATGTGGCACTCATCGTGTGGCGGTTGTCAGAGAGTCGGGTTGTTTGTCGCGCAGCGCTCTCCTCGGCGAGGAAGTGATCCCAACCGGGTTGTTCGCTGCCTTCGCGAATGGCCCGAACACAGGCCTCGGTATAGCGAAGGCGAGCAGCGTGCTGGCTCGCAGAACTCGAGGTCACGGATCCATCGTGGATTCGGTGAGCAAACGTCCGGCGAGGATCGGCAATAACGGGATGGTCTTGGGCCAACGCCGTAAAGGTCGCGAGGTCCATGGCAGAACCGAAACGCTCTTCGAAGCCGCCGATCGAACGGAGAAGTTCGGTTTGGTAGATGGCCGATGGGAAGACGATCTCGATCAATTCGCCTGAGTCACGTGCTGCTTCCCATTCGGCGATGTTGGTGGGCCCGTAGTCCTTGTTGGTCGAAAACTTTGGTTGGTCATACGTCCCGCTGACCCTTCGACAAAAGCTGCCCACGACCGCTGGAGTTGGCGTTGTGGTCGAGAAGATCTCGAGCAGCTGCTCGACGCGCGGCTCAAGGGCGAGATCATCATCGCCCATGAAGGTCACAAAGTCGGTCGTGACGAGGTTGAGGGCGGTGTTGTGGCTTCCCGAGATCGTTAGTCGTTCGTCGAGGACGGTGGTCGTCACCGGGCCGCGCCACTGGGAGAGGAGATCGTGGAGCGAATGCTGCAACTCCGGATTGTCAGGAGCGTTGAGAACAACATGTAGGCGAACACCGGCAGGTGTTGTGTCTAAGAGGCTCTGAATCGCTACTTGCAGATAGCCATCACGGCCGATCGTGCATATCGCGATTGTCAGGTCTGCTGCGGACGGTGCGACCGCTGCTGATCCCACGTGCTCACTCATGTGTGCTGCCTGTATCCGATTCCATAAAAGGCGGCCCTACTGTCGAGACCCGCACCAGCTATCTAGTATGGCCCATATCTCCACTGACGGAAAGAGTACGGCTTGTGACCGTGGGGCTAGGCCTCACGGCAAATCTAGGTCTACGAGAGGAGCGCTTGTACGACGCCGTCGGCGAAACGGCGTGCCATCTCCTCGATGGAGAGTTCTCGTCCCGATCGGTCAGCCTCGAACTGCATGCCTGCGAGACGTTCCGGGTCCGCAAGGAGGCGAGCCGCGACTTGTGCGAACTCTCCAGGAGTGGAGTGCTCGGGAGCAATTACTCCGTTGACCCCGTCGTTGAGATACTCGATCTCTGGGCTGTGGTAATCGATTCCTGTCGTAATCGTTGGGATGCCCAGCGCAAACGCATCGACAATATTCAATCCAACGAGCCCGGGCATGAGTTGAACCGAAGCAACGCTGGCGAGAGCGACACGCTCGTCGCCGTAGCATGCGCCGAGGTGATGGAACCACGAGTGCTCAGCTGCAGCCTCAGCCATCAGGTGCCCGGAGCTGCCATCACCGATGACCAACATCTCAAAGTCAGGGATGATCGATCGCAAGTGGCGTGCCGCTTCGATGACGAACTCGGGGCGCTTATATCCGTACACGCCGCCGAGATAGAGCGCTGCTGGCCCGCTACCCATACCCAGTTCTTCGCGGACACGTTGCTCGGTTCCGTCGGGGAGGGCGAGCCGTACCTCACGCATTGCTTGGGTGTCGGTGGAGTTCATCACCCGACTCACCCGCTCTGGGTCCATGCCGAACTCGACGGCCGCGTCGGCTGCGAGGTCGTTGTATGCAAAGAACCAGTGCGCTCGTTCGGTCATCTTCTTCTTGAGACCCTCGCCAGCGGTTCCTTCGACGCTCGATTGGAAGTTCTTGCCATGGCCCCAGAAGGCATGGCGAGTTTTGAAGAAGCGTTGGCCGAGTGAGAGCACGACGTTGAAGAGTTGTTTGGTTGCTTGCTCGGTGATGACGAGGTCAGATTCGCGGGCGAGATCGAGCCCAGGCTGCCAAAGCAGGGTGTGCCCGAACACGTTAAGCGACCTGAAGTGGCGGGTCTCCGCCCAGGCGAGGTGCGCAGTGTCACCCTTTGCTTCATCTTCGGGAAGGCCGCCGCCGACGACGAGACGAAGTTGGATGCCCTTGTGAGAGAGGTTCCGTTCGAGCTCTTGAAAGAACGGAACACGGTACTGATGGCAATTCTTGAACAGGATAGTGACGACTGGTTCGTTCGTCCGATTCATTTGGTGAGACACGCAGGGCCCTTTCGGGGGATGAGGCAGCGACGTCAGCGCTTGGGGTAGCGAGGCGACGATGCTCAGTGTTCGTACCGCCGAGTGAGAAATTAATCGCTTTACTCGAATGCTCCAAACGCGTATGGAGATTTCTTTGCCACCACCCGTGAAATGGGCCGTTTAGCCGGTCTCCACGGCGCCGTAGGTGACCTCACCAGTGGTGCTACGGGTAGCACCAAAGAGGTCCACGGTTACCCCGAGTGCAGCTGCGGTATTGAAAACGGTGGCTGCCTCTGCGCTCGGTCGATAATTGCCTGAGTCCAACGACGTAAAGTCATCAGCGCTGGCTTGCTGGTTTCCCGAGCCTGCGACACCGAGATTGTTCTCGCTCACCATTTCCATGCCGAGGCCTTCGTCGACGATTGCGCCGAAACCGCCGCTGTCGATGAAGGTGTTGTGCAGCAGGGTCGCGACTCCGCTGCTTCCACGGAGGTAGACGCCGCGATGTTGACAGTCGTGGAACACGTTGTTGATGACGGTCACTGTTGCCTGCACGACGAGGCAGTTACCGTCACGGAACTCCGAAGATCGGGTGACGCCCCTCACGACATTTCGCTCGAGTGAGATATTTGGATCATCGCTTGCCTCATTGTTGAGATGGATGACAATTGCTCCAGAGGTGTGGGTGTCGACATTTGTGATCGTGTTGTCGACGATCGAGATATTGGTCGACGGTGTCTTGATGTCGATGGCCTCATCGGTGACGGCGTCGATGGTGTTGTTGGAGATGATCACGTTGTTGATGAGGTCAACACCGCCTGGTGTCCCAGTACCGATGTAGATCCCCTCTCCGTTGGGCGTGCCGGTGTCGGTTCGGCGTCCGGTGTTGGAGATCGAGTTGTTGTCGATCACGATGTTGAACGATCCGTCCTTGATTCGTATTGCCTCCTGTCCAACATCGGTAACGGTGTTGCCCCGGATCGTGATGCCGTTCGAGTTCTGTACGTAGATACCCCAGAGCGCACCGCTCACGGTCATATCGATAATTTCGAGATTGCTCGAGTTCTGAACCAAGATGCCCGCGTCTTCGCTAAAGCTGTCGCCGAGGAACTGGACGCCCGGGCCGCCGACTAGGCGAATGGGTCGACCGGGGAGTCCAACGACTCCGTTGATCGTCGTATTCGGGTACACCCCGGGCTCGAACTCGATCGTCCCACCCGGTTCGAGGCGTTGTAGAGCTCGTTGGAGCGATCGAACCGGAGCACCAGGCTCACCGAAGTTGTCATCGCTACCTGCAGTACTGATCTGGACGGTGGCGAAGGGTGGAGGTTCGGTCGTCGCTGTTGTTTCAGGGATCGTCGTGGTTGTCGTGGTCGACGTCGTCGTCGTCGATGTGGTGGGTGCAGTCTCTACTGCGTCACTTTCGACACTTTCGATCTCACCGGTACTACGAGACGGATCGTTGAGCTGACCTGGGTTTCCATCTGGAGTCGCGACCTGTTCACCGCCACCGCACGCGACTGCCAGCAGCGCTAGGACGAGGAGCAGCGATACCGTTCGCAGCGCACGACTCGTGCGTCGCGTTGGCTCGCGAAAGGGCTTGTTCGAAAGGACCACGCGTGGCTGAACGTATCGCGAAACATGGCGGGTTGTACATCGGGTGCGGTCCCGTTTTACGAGTTCCTTACTGGTGCTGGCTGCCAGCGCCGATGTTGTCTCGGCTGCTTATCGACTGTCCACGGCCATCATTGACGATTGGGCCGAGTTCTCCGGTGTTCGAGAACGTGTTTCCAATGATGGTCGCAGTGCCGGTGCTGCCCTGGATGAACACGCCGCGGTGCTGACAGTTCTGGATGGTGTTGTTCTGAATGAGCACGGTCGCCATGGCGACGATGCAGTTGCCGTCGCGGTATGGCGTTGAGCGGGTGACGTCGCGGATGGTGTTGCCGATAATGCGAAGCTGTGGATCACCGCTCGCTCGGCTGTTGAGGTGTACCACAACAGCTCCGGTTGTTTGGGTGTGGACATTGCTGATCGTGTTGCCTTCAACCAAGACGTTGGTCGAAGGGATCTTGATATCGACCGCTTCGTCGTTCAGTCGGGTGATCGTGTTGTTGCGCACGGTCACGTTCGATACGTGGTCGATATTTGATGGGGTGCCGGTACCGATGTAGACACCTTCGCCGTTCGCGTGACCTCGTGGGTCATCGGTGCGTCTTCCAGAGTCGGCGAGGCTGTTTCCCTCGACGAGAACGTTGGACGATCCGTCCTTGATACGGATGATCTCTTGTCCAATGTCGCGAATGTCGTTATTCAGAAGGCTGATGCCATGCGAATTCACCATGTACACACCCCAGAGTGCGTGGCGTACTTCGACACCAACGATTTCGATGTTGGTTGAGTCGCGAATGAGAATGCCAGCTTCTCGCGAGTAGCTCGTGCTGCGGAACTGGGTACCTTCGCTCCCGACAATTCGGATTGGTTCGTTGGCCGTGCCGTGCACGCCGTTGATGCGGATTGCACCGTATGTGCCAGGTGCGTACACGATCGAGTCACCCGGGTTTGCGAGAGCGGCAGCTCGGCTGAAGCTGGCAACTGGCGATCGCTCGGTTCCGTTGTTCGAATCGTTTCCGTTCGTAGCGACGTAGACGATCGAGCCAGAGCTAACCGGTGCCGGTGCCGGTGGCGCTGCGGTGGTCCTTGGGGCGGTGGTCGTGGTTGGTGCTGACGTTGTGGTTGGGGCGGTGGTCGTGGTTGGTGCTGACGTTGTGGTTGGGGCGGCGGTAGTGAC
>CAZBTI010000152.1:0-7702 GCA_964494395.1 uncultured Acidimicrobiales bacterium | reverse complement strand
TATGTTCGATATATTGATCATTATGAGGCGGAGTTCCCACACGACTGATCCGGCGTTGGCCGTGACCGATTTGATGATCGAATTCGATCGTGTGCTCGCCGATGTCCCTCCCGCTGTTGGGTTGCAATTGATTAGCTTTGGCCGTCGCCGGTTGGACGCGAACGAGACTCGGATCTTGGCCGACCGTTACGACAAGGGTGCAGACGATCGCGATGTCGAAAACATGGCGAAGGGCACGAGCGGCAAAACATCGAAAGCAGCGGCGAAGAAAACAGCGCGCCGGGCGAAAGCCGCGAACGCGAACCCTGGCTTGGCCGACAAGTTGGCTGACGGGACACTCTCGACCGAGCAGGTCGACATTGTCGCTGCCGCTGCTGAAGATACCGATGGGTTAGCTGCGTGTGATGAAGAACTGATCGATCAGGTATCGGAGGCGAGCCCGGAGCAGGGCAAGAAGAAGGTCCGCGATTGGGTCAACAAACGCCGTAGCGCCGACGACGTGCAGAAACGGTACGACCGGCAGAAGCGGTCTCGCGGCGTGTACCGGCACACACTCAACAACGGCAACAGTGCGCTCACGTTTCATGGCACCGATGAAGAGATCGACGAGATGGAGGCGGCGGTCAACGCCCAATCCGACGTCGAATACCAGGCCGATGGCGGCCGTGACGTGTCGCCGGGCAAGCATCGGCGTACCCGTGATCAACGAAACTTCGATGCTGCCCACAAGCTCCTCGCCGGCAAGCAAGTTCAATGTTCGGGTTCGAGTAAGGCGCGTCGTCGTGCTGTGATCTTCGTGACCGCAACGGTCGATCAGCTCACCGGCGAGGACGATTCACCGATCACGACCGTCGACGGTAAACCGTTGCCGAAGTCGTTTGTTGACGAGTTAGCTGGTGACGCAGCCTTCATCGGCCAGGTCTTTTCTGCTGATGGCGAGTTGTTGTGGCAAGGCCGTCAACAGCGGTTGGCGACACCGGCGCAGATCAACGGGTTGATCAGCCGAGATAGTGGTTGTGTCGAATGCGGCGCGCACTACTCGCACTGTGTGGCCCATCATTTGCTTCCGTGGGAAGCCGCCGTTCACTGCGTTCACTCCCCGAGTTTCTCGGCTTCGCCTCCAAACATCGCCCGGGGAGGCCCGACCAACATCAACAACCTCGTGCTGTTATGCACCGATTGTCATGTCCGCTTGCATCGAGCGAAACGCACGATGTTCTACGACATCGCCACCCGAACCTGGAAAACCCGGCCAGCCACCAGCGATGAGATCCCGCCCGACGGGCGGCCGTCAGGCAAACGGCCGAATCCCGAGAAACCCCGGGCATGGGAACGCCAACACCAACCCACCCTCCGCAGTAGAAACTGAACACTTGACCAGTCGACCTTCTTGGTCGTACCGTTTCGCCATGATTGGTTTCATTGGTCTTGGCAACATGGGCGGGCCGATGGCCAAGCGCCTAGTCGAAGCGGGTCACGAGGTCGTTGCATACGACCTCAACCCTGAAGCGCTCGCACGCGCCGAAGCTGCGGGTTGTCGGCGTGCAGTGTCCGCTGCTGAGTGTGCCGCTGGTGCAGAGATGTTGATGACATCGCTGCCGCGACCAGATCACGTGCAATCGGTCATGATCGACGGGGGAGTGCTCGCCGCCATGGAGCCGGGAAGCATTTGGGTCGACCTCACCACCAATCGCAAAGAGTTTGTCGCCGACCTCGCCGCACAGGCCCCCGAGGGTGTGAGTGTCATCGACAGTCCGGTGACCGGAGCTGTCGATGGAGCTCGCAACGGCACGCTCACCCTGTTCGCCGGTGGTAGCGATGAAGACCTCGATCGGGTTGTGCCGGTACTCGAACACATGGGCCGGGCCATTCGCTGCGGACCGCTCGGCACGGGCAACGTCACCAAACTCGTCACCAACCAGCTGTGGTTCATCGCCGCAGCGAGCCTCGGCGAGGGCTTTGCGCTCGGCATGGCCAACGGCGTCGAACTCGATGTGCTGTGGGATGCGATCAAGGATTCAGTGGGTGACAGTTTCGTGGCACGCCACGACGCTCCATCGATCTTTGCTGGTCACTACGACCCAAGCTTCACGCTCGGCCTGTGTATGAAGGACCTCGGTCTGACGATGGAGCTCGCCAACAACGTCAGCACCGATCTACCTATGACCGAGCAAGCCAATGCGACTTTCGCTCGGGCCGCCGGACGCTATGGCGAAGATGCAGGCGAACTCCACGTCGCTAAGCGAATCGAAGATGACGCCCAACTCTCGTTCCGTTTGGAAGGCGACTGGGTTCCACACTGGGAGGCCTGATGGCTGGAGATAGTTCTTCGATGATCCAGCTCTCCGAACTCGTCGACCTCGACCGGTACCCGATCGACCAGCCCGACAGCGACGGCTACAAGGCCGTGGTCGAGAACGCCCGCACTGGCCTTCGTGCCGAAGGTTGTGCGGTCATCAAAGACCTCGTGAAGCCGGAGGCACTTGGACGGCTCGGCGCGGAGATCTGGGACCGGAAAGACACCACCCACTTCTCGACCCAGGTCATCAACCCGTATTTCCACTTTCATCACAACGACGAGTGGCCCGACCGACACCCCATGAACACTTTCCGGGAGCGGTCGAGCGGGTTCATCCCCGGAGACTCGTGGGAAGACACCACGGCAATGCGAGTGATGTTCGAACACCCTGACCTCGCCCGCTTCCTCGCCGACTGTCTCGAGATCGAAGAGCTGCATCCCTACGCCGATCCGTTGGCTGGCCTCACCGCGAACATCTTGGACCCCGGTCAGCAGTTCACCTGGCATTTCGACACCAACGAGTTCGCCGTTACGGTGCTCGTCGAAGAAGCCGACGAAGGTGGGCTTTTCGAGTACGTCCCCGCAATCCGCTCCGATGGCGATGAGGGCTTCGACCACATCCAGCACGTTCTGGAAGACGGCCGCGACGGCGTTCGCACGCTCGATCTCCGACCTGGCGACATGCAGATCTTCCGGGGCCGCTACTCGCTGCACTCGGTCAGCCGGGTCGCAGAGAACTCAAAGCCCCGTCATGCAGCCATCTTCGCCTACACCGAAAAGCCCGGAGTCATCGGCAGGCTCGAACGCACCGAACAGCTCTTCGGCCGAGTGCTACAAGCCCACATCGAGGCCGAAGAAGCTCGAGTCCGCACCGACGAACTCATCGACTAAGACCCATCTTGAAAATTTGTTGAGTCGTGTTGTCCCCCGAAAGGGGGCCTTCGTGCGTGTTACCCACAACAACGAACGCAAACGAAGGATGTTTTCAGGTGGGAACCGTTACGTGGCAGGTCGAATCTGGTGGGGATCTAGAAGGAATCGCAACGGGAGAGAACCCGGGGCTTGTTCAACTCACCGCAAATGGACCTGATTTCGCAAGGTTCAACGCCGATGTCGACTCGGCTGTCGGTCCGCTCACTGCTTCCATTCGCACGAGTGACTACTTTGCGTTCTATGTAGATGTCAGCACTAGTCGCGGCCGGCGAGAGTTCAAGATGGTCGCGACAGATACCGGCGGGCCTCGACTGCGCTTCGGGTACCGCTACGACGTATTCCTCGGCCGGGCACTTCGAGACGGCCGACTTCAACTCCTCGAATTGGACCTCGCAGCGATAGCCAACGAGGTCGAAGCAAACACGACGATCCAATCGATCGACTCGGTGTATCTGCGCACTGAAGGCCAGGTACAGATCGAACTCGTCGACGCAAGCGTCGATGTCGAGCCACCGGACCCAGACCCAGATCCAGATCCCCCCACGACCGGCGATATCACAGCAGTTGAGGCAGCACGCTTCCTCACCCAAGCCACGTACGGCCCGACCCTGTCCGCAATAGATGAGCTGCAAGCACTCGGCAGCTACGAGGCGTGGATCGACCGTCAGTTTCAAGCACCCGTCTCGCTGACGCTTCCCTACGTCAGGGCCAACAGCAACGGCAGTCTTCGAAGCACGCGCCACCACATCTGGTTCGACAACGCCATCAACGGCGAAGATCAGCTACGTCAACGCGTGGCCTTTGCCTGGAGCGAACTGTTCGTCATCTCCGATCGCGACTACGTGCTGAGCAACTCCCAGTACTCGATTTCGCAGTACTACGACCTTCTCGCACAGCTTGGCCTAGGCAACTTCCGAACCCTGCTCGAGACGGTCACGTTGCACCCCACCATGGGCGTGTTCTTGTCGATGATCGGCAACGAAAAAGCCGACCCAAGCCGAAACGTTCGACCTGATGAGAACTTCGCCCGAGAGGTCCTGCAGCTCTTTACGATCGGCTTGCATGAGCTGGATGCCTCTGGGGTGGTGCGCAACCAGGGCGGCCAACCCATTCCGACATACGACCAGACAACGATTGAAGAGTTCGCTCGGGTCTTCACTGGCTGGAACTACGACGGGCAACGAACCTGGAATGAGACGAACGCCGGCTTCCAGAACCGAGAATCACCGATGGTTCCATACGAGGAGTTTCACGACACGGGGTCGAAGCGCCTGCTCAATGGCACGGTGCTTCCCGCCGGACAGAGCGCTCGGGCCGACCTCAATGCCGCCCTCGACAACATCTTTGCCCATCCAAATGTTGGGCCGTTCGTCTCCCGGCACCTCATCCAACGCCTCGTGACGAGCAACCCAACGCCGCAGTACATCGGCCGGGTGGCAGCAGTGTTCAACAACGACGGGACGGGCGAACGCGGGAACCTCGCAGCAGTCGTCCGAGCGATCTTGCTCGATAGCGAGGCACGAACTGGCCACATCACCCAAGAAACTGCGTTCGGAAAGCTCCGCGAACCAGTGCTGCGCCTTACCCACCTCTTCCGGGCCTTCGAAGCTGAGCCGGGGCCAACCTCGAACGGCGTCTACGTGCCCGAGGGCAAGACCATCGACCGGATCGATGAGATTCTTGGCCAATCGGTATTGCAGTCGAGGTCGGTTTTCAACTTCTTTCCTCCGGACTATCCCCTCACCCCGGACAGTGCGCTCTTCGCACCTGAACTCTCGATCCTGTCGGAGATCAACGTGGCGTCGACCAATAACCTGTTCTTCAACCAGATCTTCGAGTTCCACAACCGCTCCAACGCCACCGGGACGGTGAGCCGCCTCCAGGTCGAACGAGAAGTCGGCTTGGCCAGCAACCCCGAAGCGCTCGTTGCTCACCTCGACCTGCTCCTCACATCGGGATCGATTCCCGATGATGCACGAGCTGCGATCGTGAATCACCTGGGCACGATCCCAGATAACCCCGACGGCCACTTCGTTCGTGCGCTCGATGCGATGTTCCTCGTCGCTGCCTCTCCCTTCCACTCCGTTCAAAAGTGAGTACTGACATGACCCTTGAAATCTCTTGCGAAACCCCGGCACGCACACGTTCTGCCAAGCCGATGAGCCGCCGGTCCTTTCTGTCCCTCGCCGGGGCAGCAACCGCCGGAGTTACCCTCACGACGTTGCCGTTCGGGTTCGCCGGTGTGGCTGGTGCCCAAACAGGAGCTCGCAGTCTCGTCTGCGTCTTTCTCGCAGGTGGCGCCGACTCGTACAACCTCTTCGTCCCTCGAGACCACAGCGTTTCCGGACAGACCCACGCTGTCTACGCAGCTACGAGAGGCAACCTGGCCGTCGCCGCCAATAGCTTGCTCCCCGTCTTCGACGGTCAGTTCGGGTTACACCCGGGGCTCCCCGGTGTAGCTGCGATCGCTGAACGCGGCGATCTCGCAGTACTGCAAAACGTCGGTCCACTCGAACGGCCAATCACCAAGGCCGACTACCTCGCCGGCAGATCCCGACCCCAGTCGCTGTTCGCTCACGACGCGCAACAAAAGCTTTGGCAGACCGCCCGTCCGACGCTTACGAGTTCGACCGGTTGGGCTGGTTCTCTCGCCGCAGCCGTGGCACCAAACGCTGCGGTCGCACCGTCGTTCTCGCTCAATGGATCAAACCGTTGGCAAGCGTCGGCAAGTTCGCGCTATTCACGGCTTTCTCCGAGCGTCAGAATTTCGCTGCTCGATGGATACGACTCGCGTAGCCGGTCGTCGGAGCCGTCCTTTGACAGCTTACAGTCGGTGCTCAACTCGAACCTCGCAGCGTCTCAGCGGTCCAGCAATATCTACGACAGGGCCGCCGCCGAGAGCATCGGCCAATCGATCACCACCACCGGACAGTTGCAGGCAGCGACCGCAGACAGCGGCGCCAACGACGTCGGCATGAACGATATTGGCGGGAACCGGCTCGGGTTGCAGCTTCGTGAAGTGGCGAAGCTGATCAAGAATCGTGACGCACTGGGCATGGGTCGCCAGATCTTCTTCGTTCGAGTCGGTGGATGGGATACTCACCAAGACCAAGCCGGTCGGTTCCCCTTCTTGCTGTCAGAGCTCGATGGAGCCCTCACATCGTTCCAAAACGCACTCGTGGGCCTCGGCGTCAACAACTCGGTAACGACCTTCACTGCGTCAGACTTCGGACGTACCTTGACCAACAACGGCGATGGCACCGATCACGGGTGGGGAGGCAACGCCTTCATCATGGGCGGCGCAGTCGACCCTGGCCGCTACGGCACGTTCCCCAACCTCAGCGCAACAGCGAGCAACCCCGACGACATCAGCGACGGCAGGGGTAACTTTGCCGGTCGGCTCATACCAACCACCTCGGTCAGTCAGCACGGCGCAACCCTCGCCCGTTGGATGGGGCTATCAGACAGCCAGCTCAATCAAGCGTTCCCAGAGCTGGGCAATTTCGGTCAACGAGACCTCGGATACCTCGGCTGACGCTGTTCTTTCCCTACGAACGCTAGAACCAGCGGCGAATCCCGCGTTTGGGAGCCGCCTGCTCGTCAGCCCATTCCTGATCGAAGGTGTAGGCCTGCCCGGTGGTCACCTCGAGCAGAGGATCAACAGATTTGGTCACGAGCAGCGCACACGACCGGTTGCCCCACGAAAATCGGTGTCCGCCGACCGGCTCCACGCCGTCCATTTCTCGCTGTTCGCCGAGGTCGAGGGGGTGCCCATCGAAACTCAATAGCGGCGTGATCATCTCGCCCCTCTGAGGGGCGAAACGCCGCAAATACGGCCACGCAAGGTTCAGTTCGTCTGATTGCAGTGACCGCTCAACACCTGGGGCGAGGGTGAATACCGCTGCACCGGGTATGCAGTGCACGAACACCGACATCTGGCCGTTTGGTCCCGTGCGCGTCATTGACTTCATGCCGTCGTCGATGGTGAACACAAGGACGGGTGTGGTGTGAGGAACTGGTTCGTCGTCAGCGATTTAACGAACGGTAGCGCCTACCTGTAGCGCCGTCTCATCCCTAGGGATGAGGCATTGGATCAGCACAGTTTGGTAAAGCCAGGCGAGTAGCGGCCTAGATCTCGCCCTTACGATGGCGGCGTGGTCCGGCGAGGAAGATGCCGGCAGCCATCAGGAGCAGGGCGAACCAGACGACGGCGCGTGTCGTGCGGCCGGTGAACGCCAAGATTGGAAGCTCCGGTTCCTCGGGCCTGAGGAAGTCCTCGAGGATCTCGGTTCCGCTGTTGGTAATCAGGATCTCGTTGTTTGCGATCTCGTCGATCGTGAACGTGGCGTTGGGCGAGTAGGTGGCGTCGAAGAACTCGTTGGCTTCTTCCGAAATCGTGCACTCCGAGCCGACCGGTAGGTCCTCCACGATGAGCGGACTTACGCTCGACACGCCGAGCACTCCGGTGAG
>CAZBTI010000151.1:7551-7749 GCA_964494395.1 uncultured Acidimicrobiales bacterium | reverse complement strand
TGATGGTGTCGAGCACGTAGCGGTACATGTCGTCTTGGACGACGAGCTCGTAGCGGCTTTGTGCCGCTGACTCACTCTGGTTCGCTACCGCCTCGGCCGTGCTGCCCGTTGCCAATCGTTGTGTCAGTTCCTCACATGCTGGCGTTGGTTCGTCTGGCATGTCGATGATGTCTGACCAGGTGACTGCGCTTGGGGTGG
>CAZBTI010000151.1:1886-7451 GCA_964494395.1 uncultured Acidimicrobiales bacterium | reverse complement strand
TGATGGTGTCGAGCACGTAGCGGTACATGTCGTCTTGGACGACGAGCTCGTAGCGAGCCCGTTCTTCCTGGGTGACCGGCTCATCGTCTCGGACCGGGGACTCTGCGATGTTGGGTTCTGGGATGGTAGGCGCGGGAGCCTCCACGGTGACCGCCTCGGTGCCTGGCTCCGCACTAATTGGAGCTGGCGCTTCGACGGTTGCCTCTGTAGGGGCTGCGACGGTGACCGCCTCGGCGGCTGGCTCCTCGTCAACTGGCACCTCGGCAACTGGCACCGGCTGCTCTTCGGTCGCTGCTGGCGTCTCTTCGGCGCCGGTTTCGACGTTCTCGAGTACCTGTTCAACAACTCCTCCGAAGATGCCCGGTGCTGGTGTCTCCTCGGTGCTGACCACTGGCTCGTCCACTGGCAAGTCGGTCGGAACCGCCTCGACTACCGGTTCCTGGAACACCGGTCGCAATGGCAGATCGACCACGTTGATGCTGCCGCTCGACGTGACGTACATGTCGTGCGGTGTTGCACCAGTGCGGTTGCATACGTGGACCTGGCTGCCACTATTGGCAACGACCTGGTTAAGGCACTTGCCGATCGCCTGCTGTCCAAGGGCGTTGGGGTGGAAGAGCTCTTGAATGTCACCGGCGATGACGTTCTGTACGTTGCCACCGACGACCCACTCCATCGTGGATGCGGTTGCTCGCTGGTTCACCGTGGCTACTGTGGCATCTCGGCCGCAGACTTCCTTGCCGTCGAAGGCATCCTTGAGCGACAAGAACTCGATGCCCTTCTCGAGAGCAAGCTCCTTGTACAGGTCGTCGATCTTCCCGACGAAGTCATGGCGTACCCAGTCGAGATCTTCGTCGTACACGGCGCAGCCATTGGCCGCACGATTGTCGGTGAGGTGAAAGAGCCCCTCAGCGTGGCGGTTGCCCGCAGCGTCCGGCACCGGCGAAACATACGACTGCAGGATCAAGCGGTAGTCGGGCTGGCCTTGGGCCACCATCGTCCGCTCGATCTCGTCGATCACTGCACGGGTCGCATTCTGCATCCTCTCGGCCCTCTCTTGGGCGCTGTAGTCGCCGTTGCAGGGATCTGCATGCGTCACGTAGTTCGAAATGCACTCCTGAACAATGTCGGAGAAACCAATGTCGTTTCCACCGATGGAGAGGACGATGACCGCTACGTCGTAGTCGTCTGTGACTTCGACGAGTTGGTCGATCTGGTGTCCTTCCTCGCGGTACTTCGGGTCATGATTCGAGAATTCGGGACCAATGATGTCCTTGCTCTGTGCACCTGAGCAGGCAAGGTTGATCGGCACGAGTCCCGGAACTGCAGCACTGCGAACCTCGGCGACATCGCTTCGGTTGCAGCCGTTGCCGCGGGAGTCATCGACGTATGCGTCGCGACCTCGGTCGGTGTTCAGGTAGGCGTCGCCAGGGTTGGTGGCGTTGCCCTGCCAGCGTCCACCTTCACCGGAGATGAACGAATCGCCCAAGCTAACGATTGCCTGCGGACGCAATCCTCGTGTCCAAACAATTGCGTTCGACTGAGCAGACTCTTCCCACTCAGGGAAGGTGCTTACTGCGGTCACGGTGAAGGTGCCCTCGGCCCAGCCTGAGCCTGAGAGGTTTACCCCTGGGACCGCCAGCGTTGCGCCGGAGGTTTGGCCGTTGTGGCGTAGAACGTAGTGCTCTGCGCCGTCTACTGGATCCCAGTCGAGCATGACGTTGTCGCCGTCTGCAACGAGGCTCACCGCAGGCGCCTGGATGAGGTCGCCTCCGACTTCCCAGGTGGTAACTGGGGCCGAGGTGGTGTTTCGGTTTCCAGCGTCGAACGAGCGTCCGAAGTCGTCTCTCACGATGCGGACCTCGATCTGGTCGCCGTTGGTAGAGGCATCCGGCCAGTCGTAGGCGACGAAGCCAGTTTCGCTGACACGGGTGACGTCGTCATTGTGCTGAGACCAGTCGATCTCGTACTCAACGGGGGAGTTGAATGGGTAACACGTTCTGGTGCCTTCGATGACGACACCCTCTTCGAGCCCGTTTCCTCGGTCGAACTGACCAACATGTTGGAGTACGGGGGAGAAGGGGGTGTTGTCCGCTTCGTTAAGGGTGTCGAAGTAGAGATGCTTGGCAAAGACCTGTTGGCGGCCGTCGAAGCTGAACAGATCGTCGAGGGCCCCTCCGACCTTCTCTTCGATCTTGTCGCTCCCAATGAATTCGAGTCCGGTCTTCCATGCAGAGACGTGATCCTTGAGCAGCTGAACGTCCCAGTAGGCGCTGATCACCATCTGGATGTCGACGAACAGAACCTCGGTGTACTCGTTTTGACCATCACCATTTCCGTCGGAGCAGGCGTTGCCGGCTGTCCAATGAAGGCGGGTCGGAAGCTCGACGATGATGCCGAATGTTCCCTCGATAATGCTGATTCTGAGCAGGTCGCTAATGATCGCCAGATCAGCCGCTGCGCTGAGTCGAAGTTCTGCCCACGGCGTCACGGTGACGTCCAACGAGGTCTGCACTCGAGGTTGATGGTCGACCACGTCGAATCCGAGGTTCGACGTGTCTTCACTCTCGCACTTGTCGTTGCCCGTGGCCTCTTCGCGATAGCAGTGGACCTCGATCAGATAGTTGCCATTGATCGAGTAGTCCTCGGTGACGGTCGATTCGAAGCGAACCTGCGCCTCAGCTTCGAGTTTGATGCCGAGGACGAGTTCGAGGTGTGCGCCCAGTTTGATATCGACGCCGGGGACGACCGGAATGGTTACCTCCCGGAGCCTTCCGAGGCTGATGGGGTCGAGGCGAACCAGCGAATCATTCTGGTAGCCAACACCGATCGTCGTGGACGTAGAAAGTGAACCTTGCGCTTCGATGTTGATGTCCACGTTCAGTTCGAGGACGCGTAGTCCAGCGGGAAGCTCGAAGCACCTGTTGACCTTGCGTTGGTAGGTCACGTCGCCGTCGATGGTGACGTTGCCCTCGAGCTGAGCGGACGAGTTAATGCGGGCCCTGAGTCCGTCGCCGAACTCCTGGGTTCGCTGAGCGGTCGTGAGGTCGGTGCCAGTGTTGTAGAGCGCCCACTCGAAGTCTTCGAATTCCGGAGAGTCCCACGGACGATCAGTGCAGACCTCGTTGACGACGAGCGCAGTGACAATCACTACGGGGATGAGCCAAAGAAACTGAGATCGGTCTTGCGTGCGATCTACTTCGACGAGCTCCACGCCCTTCTCTTCTGCAACGGCTGCGATTACCTCTGCGTACTCCGCCTCGAATTCCGCTTGAGCCTCATGTGCTTCTGCGGGGTTAACCGTGACGGGATACTCGAATGGTTCAACGAGTTGTTCAGTGCTCAATCCAGCCCAGAGATCGTCTCTTGTCTCGATGTCCTCGGCTTCAGCGAGTTCGAGGTACCGGTCGTGTCCTGCGAGCTCCATCTCGACCCAAACCGGCAATTCTGCGTCTCGCACCTCTGCCAGGTTGTTGACGACCACGGAGTCGTCCGATGGCTCGAGCAAGAGCTCAAGGTTTTCGGCGCTGACCGCCGGCTCGGGAGCAGGCTCATCGACGGCGACTTGTTCTACGTCTGCTGGAGTTTCCTCTTCCGCCTCGGGTGTGGCTTCTTCTGTTCGGAGCTGCGTTTGCTCTTCAGGAGCTTGCTCGGCGTCATCGGTATCGAGCGAGCGCTCGACGGTGTCTGGCTGGTCTGTCACGTCGGTGGCCGAGTCATCCACGGTGACCAGTGCGTCTTCCACGGTCACGGGCGGTTCGTCCAGGGGGTCGGTGTCGGTGGCAGCAGCGTCGGCACTTGCGTCGTCGTCGTGTTCGTGTTCAACGACCTCGGCTGGGCTCTCGACCTCTGCGGCCAATGTGCTGGACGAGTTTCGTGCTGCCGGAATCAGCAACGTCGACACGAGTGCAGCGACGACCAAGAACACCACGATCGGAATTGTTCGTGGCTTCTTCTTCGGTGTTGGTTCTCCGCCGTGTTTCGGTGGGTGTGTGTTGTTTGACATAACTACTCCCTTATGTAGCTCTGGCGCATTTCTGCGCTTCTTCGAAGAGTGGCGAAGAAGCCCGTTCCACGGCCAGAGAAAGGGGGTCTTGTTGTTGCACGTACAACTTTTGAGAATGGGGTGATCGGCCTACAAAGCCCTATTTCAGGGGTTTCAGCGATGTTCTACCCTTGGTTCTTGAGCCAACGTGCTACGTCACAAAGGAGGCGAGTTGCGGTATCGACAGAGTTCGCTTCAGGCCTTTGTGGTCGATGTCATTGATTCGGCTGGTCCAACGACGGTCGGACAACTCGCGTGGGCTCGCAACAATCTCGCTGAACCCAAGGACTGGGTGCGCAACGGATCCGAGATGCCCGCTGCAACTGCACGGGAAGATCGATCGGCGTACAACAGCGTCCGCCGCTCTGCCGAAGCATTGGTGTCTCAGGGAGTTCTCACAAAGGATGACGACGGCGGGCAAACCCGTTATCGCCGCGAGTCCACTCCACACCTGCAACGCGCGCTCGCACTCTCAAGCCTCGCCCAAGCAAAATTGGGAGAGGAACATTACGAACGGCTCTTACATACCGACGCACAAGCCTCAGCGGTGCTGAACGCCGTATGCGCTGCCACCGGCTGGACGCCGGCGAAGACACGACTGGCCGTAGACAGCCTGGCTCAGGTCATCGAGGGATAGGGAAATGTCGAACATTCTCAACGGTCAAGACGAGCCACAAGACGACGGCTGGGCAGACTTTCTGTCCCAACCAATGAGTGCGCTTATCGGGCAGACCGATACGCAGATCGCCGCCAACGCGCCGACGGGATTCCGCGATAGGTACGACCTTGCGATGCGGTTTGTTTATCTTCTCAGCGTCGCCTTCATCGTCGGACTTGGAGTATTCGCTCTCAGCACGTTGAGCAGCGAAGAAACAGAATTCGCCGATGGTGGACGAGCTGGAACCGAGATTGACGATGAAGTTGCTCCGGCCGTGGCGTCGGACGATTCGACGTCACAAGCAGAAACGCCGGGATCTGGCCCTGCGCTTGTGCCAGATACGTCTCGATTCGAGTTTGTTGTGCAGACCGATGATCCGGAGGGTCCGTTCTGGTACGTGCTCGACAAAGAGGAGAACACCCGCTTGTGGGCAGCGGAGTGTTTGGCTGAACTCGGTGAGCCTGAACGGGAGATCGTTTGGGCAGAGTTGTCGACCTTTGCCGAACCCGAGGTATTCACCGAGTGCAACGAACTGGTCGCCCTGATCGACAGCCGTCCTCTCGTCGAAGTAAACGCTTCGAGCGAAGAGCAGGCATCCTCGCAAAGCCAAACCACCGAGCAGGAGTCCTCGCAAAGCCAAACCACCGAAGAGGTAGACACCGACCAAGTAGTGGCGACCGAAGAAGTCGATACCGAACAGGTAGTGGCGACCGAAGAAGAGGTCGTCGAAGGTGCAGGCGCGACGGAAGAGCCAGTCGTAGAAGAGGCGGTTGCGACGACCGAACCTCCAGTGGTTGATCCTGTTGCTGCCCCCGTTGCTCCAGCGACCGATGCCACCGTTGCTCCAGCGACCGATGCCACG
>CAZBTI010000151.1:0-1786 GCA_964494395.1 uncultured Acidimicrobiales bacterium | reverse complement strand
GGTGGACCCGGTCGACGATGTCATCGATGACGTTGCAGACGCTGTGAGCGAAGAGGTTGAAGAGGTCCCTGCTCCCGAAGAGCCAACCGTCGCAGAGACTGTTGCGACGACCGAACCTCCTGCGCCCGAGCCGGGGCTTGTGCCAGATACGTCTCGGTTCGAGTTTGTTGTGCAGACCGATGATCCGGAGGGTCCGTTCTGGTACGTGCTGGACAAGCAAGAGAACAGACGGTTGTGGGCTGCAGAATGCCTGGCGGAGCTAGGTGAACCCGAAAGAGACACTGTTTGGGCCGAGTTATCGACCTTTGTTGAGGCGGAGTTCACCGAGTGCAGCGAGATCGTGGGGCTCATCGATGGTCGCCAGTTGGTCGAAGCAACCCCGCCCGAGGCCGTCGACTCCGACCGGTATGAGTTTGTTGTGCAGACCGACGACCCTGAAGGTCTGTTCTGGTATGTGCTCGATAATCAAGAGAACACCCGCCTGTGGGCTGCGGAGTGCCTGACCGCCCTCGGTGAGCCCGAGCGCGAGATCCTCTGGCCAGAACTTTCCACCTATGGCGAACCTGAGGCTTTCACCGAGTGCAACGAACTGGTTCCACTCGTCCAGAATCGCTAGCGAACGATCCGAATCTACCCACACCTAAGTTTTGTAGATCTTCAGACAGCCGTCACCGCCGCCTCGGTACCGTGAATGGCGTGACCATCCCGCCTTCAAATGATCAGGACGCCATTGGTCGGCGCACGCAGGCAAACCTGTCGACGTTGGCGACTGCACCCGTGGGAACATTTACAAACGCTCCGGCTTCGGTCGTGCCAGTCGCCGTGAACGAACCCCAACTCTTCGCGCCGGCGGTCCCCGCGCCAACAGAGCAGAAGAAGTCGGGCCGAATCGTTGGTATCGATATGGCTCGTGGCATTGCCATGTTCGCAATGACGGTCGTGCACTTCGTCAACTTTCGAGAAGACCCAGGTGCTGATCTTGCGACCTTCGCTGAACTCTTCCGAGGTCGGGCGATGCCGCTGTTCATGATGCTCGGCGGGGTCGGTGTCACGTTCCTGACCCGACGTTCGAGCACCCCATCTCGGGACCTCATTATTCGTGCCGTCATGTTGTTCGCACTCGGTCTCTTTATGACAGAGCATGTTCCTCGACTCGCGATCGTGCTGCAGTCCTACGGCTTGTTCTTTATTCTCGCAATCGTGCTGTTTCGGCTCCCGTCGAAAGTGTTGGTCTCCCTCGTCCCGCTGATTACTGCGGTTGGCGCATGGACGTATCAGGTCGTCGGGGAACCTCGGGTGCAAACACGGTTTGATGAATTGCTTACGGCGGAGGGTCCGCAGTCGTTGGTGTTCGACGGGTTCTATCCGCTCTTTCCCGTGGGCGCCTTTTTCATTGCCGGCATCGTGCTCGGGAGAATTGACCTCCGGTCTGACCGTGTAGCCGCTGCGCTTGCGAGCGTTGGTGTGGTCACCGGCGTCGGTATCCGAGTCGGCGCAGACTTCTTTGCCTCCGCTTTCAACCTGCGGACCGACTTCGGCGGAAACGCGGGCGATGGCATGTTCCACCTCACCCGGCTGCTGGACTCACAAGGCCATTCCGCAATGCCCGCGTGGGTGCTGAGTGCACTCGGTACGTCAATTGCGGTGCTCGGGCTCTCGCTGCTGATTGCTAAGCGCGTGCCAAAGCTCGTGAGCCCGCTCGTAGCGGTTGGGTCGATGTCGCTCACCTACTATGTGTACCAAGCCTGGCTCACCAATGTCGTGCCACCCACCATGGAAACCTCGA
>CAZBTI010000150.1:0-7895 GCA_964494395.1 uncultured Acidimicrobiales bacterium | reverse complement strand
TCTCGACTCATCTAATATCCTTCTCGAGCTCATGAAGGCTGAGCTTCCTGAGGACACGATGGTGCTGTTCTGCGACCCCGACGAACTACTGGCTCTTGATACAGATCGCTTGGAAGACCTTGACCCCGAGGGAGTGGGTCTCGTCATCCCTCGAACCAACATGACAGGCCGTCGATCGGAAGCGGAGACAAGAGATCATGAGCTCTATTCGGGCGGACTCCTCAACTTCGAGATACGACAGCAACTGCAACGAGAAGCAGTTCGACTCCAATCCGGAGAGCTCTCCCATCCATGGATCTGGCGTAAGATCGGGCCAAAGGTCGCCGTGAGGCTCGGTCGAACGACCGAGATCGGCGACGGCGACCATACGGCGACGACCGACACGCCCCTTTCCTTTGTAGAGGAAGGTGCTCTACTTCTCCACCACCCTGTCCGAAGCTTCGCCGAGTTCCAGGCGAGAGCCGCTGACGCTCGAGAGTTCCTCGAAGCAAACCCTCATCTGGGTGATCAGTGGGTTCCCCGATACCACCGCTGGGCCGACATGGAAGCCTCAGGGATCCTTTACGACGAGTATCTCGATCAATTCGTGAAAGATGACGACGTCGATGAGTTTCTCGCGATCGGTCGTATTCGAGTCAACGATCGAGTGTTCGAAGGCGAGGCACCTGCTGACGGGCTCGAACGCCCAGCGCTGGTTGCGCCACAGGTCGAAGGCAAGGAAGCTCAGTATCACCGTTTGTTCCGCGCGCATTGGGCCTCGGTTGATGAACAGGTCTCTTCGATCCGAGAAGCGGCCTCACAATCGTTTGGTCTCGAGCAACAGTGGCTCCTGGACGAGGCGTCGATTCTTGAGGCTGGTGTTCTCGATAGCTCGAACTACCCCGAGGACAAGACAGACCTCGTTCGACACTACGTGCGCCAAGGACAGTTCGAGGGTGTCACCGCACACCCGTTGTTCGATAGTGCCTACTATCGCCGACGCTTTATGGAGCCGACCTCGGACGAGACCCCCCTGGCGCACTACTGCCGCGAGCGAGCAGATTCCGATAACCGACCGAACCCGGCACTCAACCCGAGGGTCTATCGAGAGCAGCGAGATCTCGGGTCGACCTGCGACCCGCTCTTCCACGCGTTGATCGAAGGTAGGGGGCCGGCACGAAGTGCAACGATGCCAAAGTCTCAGCAAGCTCGAGCGTTTGGCCGTCGGTCTCAGCGAAACCAAAATCAGTACGTCCAGCTCCGCGAAGCCCTCGTTGAGGCTTGGGGTGTGGAGCGAGCGGCAAACGAACTTGCGCTGGCCTTTGGATTCCGCCCTGAGGCGACACCTGCAAAGACCGATCTCCTTTCGATGCCAGATGGCCTGGACCGGGTTGGCGAGTTGGTCGTCTCGTCCCTCGGTGTTCTCAGAACTGCCATGGTTCAGGGCGGGTCACGCCTTGTGCGTGTTGGCGACCTCGCGATCTCAGAGTTTCGAGACATGGAGGCATCCACGCTCGAGACCCTTCTCGGTGAAGATGCGAGTGTCTTCGAACACGACGGGTTGACCGTTTCGATTCGTCCAGCGCTGCCGCTCGCCGACCGCGTCGTCGAAGAGGCCTTCGATCTCGTAACTCTCGCTCCGGCGACCTCCGAAGAGTGGCTACGTCAGATGCTTCAAAAGTACGCAGCCGCACGACTGGCTGGCCTTCCATCGGCTGTTCCCGTCCTTCTCCCAGAGACATTGCCCCGCTGGGCAGTTCGGTCACTCCAAGCACTCTTTCCTGGCTTCTCTGCATTGACGGTGGCCCCGTTGGAGGAAGTTTCGGTCGAGAAATTATGGGTTGGGTCTTGGCAGGATTCACTCTCGGTCGACGGCCGATCGGAGTCCCACATCGCGGCTGCAGTCACCGCCGACCTTCGGGTGCGCATGAGTAGATTGGCCAAGAACGACCCGTCGAACGACTTTTTGCGAAGTGCAATCGGGGCCGAGGAGCTGTCATGAACGCAAACCAGCCAGAGTCCTGGGTGCCGGTGGCCAGACCATCGTTGCCAGATGCCAATGCTCTGTTGCCGTACCTGCGCAGAATCGACGCGACAGGGTGGTATTCGAACCACGGGCCATTGGAGGAGGAACTTCGAACGCGAGTGTCCGCCACGTTCGGATACGGCGCCGACCAGGTGGTCACTGCAAGTTCTGGAACCGCCGGGCTCATCGCCACTCTCCAAGAAGTGACGAGCGAGCTTGGTCGAGAGCGGCGCAAGGTGATCCTTCCCGATTTCACGTTCGTTGCTACCGGTATGGCGGTGCTGCAAGCCGGGTTCATTCCAGTGCTCGCCCCGGTGTGTTCCACGGATTGGCAACTCCAACCGGACACGGTCAGAAATACCTTTGACCTTGATGATGTCGCTGCAGTGATTCCGGTAGGAGCGTTCGGAGCTGCAGTCGACCAGTTGTCATGGCAGGAGTTCCGTCGCCAGACCGGCGTCCAGGTCGTGTTCGACCTCGCTCCTGGATGGGAGTGTGCGGCAGATTCTCCCGGCACGGTGCTCGGAGAAATTCCCGTCATTTTCAGCATGCACGCGACAAAGGTTTTGACCTCCGGCGAAGGCGGATTGGTGGTGTGCTCCGATGAGGAGGTCGCGGGCAGGATCGAGCAGCGACTCAACTTCGGTTTCGAAAAGGGTGGGCTTTCTTCGCTTAAGGGTTTCAATGGCAAGCTCAGCGAGTATCACTGCGCCGTAGCGTTGGCCTCGCTCGATGTCCTAGCTCAAACGCTGCGCTCTTTCCAGAGGGTTGCGTCGGTTTATCGAAGAGAGATTGCTTCAGCTGACACCAGCCGCTTGGTTACCTCGCCGCGTACAGCGTCGTGCTACGCGCTTCTCGCTGCACCATCGTCAACGGTTCGGGACCGGTGGGCTGAGGAACTCGCTCTCGCCAGGATCGAAACGAGGTCGTGGTATCGAGATGGGCTGTCCTCCAACTCAATATTCTCGGGGGTCGACCGGCCAGATCAAGAACCGCCATGTGTGCTGGGCCTTCCCATGTCAGTTCGGTTCAGTGACGAGGTCGCAGAACGGGTTGCGAGCGCGGTCAACGACGTATTGAGCAAGGTGTTGGAAAATCGATGACGAAACGACCCCCGCAGGTTCAGATCAGCATGGAATGTGAGACTGCTCTCGATGACTATGGGGACTCGTTTGAGGGCGCCGGGTACACAAAGTCTGAAGCCGAAGCCGACGCAATTTATGAAGTGATGTTGCGAGTGATTCGAGATGTTGACTCGCCCGTGTCCGTTCTGGACTTTGGGTGCGGTCTCGGGCACATGAAGGGGTTCCTCGATCGAAGCCCACATTTCGACCACGTCACCTACTCAGGTCTCGACATCTCGCGGCGATATTTGGAGTACGCGAAGTCTTCGTATCCAGACACCACCTTCTACGAAATCGACATTCTCTCGGATCACAAGAGCGACCTTCCGACATTCGACTACATCGTCATGAACGGCGTGTTCAACTATCGAGGTGAAGTCGAAGAGGGCGAGATGCTCGAGTACTGGGAGAGGTTGCTCGTCGAGGCGTACTCCTACTGTCGACTCGGTCTGGCATTCAACGTGATGAGTAAACTGGTCGACTGGGAAAGAGAAGATCTCTTCTATCTATCCTTTCGCCGAATGACCGAGGTTGTCGCAACCCAACTCACCAGGCATTTCCAAATCCGTCACGACTACGGAGCGTTTGAGTACACGACATATCTCTATCGGGAGCCCGAACCGGAGTCGCCCATGCGTGGCACCTCACCGGTGATCACTCGTGCCCCCGATTACGATGAGCGATAGCGGCAGACGGGCAGAGTCGGCTGTTGGCTATCGGAGCAGCGAGTACGCCGAATGCTTCTCGCAACATGGCCAAGTCATCGAACTCTCAACGTCGGGTGCATGGGTTCTGGAGCGCCCCATCCCACACTCCTCGAACTTCGATGCCACCGGTCTCTACCCACTCATGGTTCCGATCGACGGTGCCTCGCTGTCAGAGGATCTCGAAGACTTCAAGGAGCGATGGGTCTCGCTCGTCGCGGTGAGTGACCCCTTTGATTCAACGCTCCAGACCGCGTTCAAGGCGTGCTCTGGTACCCATACGCACTTCAAGGACCATTACGTCACCGACCTGTCCCAACCCGTCGAGAGCTATGTCGCCGCGAAGCGTCTCCGTCAGGCCTCTCGCGCCGAAGACTTCTTCCACATCACCGTGGAGCGTGATGAGGTTAGTGACCGTTCCATCGAGGACTGTTGGAAACTGTACGACGCGACGATGGAGCGAGTAGAAGCGACTGGCCTGCGACGGTTCTCCGCCGCTGCGTTCCGGCGGATGCTTCGCGTTCCTGGAGTCGTTTGCTTCGTGGCCCGAGACGAATCGGGGGCTATTGCAATGCAGGTCGACTATCACGACGGAGACTTCGTCTACGCGCATCTCGCGGCGTCGAACGACGTAGGGCGTCGTCTAGGAGCGGCCGCAGCGATCAACATCCATCAGATTCGTCACTATGACGGCCTCGCTCGATGGATCGACTCTGGGTCAGCCCCCGGGAGCGTCGAGACTCCAACCCACGGACTTGCCCGCTTCAAGAAGGCCTTCTCCAACCGTGTCGAGCCGGTGTACTTATGCAAAGCAGTTTTTGATGCGCGCGCGTACGAGCAGTTGAGTGAAGGGTTCAGCAGTTCGTATTTCCCGGCCTACCGCGAAGGCGAACTCAACTAGGCGGTCGAGGTCTTTCGACCGATGTACATGCCATAGCCACCGAATGGTTCTGGGTCGTAGGACACTTCCATGCCCGCCTTGGTGAAGGCGGCCTGGTACTGCTCATTGGTAAACAGTCCCATCGATTCGTTGTCCTGAAAGTGAACGATTCCATCCGGAGACTGAAAGACCCAGTGGATATCAAACACCGAAAGATCGCCATCTTGGTCAGCGTGTTGCATCCACGCGAGGTTCCCGTCATCGTGTTCGACATAGCCACCCGTGTACCGGTCTACCCAGAAGCGTTCCGGCCAAAGCCATGGCTCGATCAAGAGCATTCCACCCTCGCGAACATGGCGACCAATGGATGCGAGTGCGGCGTCTAGCTCTTCGGGGGACGTCATGTAGCCAACGGAGTTTCCGAAGCTGATGACCAAGTCGAAAGTCCTGCCCAGATCGAAGTCGCGCATGTCTGCTTGTTGGAAACTGATTTCAGGAAACTTCTCGCGGGCGATCTCGAGCATGCCTTCTTCAAAGTCCACACCGTTGATTTCGAATCGCTCTTTGAGACTCGTTAGGTGAAGTCCCGTTCCGCAGGCGACGTCGAGCATGGTCGCTGCATCTGGGAGCTCCTTCGCGACGAGTTCAAGGACCATCTTGACATCATCTTCGTAGGTCGAGTTGCCGTAGACGATGTCATAGAGGTGAGGGTATTTACTGTAAATCCCTGCATTGTTCTCAGACACGAGTGTTCTTTCTCTGGGTGGTGCTTTTCTGACGACGTACACTAACGGCTGGTACTCATGTTTGGGGTAGGTACTTGGTCGATCGGCATTTTTGGGTTCGGAAGAGGGACGAGCTCGCATTCGTTGCTCGATTCTGTGGTGCCGAGACGTCCGTATCCGAGCCGGCGACGTTGGCCGAGCTCACAAAGGCAGTCGTCGACCTGCGCGCTCGTGTGAGTCAACATCAGGCAGCGAAGTTGTCAGATGCCTGGGAGACCGCCCCCGATGGTCGTCAAGTCATTGAAGGGCCGTTTGGCGAAATGGCGTTCAGCTATCAGCGCTATGACCTTCAGACGAGTGACCAAGACTGGCTTACAAGTCTGTACGCAACGACGGCGGGAGGCTTTGGTCATGGCCTGCTCTTCTCGAGTGGCATGGGAGCGATTGCGGCTGTGGCGGCGGTGCTTTCGCGCCGCAGTCTTTCGGGCGTGGCTATCACGCCCTTTGCCTATTTCGAGACACACCTGCTCTTGCAGCGATTCTTCCCATCGCTTGAGTTGTTCGATATCGAGTCGTCCGATCGAACTGCAGACGTGATCTGGGTCGACACCTCTTCGACCAAATGGCGCCAAACCATCGTCGAAACCGCAAGAGCGCCCAAGGTGTTGGTCGTCGATACAACCTGTTTCGACGCGTGTGAAGCCGAGCTTCGACCATGGTTGACGTTGGGCGAGCAATGGCGTTGCCCGGTGATTCTCGTACGAAGTCACCTCAAGCTCGACACGTTCGGCCTCGAGTTGGGACGACTGGGTTCAGCCGTAGTCGTTGATTCATCCAGTGAAGGAATCGGTGAAGCGTGGGCGCTCGAGCTCAAGCAAGCGCGTTCTGGCTTTGGGACGAACTTCTTTCCAACGATGCTTTACCCCTGGCTCGGACAATCGGACTTCGTCGACCTTGCAATCGCTCGCGGCGCTGGCATTCGACTGTCCACCGATCAGATCGAGGCAAACATCGACCCGAAGAACAACCCGAAGGTGGAGACACTTTCGACCGAGCACAAGTTGTTCTTCTTGGGTCCGGACAGGTCTGGGCTTGGAAAGCGATTCGCCGACGGTTCGCGATGGCGTCATCTCGCATTCCTTGGCCGACGCATGTGCTCGCGAAGGGCTCCCCGCGTTTGCCGCGAGCAGCTTCGGCCTTGACCGTGTGACGATCACCGACTTTGTGAACATGCACGATGACGAGCACTACATTCGTATATCCGGTGCCGACCTGCCGCCGGGGTTGTCAGAGCAGGTGGGAGCGACGATCGCGAGTTCGTTGAAAGGTCTGGTGGCAAACGTTGAGGGCTGAAGTTCTACGCGCCGTACTGGAAGCCGAGAAGAGCTATCGAGGGCCGACGCTGCTCTTCGATGTTCAGGCTGTTGCGGAGAATGTGATCGGGATGGGAGAGGCTCTTGGCGATATTGACCAAGTGCTCTTCGCGGTGAAGTCCTTCCCATCTGCTGAGGTGTTGGCGGCTTTGGCTGCTGTCGGCGCAGGATTCGAAGTGTCGTCAGTGAGTGAGTACGATCTGCTCCCTTCGGACCTTGCTGGTCGACGGGTATCGCTCAATGCTCCAGAGCCCAGCGACCTCGACTCTTTGATCAAAAAGGGGAATCTGCTCGACGTTCACGTTGACGTTCCGAGTCAGGTCAACGAACTCGAGATCCCAGATTCGGGACGGTTCGTGCTCCGGCTAAGTCACACCGGCCTCGGGTTGCCGTCCGCTCTGGTTGGCGACCCGATGCGCGACAGCCGCTTTGGGTCCTCGTTGCAAGCACTCGATGAGTTCGCCAAGCTCGTTGATTCACAACAAGACCTCGCCGTTCATCTGCACAACGGGTCAGAGAACAACTCTTCCGACTTCTACCACGCAGCCCTCAGCCAAATCTTGGGAGCTGCCAACCGAACTGGCGCAGAGCTGTCATCGATAAACCTCGGTGGTGGCTTCCACCAGATCGAAACCCGAGATTTGCGCGAGACGCTCGCCGCCTTGTCCAGCGATGCGGGCGAGTCGACCGTGTTGATCGAGCCTGGAAACGTCAGTGCGAGGGGTTCGGGCTTTCTCCTGACCCGGGCGGTTTCGGTTCGGTCGAACGCACCGGGTTTGCATCACGTGACCTTGGATTGTTCATACGAATCGCATGCGAAGTGGTCTTTACCGATCTGGGAACCAACGGCCGGTGTGGATGCGCTGCGGTGTCCCCACAACGTGATCCCTGAAGCTGAGGACGGTTGCGAGTTCGTCCTCTTCTACGGATCGTCCTGCTACGAGAAGGACTTGATGGGCGTCTATCGAGTCCCAGCCACGGGTTCGGCTCCGATCACGCGCGGCGATTACCTCCGCTTCGCGAACCTCAACGGATATTCGTTCGCGTGGAACATTGGCTTCAACGGAGTCCCGCCCGCCGAAGT
>CAZBTI010000149.1:0-8177 GCA_964494395.1 uncultured Acidimicrobiales bacterium | reverse complement strand
GTGCTGGAACTCAGGCTTTGCTGACACCCTGAACTGATTGACCATGGAAGTCTGCTGACTGCTCTGATGTGCCATGCGTCCGCGGACGCATCTTGGGTACTTTTGTCGTTGACCTCATCGACTAAATATGGCGAAATTGCGTCCGCGGACGCAGCTGACGCGGACCCTGGTGGGTGGTTGACTTCGCACTCCCCTGTTATGCCTCGCCAAGGCTGCGACATGACTGCCCCTGATCATGCGTGATAGTCGCTAATTTCGCTCGCCAACCGCTGTGGTGCTCAGGTCTACGTTCTCGCTGTCGTCTACGAGGTGATCTACGATTGTGGTCGTGGCATTGGATCGGTGGGTTGGGTATCGATGAGTCTTCGTGGGCTAGCGGTAGCGATCGCCGGTGTGTTCTTCGACCGGCTTGACGTCGAGAACGTCGAGCGCGTTCCCGTCGACCGCCCGGTGATGCTGGTTGCCAACCACCATTCGGGTCTCATGGACGCGATGATGCTCTACGCCAGCACTCCTCGCGAGCTGCGAGCGATTGGCAAGTCGACGCTGTGGAAGATCTGGCCGTTGCGGCCCTTCCTCGCTGCTGGTCGCGTGATTCCCGTGTATCGCCGAAAGGATGGAGGCGGGGACAATTCGAAGGCCTTTGATGCTGTCGCTCAAGCGCTCGTCGAGGGTGACGCGGTCGCGATCTTTGCCGAGGGCGTGTCTCATGATGGCCTAGGACTTGAGAGGATCCGGACTGGCGCTGCCCGCATGACGCTCGACGCGGTTCACGATGGAGCGAAGCCGGTCATCGTTCCCGTGGGTCTGATCTTTGAAGACCGCGAACGCTTCCGATCCGATGCGCTCGTACGTTTCGGAGAGCCGATCGAAGTAGTCGACTCGTTCCCTGATTCGTCGAGTGAGGATCAGGTTGCGGTACGGAGCCTGACCGACGTGATCGAGGCGGGCCTTCGCAGTGTTGCACCTACATGGGCGAGCGGCGAGGTGCGGGCATCGGCACGAACGGCCGCGATGTTGGACCTACCGGTTGGGGCGAGCTTAGGAGAGATCGAAACGAGGGCAGAAGAGTTGGCAGAAGCGGGCTTGCTGCCGGAGCCTGACTCCGATCTTGTCGGGCGCCATGGGGAGGCCGACCTGCTGGTTCCACTCGATGAGATAGACCTTGAAGATTCACTCCTCCTCTGGCCGTTTGCTATGGCCGGAAAGATCTTGAACCGTCCCCCGTTCTGGCTGGTGAAGTTTGTTGCCGAGCGGCAGGCTCGAAATATCAGAGCGACGGTGAAGGCATCGGGAGGCATCGTTGCCTATCCGCTCTGGTGGGCGGGAATCGTGGCGGCGACACGTCGCTCCGGAATTTCGTGGAGCGGATCGATTGCTACTGCGGCGGCGGTGGCTGTGCTCGGGGTTATCAGCGCGCGAGAGATGCCGGTATCGAGCGCCGAGAGGCGCACGCTGGCATGGTTACAGAAGAGGCGCTAGGTGAGTCGGGCTACGAAAGCCTGCTGGAAGTGTGATGAAACCCGGTTGCCGTTGAGGTGAGCGCCTAAAGCCGTTGGTGGTTCCGCGGATCCAGCCCGCCAGCGAATGAACCGTCTAGTTCGGCGAGCTGCTAGCCGCCGGTCGGGAACTCGCTGCACTCATCACATCGCGTCACCAGGCTATGGCGACAAGAGATCGCGTGTTCTAAGAACGTGCGAGTCTGCTCAAGATCGCTGATGAGGACCTCTATACGAGCTTGCTGCGAGCGGATGATTTTCGCTCGGCCGACTTCGGTGCTATCGAGAACGACTCGAATGACCTCGAGGCTCATCCCCGCCGACTGGCACCCTTGCACCATTCGCGCCCGTTGGATCGCTTCAGCATCAAAGCTGCGATAGCCCGACGAGGTCCTTTGGGGAACGACAAGACCCATGTCTTCCCAATGACGAAGAACATGGGTCGCAACTCCGAGTTCTTTTGCTGCTTGGCCGATCATCATCACAACTCATTGAAACAAACCCTTGCCTTCAGGTCAACCTGAAGGTTTACGGTCAACTACGTGACCAAACCTCAACATCTCGACATTGCGACCAAGATCGACGGCGACAGCGGCTCGCCTGTGGTGCTCTGCCACGGAACCCCATTCTCCTCCGCAGTATGGGACCCGGTGATCCCACAGCTCTCTTCTCACCACACGGTGTATCGGTGGGACATGCCGGGCTACGGCGCCTCTCCCCTGTCCGACGTAGTCGACCTCGATACACAAGCGATTCGACTGGTCGAGCTGATTTCTCATTGGGGAATCGACAATCCCTCTGTCGTTGCTCACGACATCGGTGGCGCCGTGGCACTGCGAGCCCACCTCTTCCATGGCCTAGAACTCAGCAGCCTCACCCTCATCGACACTGTTTGCATCCCGCCCTGGGGCTCCGCCTTCTACAAGCTGGCACAAGATAACGCCGAGGTATTTACTGCGCTCCCCGCTCCGTTTCACGAGGCGCTGCTATTGGTGTACCTCGATGGCGTCACCAAGCGCGAGCTCACAGCGACCGAACGAAACCGCCTGGCCGAGCCATGGCGCGGCACCGGCGGCCAAGCAGCCTTCTATCGCCAGATCAGCCAAGTTCGCCAAACCCACACAGACGACATCGTTGATCATCTTGGCGAAGTCCGATGCCCTGTCTCAGTCATTTGGGGTAGCGACGATGAATGGCTACCCATCTCCAACGGTCAAACCCTCGCTCACAAACTCGGCGTCGAGCTGATCGAGATCAGCAATGCCGGCCATCTGGTTCCCTACGACCAGCCCGAACTACTTAGCAGCGCCCTGTTGACGCTCACCTTGGTCGGCCACTGATAACCGTCCATCCGTTCCAAGCAGACTGACATCTCGCCTAGGGCGACGTCGATACAAATCTCGGGAACTGGTTTCGGTGTTCATGCGTACAAGAGTCCATGAACACGACCCCCGCATCTCGTCCTACTACCCGAAGTCACCGCCTCCTAGCGCTTCTTGCAGCATGCACCTTGGTCGCTACTGCCTGCGGATCAGTCGCTAGCGACTCCGCCGCAGATGTGAGCTCATCAGAGAGCGCATCTTTCGAGGCTGAGAGCGGTGACTCCTCGGCTGGTGAAGACTCTGAAATCGCGGTGGTCGACGACGCTGCAGAGTCATTCGAAGACTCCGGCGACGAAGAAGCAATGGAAGACGACGGCGGCGAATCCTCGGCCGCAGTTGGCGACTCGGTTGCCGAGGCGCCATCAGGTATCGACGCACCGCGGGAATTGGAGGACACTCCTCGACCTCAGGCAGGGCTGCTCACAGCGGGCGCCATTGATGACAACCTCAATCACGACTACTTCTCACAGCTCACTGCCAACTGGCAACAAGGTGAGGGACGCAATGTCCCCTTCGTCGAACTGCGCGATCGGGTCGTGATCGACGTCCTCGGTGACAACGGTGTCGGCATTGGTAACACCGAGTTGGCCATCTCCGATGGAACGAATGAAACCCTCGTCGTTACCGATAGCTCAGGTCGAGCACACGTCTACACCACATGGCTTGGAATCTCGGTTGAGGATGGTCTTACCGTTGCATCGGATGTGGGCAACTTCGAACTATCGGCTGCCGACCTCGAACAAGACGTGGTGCTCACCGCCGACGGCGACACCAGCCCTCCGAACTCGCTCGACGTAGCGCTCGTGCTCGACGTCACTGGATCCATGAGCGACGAGCTCTCGTACCTCACCCTCGAATTTGACCAGATCGTCGCACGACTCTCCGAGGATCATTCGAACGTCGACATGCGTTTCGCTGTCGTTGTGTACCGAGACGAGGACGACGACTTCGTGACCCGAACACTCGACTTCACCGGCGATCTGGGTGAGGTCCGCTCGTGGCTGCAAGAGCAAGAAGCGAACGGAGGTGGCGACTTCCCCGAGGCCATGGACGCAGCTCTCAACGAAGCAGCGCAATTGGAGTGGTCGGGAGACAGCAACACCGCCCGGGTCTTGATCCTCAATGCTGACGCTCCCCCGCATAACGGCGACATCGCGAGGACCCTCGACATCAGCCGAGACCTCGCCCAGGACGGCGTGCGCCTCTATTCCTTGGCCGCCAGTGGGGTTGACCGCAACGCCGAGTTCATCATGCGAGCAATGGCTGCGACCACCGGCGGTCAACACCTATTCCTCACTGCAGACTCGGGAATCGGTGGCGAGAAGCTCGAACCTCGGGCCGAGTGCTACCAGGTGACTGGGCTCGACGACCTGCTCCACAGTGTGCTCGCCACCGAATTGGCAGGTGAGCGAATCGAACCGAACTCGACCTCGGTCATCCGCACAGTCGGCGAGTACGACCGGGGCATCTGCGCCTAAGTGCTCGCGATGATCATGCTCTTCGCTTTCTCGGCGCGCAATTGCGCTCCCTATACGAGCGACTTGGTCAGTACCTCGAGATCCTCTGCGTCGGCGCGGCGGCCGCACGTCGTGCAGATGAGTTCTGGGTGGAACTCGGCGCCGCAGTCGCTGTGGGTCATGACGAACGAAGGCCCTTCGGGCGCCACGAACCAACTCTGCGCCCAGTCGAATACGAAGGCGATGACCGAGAAGAAGTCGATGCCCTGTTCGGTAAGCCGGTAGGCCTTCCAATCGGAGCGTTGTTCACTCGGGCTGGCGGCGACGATTCCGTTCTCGGTCAGCATGGTCAGTCGCTGGGAAAGCAGCGTTGGCGAAATCTCCAGCAGAGCTTCGAAGTCCTTGAATGCATGAACACCCTGGAACATCGCGCCGACGATCGCCGACGACCAACGGTTGCCCAGTAGCGACATGGTCTTCGGGAACTGCGGTGCCTCACGATCATCCGATCGACGACGAGTGGCTCCGGCAGGAACCGAGCGCTTCCACCCGCCGGACGGACCGAAGCTTCCAGTGACATTGCGAGCATGAGCCGGCTCGTGACAAACCGAACAACCCATGGCGACCTCGACGTCGCCGGAACAACCTTTGTGGCCCAACTTCGGAAGTTCGCCGCCCCGATCAAACCAGCGACGCTCCCACATCCAGATGGCGGTGAGAACCTGCCACGTACTGCGCCCTCGGGCGGTGAGCTGATACTCGTAACGTGCCGGGCGTTCTTCGTACTGGGATCGCTCGAACAATCCTGCCTCGGTCAACCAGTTGAGGCGCCCGGAGAGCACCGAGTTCGAGATTGGCAGCTCGGCTCTGAACTCGGCGTAGCGAGTCGCTCCCCCAAGAGCGAACCGCAGCAGTTGTAGGTTCCATTCGTCACTCATCAAACCGAGCGCAATAGCGATGGCATTTGGGCCACCGGACGCGAGTTCAGTTGGACGATCCGGCTCTTGAACAACGGGTAGTGCGCTCACGCCGTCCAGTGAGGAATGTCGGCGCCGGGAGCCCATGTGGCGTGCGTGCCGCTGCTGATTCGCTGGGGCAATCGGACTCGCGCCACCGGACCTTCGGTCATTGCTTGAGCATCGAAGATCATGCACTCGGACGAGTCGTTCTCGACATCGCTGGTAAAGGTGAGGACATAACCGTCGTCCTCCGATGCCGAGCCGATGCGCGGCGCCATCACTGGCTCGGAGCAGACCACGCCATCAGCGTGGCGGACAGCAGTATCCTCGCCGGTCCAGGTGTCGTGCTTGACCAGGCCGTTGAACATGAACCATCCGGGCACTGCGGTAGCGGCGTAGACGTAGCGAGACTTATGCCCGAGGAAGTTGGGGTTGATTACACCGAACTCGGTGAAGTCGTCGCGCAACGATTCTTCGGTGGCCTGACCTGTACGCAGGTTCAGTCGCCAGCGGTGCAGGCGGGTCTCCATGTAGTCGATCGCCACGAATCGGTAAAGACGCATGGGGTCGTCTGCGGCAGGTTGCGGGACTGGTTGGTGCTGGAAGAAGCCCTCGATCACGATCTCGTCGCCCTCCTCCCACGCGTTGGTCCAGTGCAGAACATAGGTCGGATCAGCTTCGAACCAGCGGATCTGGTCGGCCGATCCGTGACGTGGAATGACGGCGAACCGCGTTGGCTTGTCGTGCATACGGGCGGCGTGGATGTCGTTCTTCAGAAGGTCCTCGTCCCAGTACAGCGGGCAGTCGTTGAGGATCGAATAGTTCGGGGTGAACACCATGTCGTGCGGCAGCCGTGGACCGGGTAGCGGGACCTCGGTGTAGTGGACCAACTCGTTCTGTGCATTGACCACGCCGTAGTGCATGTACGGCGCTTGCTTCGAGTAGTTAAAGAACAGCATCTCGCCGGTGGCCGGGTCGACCCTTGCATGGGCCGACACTCCGTCGGTCGGGAATCTCCCGTCCCAAGATGTAGTGCCGAGGGTTTCGAGCGTGAGCGGGTCGAGCCGGTAGAGCTCGCCGCATTGGTAGAACGACGTGACCGCTTGTCCGGCGTGAATGACCACATCGGTGCTCGAGGCATCCTTCATTCGTTGGCGCGCTCCCCAGCCTCCTTCGGCCACCGCGACTTTCGGATGTTCGGCGATCCCGGCCCAGAGCGATTGGCCGGCCTCCTGTTCGGCGAAGAAACCCGCGGTTCGAACGAAGCGGTTGCGATAGAAGGCCTTGCCGCCACGGAAGCCCGCGAGATGAACCATTCCGTCACCGTCGAACGGATGGTAACGATCGAGCGCCGGGTGGATCGGGTTCTCGGTATTGCGCAAGTACACGCCATCGAGGTCGTCGGGGATCTCGCCGATCACATCGAGATCGTCGACGTCGAACTCTTCGTGCTGGGGCTGCCATGCCCCGGTTCGATACGGATGGGTGTCATCGGCTGGAAGTGTTGTGGCGATTCGGTTTACCAGCGTGATATCCATCTTGGGTCTTTACGCTTCCGCCGACTCGACGACGAACGAACATGTCGTTGCGGTTGACCCGCCGATATTGAGCGTCGCGAAACGTCTCGCATCGGGGATCTGATATTCGCCGGCCCGGCCGGTGACTTGGCGACTCGCATCGACCAGCATCCGCACCCCGGTGGCGCCGACGGGGTGACCCCCGCCGATGAGTCCGCCGCTGGGGTTGACCGGGATCTCACCGTCCTTCTCGAGACGACCGTCCTCGATAGCCTGCCAGCTCTTTCCCGGCTCGGTAATGCCGAGGTGATCGATGGCCATGTATTCCGACATGGCGAAGCAGTCGTGGGTTTCGATGCCATCGAGCTCGGTCACGCTGTCGAGACCGGCCCGGCGAAGGGCGTCATCAAATGTCTCGGCGACGTGTGGCAGGACCAGCGCATCGTCACCGTTGAGCTTGGATTGCGTCGACAGGCCAACAGTGCGGTGTCCCCATCCGGCGATGCGGGCAGCTTGACCTCGGGTCAGCACCTCGGGGTGCTTTGCTACCCAGGCATCGGTGGCGATGACTACGCCCGCTCCCCCGTCGGTGACCTGGCTGCAGTCGTTGCGCCGGGTTCGCCCCTCGATGACTGGATTGTTGGCGTCATCATCGTCGAAGCTGCCCGATCCGAACTGCCACTTACGGGTCTGAGCGTTGGGGTTCGATCGGGCATTGCGGTAGTTCATCTCGCTGATCGCGTGCAGGTGTTGATCGTTCAAGCCATAGCGGCGGTCATACTCGTCGGCGAGCTCGGAGAACATATGGGGCCACATGTAGGTGGCGTCTTGGCCCTCGTGACCAATCCATGCCGCTGCACCCAAGTGCTGCGCAGCGATGTCGCCGTGGACAGTCTTTTCGAGCTCGGCGCCGAGCACGAGCGCACACTCGTATCGTCCGGCTTCGAGGTCGGCCATGGCTGCATTCGTTGCAATGCTGCCCGATGCGCACGCTGCTTCGTGACGAGAGGAGGGTGTGCCCCAGAGTTCGGGATGGACGGTGGCCGGCATCGCGCCGAGGTGTCCCTGACCAGTAAAGAGTTGACCGAAGGCGTTGCCGACGTGGATGACGTCGATGTTGCTCGCCGACACTCCGGCGTCGCTGAGGGTGTTTTCGACCACCTCGTCGACCAGCACCGAAATGTCGTTCCCCTCGCGGGTGTAGTTCCGAGCAAAGTCGGTCTGGTAGCCGCCAAGGATCCAAAGACCGTTCGACATCGTTCGTCCTCTCAGAACAGCCAGTGCTGCTCGGTGCTTTCCGTGTTTTTCAACCTTACTACAGTTAACGGAGTGACTTCCTCAAATGAGGCCGGCTCCTCAGACA
>CAZBTI010000148.1:4389-8188 GCA_964494395.1 uncultured Acidimicrobiales bacterium | reverse complement strand
TGTCGATCTCGTCGATGTAGATGATGCCGGTCTCGGCCTTCTTCACGTCGTACTCGGCAGCTTGAAGCAACTTGAGCAGGATGTTCTCGACGTCTTCGCCAACATAGCCAGCTTCGGTGAGTGCGGTTGCATCAGCGATTGCGAATGGCACGTTGAGCATGCGGGCGAGCGTTTGTGCGAGGAGGGTCTTGCCACAGCCGGTTGGGCCAACGAGCAAGATGTTCGACTTGGAGAGTTCGACCTCGTTGTCGAGGTTCGCTCCGAATTCGACGCGCTTGTAGTGGTTGTAGACCGCTACGGCGAGGATTTTCTTCGCGTGGGCCTGACCAATGATGTAGGTGTCGAGGAACTCGTGGATCTCCGACGGTGTTGGAAGACTGGTGAAGTCGATGTCGCTCGCTTCGGCAAGTTCTTCTTCGATGATCTCGTTGCAGAGGTCAATGCATTCGTCGCAGATATACACGCCGGGGCCAGCGATGAGCTTCTTGACCTGCTTTTGCGACTTGCCACAGAAGGAGCACTTTAGAAGTTCTCCCCCTTCACCAAATTTGGCCACGCGTTGCTCTCCTACTGTAAATCGGGATTCTATCTCGTCTGATTTTCCAGACGACTATTCGACAGCCTTGATCGGGCCTGTCGTATCAACAGTGTCCCGGTTATCAATGACCTCGTCAATGATCCCATAGTCCTTGGCTTGATCGGCGGTCATTACGAAATCTCGATCGGTGTCGGCCGAGATCTTCTCAGGCGTTTGGCCCGTATGGTTCGCTAAAACATGCTCTAGAGCGACTTTCATGCGGTTGATCTCGTTGGCAGCGATCTCAATATCGGAAACTTGGCCTTGTGCTCCGGAGTAGGGCTGATGGATCAATATGCGCGAATGCTTGAGTGCGAGGCGCTTGCCGGGAGTGCCAGCAGCGAGAAGCACAGCGGCCGCAGATGCTGCCTGACCGAAGCAGATCGTGGTGATGTCGGGCTTCACGTACTGCATCGTGTCGTAGATAGCGAACAATGCATTGATGTCGCCACCTGGAGAGTTGATGTAGATATTGATGTCTCGCTCGGGGTTCTCTGCTTCGAGGTGCAACAACTGCGCCGAAATCACGTTGGCGACCATGTCGTCAATCGGGGTTCCGAGGAAGATGATGTTCTCGCGGAGCAGACGGGAGAAAATATCGCCGTGACGCTCTCCGTGCGGGGTCTTCTCGATGACGTTCGGAATGACTGGACTCATCTTGTCTTACTCTTCCTCTGACCCTTGGTCAGCGTGATCGTGGTCGTGGTCGTGTTCGAGAAGTTCCCGATCGACCGCGTTGCCTTCTTCATCGACAATCTCGGCACGTTCGGTAACCCACTCAAGCGCGGTCCGTATTCTCATGTCGGACCGAATCGGTTTCAATCGACCCGCAGCCTCTAATTGAGTACGTACAGAATCGAGTGGCTGGTTGAGCTGTGTTGCAATGATCATCAGCTCTTCATCGAGTTCTTCTTCGGTTACTTCGATGCCTTCTGCCTCTGCAATGGCTCGAAGGACGAGGTCGACTCGAGCGCTGACTTCGGCCTGTTCGCGGAGTTGCTCACGGAACTGCTCTGGGCTGGTTCCGGTGATCTGCAGGTACTGCTCGAGCTGAATGCCTTGTGCTTGCATGCGCATAGACATGTCCTGGGCCCGGTTCTCCATCTCGTCTTCGAGAAGGGCATCGGAGATGTCCTCGTCGACGAGTTCGGCAAGCGCCTCGCCCGTCTTCTCGTCGAGTGCCTGCGCTGCTTGGTTGCGCTTGACATCTTCGAGGCGGTGCATCAAATCGGCTTTGAGTTCGTCCATGGTCTCGAACTCGCTCGCCAGTTGGGCAAAGTCGTCATTCGCTTCGGGAAGGATGGATTCTTGAACTTCCTTGACCGTGATCTCGAATTCGATCTCGGTGTCTTGGCTCTCATCGGGGTGATCTGAAGTGAACTTCAGTTCGTCGCCGGCCTTCGCTCCCGAGAGGTTCTCGTCGATGTCTTCGATGCCGACGGCGTTGGTTCCGACGATGTAGTCGTAGTCGCTCGTCGTGAGGCCAGGGATCTCTTCGCCGTCGATCGTTGCCTTGATGTCGATGGTGACATGGTCTTCGTCGGCGGCTGCACGATCGACCGGTGACAGTTCGGCGTGCTGACGGCGGATCGAGTCGAGACGCTCTTGGTAGTCGTCGTCGGAAACACTGGGTGATGGGATCTCGACCTTGAGCGAGTCGTATCCGCTGACGGTGATGACCGGGCGAACCTCGACGACGGCGTCGAAAGTGACGTCGCCTTCGGCTTGGCCACCGGTGATGTCGATCTCCGGTGCGGCAATGACGTCGACGTCATTTTCGTAGACGGCTTTGCTATAGAACTCGGGGAGCGACTGGCGAAGGGCCTCTTCGCGCGCCATCTCTGGGCCGTACTGTTGCTCGATCAGTTTGCGAGGTACCTTGCCAGGCCGAAAGCCAGGCATTTTCACCTCTTTAGAGATGGCTTTGTAGGCCGCGTCGAGCTTTGGCTCAAACTCGGCAGCGTCGATGGTTACCGACAACTTCACCTTGTTGTCATCGAGGGTTTCAAGCGTTGCGTTCACGGCCTCCGATGGTAACTGGTCCACAACATAGTTCCGCGCTCTATTGGACTTGCTCTACGCGCATGCTCTAAGGGCGCCGAGGACATATGGAGGTTGGGTTCACGAGGAGTGAGATACTGAAACACGTTCGTTGGCCTTATTCACCCTTTATGGTCGAAACCCTACGCTGGAGAGATGGCCCGTATTTCCTCCCGAATGATCGCTATTCTCGCCATCGCTGCGGTCGTCGTGGCGGCAGTTGTGTTCAACCCGTTTCTCCTCTTTTTCATCGTGCCACTGGCGATCGCTACCGCTGGCGGCTGGCTGATCGTGAAACTGCTACCGAAGACCCGGCTCGGTCGATGGATCACCGACCGGTATTCGACCGCCGGCGTGTGGTTCGTTGGCCTATCAGCTCTTGCCGTTGCCGGAATCGGCAGTGCTCTTGGACTCATCGTCGGGATCTCATTGATCAGCAGCGACCCCTGCGTCAACGACTGGGACATTGTGTGCACAACACCGTGGGGCGAACGCTTGTCCCAACTCTCGATCCTCGCCTTTCCGCTGTACATGGTGGGCCAAGGCGCCGCCATCGCTGCATTCGTGATCGGAGCGTTTCTCGTAGGCAAGAAGATCACGCGGTCGAGGCAACAACGAGGCCCGGCTCTCGGCGTAAGCAACTAGCGTTCCCCCTGTGGCCCGTCGCTTCGCTCTCATCACCGGCTTCTTCGCAGCGCTCCTGTTACTCGCAGCGTGCGGAGGCGCCGTACCCGACGCCGAGATCGCATCAGAAGAGCCAAACACCGAACCGATCTTCGGCACCGAAGACACCGTGTGTGAAAGCGCCCAGCTCAGCGGAGATTTATCCGAGGCCAACAACGCGCTCGGCGAAGCCCTAACGGAGTGCTTCATCACCGAGGTCGAAGCCGGCCGTCCAGTGACCGTCGACGTGGTCGAACCCACCATCGAGGGCGACCCGATCTACACCCGCTACTCCTACGACGGCGACCGTACCCTGATCGTCCGAGACGACCGAGCCGACGAGTTTGGTTCGGCTATCGTCCAAGCCGACCTCTGCCTCACCGTCCGACCCGTCCGCTGGCTCCTCCAAGGCGTCACCTGCGACCGAGTAGACCATCCAGGCTTCCCCGAAGCCGTCAACTAACCGTGACCGGGGGCCTGACCCCCAACGACGCGAATCGCGACCTTCGGGGTCTGACC
>CAZBTI010000148.1:0-4289 GCA_964494395.1 uncultured Acidimicrobiales bacterium | reverse complement strand
CGTGACCGGGGGCCTGACCCCCAACGACGCGAATCGCGACCTTCGGGGTCTGACCGCCTCCGTGGCTCTGGAACGGCCCCGGAGGGGAGCAAAGCGAGCTCGTTCGGAGCGGCAAAATCGGCGACGGAGTCGCTGCCGCTCCTAACGAGCCGTATATCCGGCGTCTACGTGGACGATTTCGCCGGTCATGTAGCTGGCGTCGCTGCTTGCCAAGAACACGACGACCTTGGCGATCTCTTCGGGTTCGGCGAGTCGCTTCATCGGGATCGTCGCATCTGCCATTGACTGCAGGTCCTCATCGGTCGGTGTGAAGTCTCGCTCGGCCGACAGCATCGGCGTTCGCACCTCCCCCGGGGCGACAGCGTTGATGCGGATGCCTTGCTCGGCGTGATCGAGCGCCATAGCTCGGGTCAACTGATGCACCGCACCTTTGGAGACGCAGTAGGCAGTCGAACCCGCGGAGGCGACGCCACCCCAGATGCTGCCGAAGTTGACGATTACGCCCCCGCCTTGGCTGATCATGTGCGTCACCGCAGCACGTGACAGGTAGAAGAGCGCGTCGACATTTGTGCCCATGACACGCGCCCAGTCTTCGTCGCTGGTGCCGAGCGAATCGGCTCGGTGGATCGTGCCCGCAGCATTCACGAGCACATCGAGTCGCCCGTGTTGTTCGACGATCGAATCGATGGTCGATGTGCAGAACGAGCTATCGCTCACATCACCAACGAACACCGAGCTCTCCCCGAACTCCGAAGCAACGGCAATAACGTTCTCTTCCCTGCGATCGATGAGCGCAACCGTCGCACCGAGGGCGGCAAACTCACGAGCCGTAGCCTCCCCCATCCCAGAAGCAGCGCCAGTAACGGCAACAACCTGACCAGCAAGCGATTCCATATCTAGATCAGCAGCCGGAAAGAAACGGAGCTGATTCGTCGAAGAACGTGTCGTAGCCATCGAAGTTCTCGAGCGAGAAGTCGAACGGAACGGTCTTGGCTTGGGCAATGGCGGCGCACGCCGCTGCCTCTTCGGCGACGCCGTTCTCGAGGTGATGCGTGATGAGCTGTTGCGCAACGATGACTGGCATTGCGACCGAATTGCTAGCGAGCTCGGAGTCCCGCAGCGCTTCGCACAGATCGAAGGTCACCGAGTTGTTCGAGTCGTCCTGATCGGTCTCGGCTCCCAACCCGGACATCGCCGTATCGAACTCTGTGGCATCGTTACCCGAGTCGAAGAACACGGCGTAGCGGGCACACTCGTTGTCATCGAACGCTGCGAAAGCGTCACCCGCGTATCCTTCGACCACGTCGAAGGCGTCGGGGGTGCCGATGAGCGGTGCCAAAACGCGGAACCATCCGAATGCCCCCACGTCGCCGTCGGCCTCGTCGGCACCATCCGGCAATTCGATCAGGTCGGCGGCTACGACGAGCTGACCGCTATCAAACGGGTCGATCCACAGTGCAGTGGATGTCGACGCAGAGCTGGCAACCGTGCGCATCAACTCGTCCAACGCCTCCTGGCCACCTCGAGCAACGATCGAATTCACGAGGGGTTCCCCGACCGTGTACCACGGATGGCCGAAGGTCGGATCTCGGTATCCGGTGAACTCGAGCCCAGTTGCGGCCTCGTATGCGGATCGTTCTTCGTCTGCCAACTGATCGAGATACGCGTGCTCGATGCGAACGGCATCGCCCTCGCTCAATGAGGCCCAGAGGTCGAAGGCATCGACGGGCGTATCGGGGTCGAACTCGAAGACGGCCGTGAAGCTCAACCCGTTCTGAAGATGTAGGGCGTGCACGAGCTCGTGAACGATGACCGGCGCGAGCTCCTCGAAGCTCCGGTTGTCGGGAACGCTGATCTCGCCATTGAGTGGGTCGAACCACGCGTTGAAGTCTCGTTGTTCATCCGGGATCAGCGACGGGTCGAACGAACCGTCGATCGAAAGCCCGAGCAGCTCAAGCGCCGTGTTGACGCCTTCGAAGCTTCCAAGGCCATCGAAGTCTTCCTCGTCGATCTCCTCGCCCGCCGCCTCGGCTTCGGCGAGTTCTTCTTCCATTCGGGCGAGTTCTTCTTCGATGGCCTCAAGTTCGGACTCGAGGAACGCCGGGTCGAAGGTGTTCATTCGCACAGGTCGTTGGAATTCCAGACCTCGCTCGGCCTCGATGAATTGTGCGAGAGGAATGAGTTCGGGGCTCCATTCGGCGCGAGAACTCGATGACTGCCACGCAGCAACACCAATCGCTACCGAGCTAATCACGATGATCGAAAGCGCAATAACCAGACCCTTACGACTGCGCGGTTCGTCATGCCCGGCATCGTCGCCGTCTACATCGCCAGGGCGCAGATCGCCCGCCTCATCCAAGTTCGCCATAAACCAGAGGGTAGATGAAGACGCCGCCTCAGGCACTTAGCTCCGGAGCGAAGCAAACACCGCCTCCGTGGCAAAGCAACTACCGCCTCAGGCGCACCGCCTCCGTGGCTCTGGAACGACCCCCGGAGGAACAACAGCGCAAACACCGCCTCGGGCGCACAGCCTGCGTGGCGCTTGAACGCTCGCCGAAGGCGGTCATAACGCGACAGCGCCCGACGACCAAAATTCGGCCGGAGGCCGTGGTCGTCGGGCGATGGAGCGGGTGGGGGTAATCGAAACCCCATCATCAGATTGGAAATCTGAGGTTCTACCGTTGAACTACACCCGCGTGTTGTTGTAACGACCGTCCAGCATAGCGACGAATCTCAAACCCCAACCCGAAGGGATTGTCGAGTTCAAGTTTCCTTTGGTGGAATTGTGTTCGACGTGTCGGTGGTTCCATTCGGCACTACACCGAAAAATCAGGGAGAAATTCAATGGGCGAACATCAGACAGACGTAATCGTGATCGGACTTGGGCCAGCGGGAGAGGTTGTTGGTGGCGACCTTGGAGAAGCGGGATTGAACGTCGTCGGCATCGAGGCTTCCCTCGTTGGCGGTGAGTGTCCGTATTGGGGTTGCATCCCGTCCAAGATGATGATCCGTGCAGCGAACTCGCTCGCTGAAGTTGGGCGCGTCGAGGGCCTTGCCGGTACGGCATCTGCGACTCCGGACTGGGCGCCCGTTGCCCAGCGCATTCGCGAACAGGCCACCGACACGTGGGACGACACGGTCGCGGTCGATCGCTTTGTTGGTAAGGGCGGAACGTTCGTCCGAGGCCGCGGCGTTATCACCGGCCCGAACACCGTCGAGGTCAACGGCGACACCTACGTTGCAAGTAAAGGCATCGTTATTTCCACGGGAACGCTTGCTGCTGTTCCACCGATTAGTGGTCTCGCTGGGACGCCCTACTGGACAAACCACGAGATTATGGAAGTTGAAACACTTCCTGAGTCCATGGTTGTCATGGGCGGCGGAGCCATCGGCCTCGAGCTTGGTCAAGCGCTGTCGCGCTTTGGCGTGAAGGTATCGATCATTGAAGGCGCAGATCGCCTCATGCCGATGGCAGAGCCAGAGGTCAGCGATGTCCTCTCCGAGGTCTACGAAGCCGAGGGAATCGACACGTACCTCGGACAGTTCGCTTCCGAGGTTGCTCACGATGAGGCAAGTGGCTTCACCGTGACCCTCCAAGATGGCACCACCGTCGCTGGCGAGAAACTGCTCGTTGCGACTGGCCGTCAAACGTTCTTGGGCGATCTTGGCGTAGAGACGCTGGGCATCGACCCGAAGTCCCACTTCCTCGATGTTGACGAGAACATGCAAGTTCAAGATGGCTTGTGGGCCGCTGGCGATATTGCGGGTGAAGGCATGTTCACTCACCTCGGCATTCGTCAGGCAAAGGTGGCTGTAGACAGCATTCTCGGTCGCGAGACCAAGCCGCTCAACATGGACGCTCTCTCCGCTGTCACCTTCACCGACCCCGAGGTTGGTTCGGTCGGCAAGACCGAAGCTCAGGCTCGCGAGGCCGGAATTGACGTGACGACGGTGCACAAGATCGTTGGCCACACCGCTCGCGGTTGGTTGCACTCGAACGGCAACGAAGGCTTCATCAAGCTCATCGTCGACACCGACCGCAATGTGCTCGTCGGTGCGACATCGGTTGGCCCATGGGGCGGCGAGGTGCTTGGCCTGCTCTCGCTCGCTGTGCACTCGGCGATTCCAATCCCCGAGCTCCGCCACATGATCTACGCGTACCCGACCTTCCACATGGGCATCGAAGACGCGCTCAAAGAGCTCGGCTAACCCGTCCACCCCCGACCGCCCGACCGCCCGCCCGAAATCTGAAGGATGCGGACCACGAGATGGTCCGCATTCTTCAGAGA
>CAZBTI010000147.1:0-8192 GCA_964494395.1 uncultured Acidimicrobiales bacterium | reverse complement strand
TGGAGGTGCTGAGTGCTTTGTATGCCAATTGCAAAACATTTTTGGGCAGAGTTCCCACCAGTCCCCATAACGTGCCTCAAATCCGAAATTCTCGAGCGGCGAAGCGGTAATCTGTTGGTAAATCAGCAGGTTTGGCAAACCATCCACGGGTACAAGCGTTCGAGTCTAGGAGAAATATTTCCCAGTTCCACTTCATTTCGAGACGAATTTGACGAAAGATGACAAACAATGCTTGATTGGTGGGGGCAAGTGTCATAAAGTGTCAACTTATGGAGTTCGGCACCCAACACGAGCAAACGAACGAGGAGGCAGATGGTGTTCGTCGACCACTACGAGCGCTCTCTCGACTCGAAGTTTCGCCTCGTGCTTCCCAAGAAGTTCCGGGAGGATCTGGGACCTCGGGTGTACCTCGCCCGTTCGGACGGTTCCCTGGCCGTGTACTCCGAGGAGAGGTACGAGGAAGCCTCCCAACGGTTGATCGACCAGGAGCGCGAGGGCATCATGCCTCGGCACTCCCGGTTGGGATTCGGGTCATCAACGGTTTCACAAGTACCCGACGAGAAGACGGGCCGAATAACGATTCCCCCCAAGTTGCGCGCATGGGCCAATCTGACCGACGAAGTGATCGTCGCCGGTGTTCTCACACATGTCGAGATATGGGACAAAGCAGCCTTCGAGGCGCTCGAGGAGTCCCACACTCACGTGGTGCAACAACAGTTCGAAGTGGGCGGATCGTTCAACTGACGGAGAAGAACTGACAAGATGTAACACACGAGCACTGCTCGTTCATTGACAGTCTCCCGATTGGCAGATGGAAGGCCCCTACTCCGCCCGCTTGCCATCAGCTCGATCAGGGGAGAAATCCTGACGTGCGCCCGCTGATCGGGGGACTGTCAATGACCGAGCGCTGGCTTGCTCGCTAGCGCTACTTGGCCCAGAAGTTTCTCTTTTCATGGTTCGACCATGAGGCCACCACCCGCAACACCTCTACTTTTTGCTGCCCTTTTTCATGACACCTCCACACGATTTTGATCACGTTCCCGTCATGGTCGGGGAGATTGCAGGCCACGCCGCTGGCCTGCCAGCTGGAGTCTTCGCGGATCTCACCCTCGGGGGAGCAGGGCACGCTGAAGCGGTCTTGGAAACAAATGATTCGCTTTCCCTCTTTGGCGTCGACCAAGACGACATGGCGCTCTCGGCTGCAGGCGACCGGCTTCGCGAATACGAGGATCGGGCGACCCTGGTGAAGACCCGTTTCGATGGAGCCGCCGTTGCAATTCGAAGCGCTGGTCACGATGAGGTCTCAGGATTTCTTATGGACCTTGGGGTGTCTTCGCCACAACTCGACATTGCCGAGCGTGGGTTCAGCTACCACAACGACGGCCCACTCGATATGCGGATGGATACCGGACAGACCCAAACCGCAGCCGATGTCGTAAATAGCTATAGCCGAGGTGAGCTCATCGACGTCCTCGTGTCGTATGGAGATGAACGGCACGCCAAGCGCATTGCTCAGGCGATCATCGACGGCCGCCCGTTCGACTCCACGGGAACGCTCGCTCAGACCATCGCCGAAGCATTGCCCGCCGCTGTTCGACGCAAGAGTACGGGCCATCCAGCAAAGCGTTCGTTCCAAGCCATTCGCATCGAGGTCAATGACGAGCTCGCGATTCTCGCCAAGTCACTCGAGTCGATGATTTCACTGTTGTCCCGCGGCGGTGTCGGGCTTGTGCTCACCTACCACTCGGGCGAGGACCGGATCGTCAAAGACGCAATGCGCCGCACGATCGAAGCGGGAGTTCCCGCTGGCATGCCACCACAATCTGAGTTCCGGTGGTTGTTCCGCGGCGCCCACACTCCGAGCGAAGACGAAGTAGACGCGAACAAGCGTGCACGGTCGGCGCGTCTGCGAGGAATCACCCGTATCCCCGAGGGGGCAGTGGCCTCGTGACGAAGCGTTTCCCGATCCTCAAGAAGTCCAGACAGTTGGTGTTCCCGGCAATCGCCGTCGTTGTGGTCTTTGGATCGCTGCTCGGCATCGTGATCGTCCAGACGTTTATCGTGCAAAATCGCGTTCTGCTCGACGGAGTCTCCGCCGAGATCTCTGCTGAACAGGCAATCAATCAAGAGTTGCGACTCGAGGTCATTGAACTCGAGGCACCGGCACGGATTCTTGAAACCGCCGTCGACCGCCTCGGCATGATCCGCCCAGAGGAACGCACGTACCTCCCGGGAGTCGATCCGGACCTCAACGCGATTCTCCAGCCCCCCACCCTCGGCGACCCGTTCGGCCCTGCACCCCTATCGAGTGATCTCGAAGCGCGCTTCGGACTCGACGAAGAGGAAACCCCACAAGTTGTGGTCGCTGCTGACAACACCCCTCAAGAAGAAGTGGGAACAGAAGCTGGGGAAGTAGAAGATGTAGAGGAAGGTGCGGACCCATGACCGCCATCATGAGCCTGGTGCGCCAACCGACCAAGAGCGGATTCTCTGGATGGAGAGTCATCCTGCTCGGCCTCACCATGATGGCTGTCGGCGCGCTGATGATCTACCGGTTGGTGTCGTTGCAGGTGCTCGACCCCGAGCGGCTAATCGAGCACGGCGAGAGCCAACGAATTCGAACCGCAGCGCTCGCTGCCGAACGTGGAGCGATCGTCGACCGTAACGGCGTCGAACTGGCCGTGTCGACCCCGCGCGAGAGCATTTGGGCCGACCCGCGTCTGATCACCGATCCGGCCGGCACAGCACAACAAATCGTCGCGGTCGCCGGCGGAAACGTCGACCAGCTCGCTCGCCGTCTCTCCAACGACGGGGCACAGTTCGCGTGGATGGCTCGACAACTCGACGATGAGGTGGCCGAAGCCGTACTCGCGCTCGATCTGCCCGGTATCTACGCCATCGAGGAACAGGCTCGCATCACCCCGTCGGGAAGCGATGTTGCTCGTGGCATCCTCGGGCGGACCGATGTGGATGGCATTGGTCTCTCCGGATTGGAAGCCCAGTACGACGAGTTCCTCACCGGCGAGTCCGGCAGGATGGTCGTCGAACGCGGTATCGCCTCGGGCGGAGCGCAGGCCGTGACAATCCCCGACGGCGAGTACGAACTGATCGCTCCAACTCCGGGCGACTCCCTCGTCTTGACGCTCGACCGCACCGTGCAGTTTGAAGTCGAGAATCTTCTCCAACAAACGGTTGCTGAATCTGGAGCGAACTCGGGAACGGTGATCGTCTCTCGGGTAGCGACCGGCGAGATCCTCGCCATGTCGACAGTCGGTCGCAATGGCGATGACGAGGTCGTGGTGTCGGGCGAGAATCGTTCGGTCACATGGATTGTTGAACCTGGCTCGATCAGCAAGCCGCTCGCCGTCGCTGCGCTGATCGAAGAGGGCCTCATCGATTCGAACACGACGGTCGAGGTGGCCGATGAACTCGAAATCTACGACCTCGTTGTGACCGACAGTGTCCGCACCGATCAGGTCGTCATGGATACTGGCGACATCCTCCGGAACTCGTCAAACGTTGGTGTCGCGCTCCTCGTCGATCGCATTGGCGACGAGGCGTTCCACCAGTACCTCGCCGATTTCGGTCTGGGCGCTCCGACCGCACTCGATTTTCCGGGAGAGTCTGCGGGCATCTTGCACGACGAAGAGGATTGGTCCGGAATCTCTCGAACCCAAGCTGCAATCGGCTACGGGTATGCAGCGACTCCGCTCCAGATGTTGCGTTCGTACAACGTCTTTGCGAACGACGGCGTCCTCGTTGAACCGCACCTCGTTGCAGGAATTCAGACCGGCGACGGTGATCTCGACATCGTGAGCCCCCGGGAAGGTCGCCGCGTGATCTCCGAGGAGACCGCCCATGAAGTTACTTCCCTTCTCGCCGGCGTAGTGAGCGAGGGTGGTACGGGTGTGCTCGCCTCGGTTCCCGGCTACCAGATCGCCGGAAAGACCGGCACTGCTCTGATTGCTCAACCGGGTGGCGGCTATCAAGACGAACTCGGTGAAGTGCATCTGCTCACCAGCTTCGCTGGATTCCTGCCGGCAGCGAACCCAGAACTGTCGATCGTGGTCATGATCGAAGAGCCCGACGGTGAGGCATCGGGTGGACGAATCGCGGCACCGCTGTTCGGCGAGATCTCAAACTTTGCTCTTCAGCACTTCCGTATCCCTCCGGCCGATTCTGTGGACAATGCCCAGTAGGCAAGTTTCTTCGCTCGCCGACCTCGTTACCGAGGTTGAAGCGCGTTCGCCAGGTCTCATCGCGAATGCTGCGGAGCTGGTCGAATCGGCGAGGGATGTGAGTATTTCTTCCATCACCCAAGACAGCCGCAAGGTTGAAGCCGGTGGACTTTTCTGCGCGATCCGTGGCTCGGTCGTCGACGGGCACGACTATGTCGATGCGGCGGTCGAAGCCGGTGCAACCGCCGTTCTCGTCGAGATTCCAAATGGTGGCGAAGGGCTCTCGATCGACAGCACGGTCGTGCAGATCGAAAGTCAAGACTCCTCCAAAGCAACCGGCTACCTTGCTGCAGCGCTCTTTGGTCAGCCCAGTGATGACGTGGCGTTGGTCGCTGTCACGGGCACGAACGGCAAGACATCGGTCGTCACCATCCTCGCTCATCTCGTGAACACCTGCGGGGGAGTAGCGGCATCGATGGGCACGCTCACCGGTTCGCTCACCACCGCCGCCGCGCCAGATTTCCATGCCGCCCTCGCCGAGCATCGCGATGACGGGGCGACGGTCGTGGCGGCCGAGGTTTCTTCACACGCGCTCGACCAGCAGCGGATCGCAGGAGCTGAGGTTGCGGTCGCTGTCTTTACCAACTTGAGCCAAGATCATCTCGACTACCACACCGACATGGATGACTACTTTCGAGCAAAAGCTCTGCTCTTCACGCCAGAGGTCGGAGCACACAACGTCATCGATGTCTCGAACGAATACGGAGCCCGGCTCGCCGACATGGTCCGCGAGCAAGACCTCCAAGAGGTCGATGGAGATGGTACCGCACAAGCGGGCACGCTCCAGCAAGGGTCCTCGACCTTCCAATGGCGCGACCGCACCATCGAACTTCCCCTCGGAGGAGCGTTCAGCGTCAACAATTCGCTGATGGCAGCCGAGGCTGCGGTGCTGCTCGGGTTTGCTGTTGAAGACGTTGCAGCAGCCCTTCACACGGTGCCCTCTGTGCCCGGGCGATTCGAGTCGATCGAGGCTGGTCAACCCTTCTCGGTCGTAGTCGACTATTCACACACGCCAGCGAGCGTCGCCGCCGCCGTCGAGAGCGCACGTCAGCTTTCCGATGGTTCGGTCATTTTGGTTTTCGGTGCGGCTGGAGATCGCGACCCTGGCAAGCGTCCTCTTATGGGTGGCGCGGCCGCTGCTGCCGATCGGCTTTATGTCACCAGTGACAACCCTCGGACCGAAGACCCTGCAACAATCATTGGCGACGTGGTTGCTGGAATCCCTACTCACGATGACGTGCACGTTTTCGTCGATCGGAGCGAGGCTATTTCGGCAGCCATCTCGGGGGCGTCCCCCGGGGACATCGTTGTCATAGCGGGGAAAGGTCACGAGGACTATCAGATCGTGGGAACGACTCGCACACACTTTGATGACCGCGAAGAAGCTCGGTCCGCGCTGGCATTGGCCGGTTGGGTAACCGCTAAGTGATCCGCCTCCTGATCGCGGCCGCAACGTCGGTCACCCTGTCGCTCATCGGCACTCGCTTCCTTATCGACTTTCTCACCAAAGCAGAAGTGGGCCAACCAATTCGCGAAGACGGACCTCAAGGCCACCAAGTCAAAGCCGGAACCCCAACGATGGGAGGAATCGCCATCCTGTTCGGCGCGTTCTTCGGATACATCGCCGCCGACATCGCGAATGTCTTTGGGGTGGGTACGTCGATCATCTTCACCCGCACCGGACTCATCTTGATGGGTACCATCCTCGCCACTGGTCTGGTGGGGTTCCTCGACGACTGGATCAAGATCTCTCGCGAGCGGAACCTCGGCCTCAACAAACGAGCCAAGGTGGTCGGCCTCGTGTCCGTCGCCGTTGCTTTCGCCGTCTTGCTCACGCAGTTCACCAGCATCCAGACCGAGCTTTCCTTTGTGCGTTTTGACTCGATCGGCTTCGACCTCGGTCGGGTGGGCTGGTCGCTGTGGGCAATTCTGCTGCTCCTCGCTACCGCCAATGCCGTGAACCTGACCGATGGTCTCGACGGCCTTGCCTCCGGCGCGGCGATCTTGAACTTTGCCGGCTACACATTCATTGCGTTCTGGGCGTTCCGCCATCCTGAGGCGTACCAAATCCCTCACGCCCTCGACCTCGCCGTGATCTCGGTCTCGATGCTCGGCGGATGTGTCGGCTTCTTGTGGTGGAACGCAGCGCCAGCGCAGATCTTTATGGGCGATACCGGTTCGCTCGCGATTGGTGCGGCCCTCGCTGGGCTTGCGCTGACGACCAACACCCATCTACTGCTTCCGATTTTGGGAGCGGTGTTCGTCGCGGAAACAGTCTCGGTGATTCTTCAAGTCGGTGTCTTCAAACTTCGAAACGGAAAGCGGCTATTCCGGATGGCACCCATCCATCACCACTTCGAACTCGCAGGTTGGCCCGAAACTCGGGTCATCATTCGCTTCTGGTTGCTCACCGGCCTCACCACCGGTGCCGGTGTTGGAATTTTCTACTGGGACTCGATCATCCAGGGCATTACCGCATGAACCAACCGATTTCGGCTGGAGAATCGGCGATCGTGCTTGGGCTCGGTGTGGCAGGCCGGGCCGTGGCCAAAGCTCTGCTCAAACGAGACATTGTGGTCATTGCGGTAGATGACCGCGCAACGAATGAGACCCATGAGTTCGCCGCCGACGTTGGTTGCCGTTTGCTCACTGACGCAGACCGCTCGACGTTCGATGAGTTGTTTGCCAACGCGACTGCCTTTGTTCCGAGCCCGGGTATCCCGGAGCACCACGTGGCTTTCGCTGCCGCTCGCGAGGCTTCGATCAGGAAGATCTCCGAGTTCGATATTGCTCGTTGGTACGACGATCGCCCTATCGCCGCGATCACTGGCACCGATGGCAAGACGTCGGTGACGATGCTGACCGTTTCCATGCTCGAAGCTTCCGGTGTGAGCGCTGCCGGTGTCGGAAACACCGAGGTGCCACTCGTCGAAGTCATCGACTCGCCCGAGTACGACGTGTTCGTGGTCGAAGCATCGTCGTTCCGGCTAGGACACAGCGAGTACTTCTCACCAACCGCAGCGGCGTGGTTGAACTTCAGCCCCGACCATCTCGACGTGCACGAGTCTCTTGCCCATTACGAAGCAGCGAAGGCAAGAATTTGGTCGGATCTCGCTCCGGGAGCGGTTGCGATCGCCCCCGCTGACGATCCTGTTGTTCGTGCACACCTGCCATCTGACGACAGCATCGAATCGGTGATCGTCGCCATGGAGCCAGGTAACGGAGCCACCGCATTTGTCGAGGATGGCCGACTGATGGTCGGCGAAGTCGATGTCGGCCCATTCGACTCGCTACCCCGAACTTTTGATCACGATGTCACCAACACGCTCGTCGCCGCAGCGCTTTCGCTTCGCCTCGGAGCGACGCCCGCTGGGATCGAAACCGCAGTGCGCACGCACCAACTTGCGCCACATCGAATCCAGCACGTTGCCGATATCGAAGGTGTCGCGTACTACAACGATTCGAAGGCCACGGTGCCCCATGCCGTGAACACCGCGGTCGCTGGTTTCTCGTCGGTGGTTTTGATCGCAGGTGGCAAGAACAAGGGCCTCGATTTGTCCGAATTGACCGAGACAGCGGACCGAGTTCGTGCGGTGATCGCCCTCGGCGATGCCGCCGATGAGGTCGCTGCAGCATTTGATGGGGTGAAACCCGTGCATCGGGTACCCAATATGGACCAAGCTGTACAGACCGCAACGACGCTCGCGGTGGAAGGCGATGTGGTTCTCCTGTCGCCGGGGTGTGCGTCGTTTGATCAATACCCCAATTACGGCGCCCGAGGCGACGATTTCATCCGAGCAGTAAAAGAACTGGACCTATCACGTTGACTCAGTCGACACGACGTAAACCAACGACGACGCGCCCAACGCCTCGACCGAAGCCAGGGCCGCGAAAATCAACAACATCGCGAAAGCCAACAACATCGCGCTCGACGAGTTCGCGCTCGACGAGTTC
>CAZBTI010000146.1:2981-8317 GCA_964494395.1 uncultured Acidimicrobiales bacterium | reverse complement strand
TTTTCCACATACAGACCAGAATCTAACCAGAAGAGTCTGAATTCGAAGAGTCGACGCGAACGCCAACGAGATCCGACGTTGTGAGCCATCAGGCGAGCAACTCGAGTAATGGGAGGCGCCTCAGGCGCCGAGCACTAACCCTTGCCCTGCCACGGCACGAGGACCGATTCGAGCACTCGAAGCAACGCATCCATCAGAACGCCGAGAATCGCGATGATCGCAATACCGACGACGATCACGTCGAGGCGAGAGAAGTTGCGAGCCTGGAAAATCATTGCACCAAGGCCGGTATCGGTACCGACGAGCTCTGCGGCGACGAGCGTTCCCCAAGTAACACCGAGCGCCACACGGATGCCGGTGAAGATCTCGGGCAGTGCATTTGGGATGAGCACCTTGGTGAGCACCTGACGCTTGCTCGCGCCGAGCGAGTACGCCGCACGAACCTTGGACAGCTGCACGTTTCGTACGCCAGCGCGAGAGGCGATGATCATGATCCACAACGACGCGAATACCAGCAGTGGAACCGCTGCAGCATCGCCAATACCGAAGATCAAAATGAACAGCGGGATGAGCGCGAGCGGCGGGATTGGCCGAAGCAGCTCAACTGGGGTGTCAAAGAAGCCGCGCGCCCGGCTCGACAGACCCATCCACATACCGATTGGAATACCGATGAGAGATCCGAAGAACATCCCTCGGATCACACGCCAAATACTTGCCCACGTCTGTGTGTAGATCGTGCGGTTTTGGAAGCCATCGGTAAAGAGCAGCCCAGCAGCCCGCCAGGTGTCCCTGATCGACGGGAACTGCTGTGCCGAAACGATCTGGGTGAACTCGCCGCATGCATCGTCAGCGCGGTTACATGCGGCAATGAGCTGCTTTTCGGTGTTGACATCGGGGTTGTCGGCAAAGAACTCGTCGGCGAAGGCTTGATCGAAGCCCCATAGACGGGTGAGTAGCCACCATCCAATGATGAGCGTGAGAAATGCAAGGATGCTGAAGGCTGGTGTGCTCTTGACCGCGCTGGCATCGCCAAAGGTGACGATCCCATTGGACGTGTTTCGGCGGGGCAACTTCGGCCGGTTGGGAGTTGTTTGTATTTCGATTTTGCCCTGGGGATCGCCGAGCGTTCTATCTCCGACCACCATTAGATTTGCCCCTCGCGTCCCATGATCTCTTCTTCCATCTCCCAGATAAAGCTAAGAATTTCTTCTTTGACAGCCACGAACTCTGGGTCTTGCTTAATTGTTCTGGTGTCTTGGGTAAGCGCACGGTTGGCGAACGGCAATTCGTAGACCTTTTCGATTCGGCCCGGTCGAGGGGCCATGACGAACACGACGTCACCGAGCAGGATTGCTTCTTCCACGCTGTGGGTCACCATGACGATCGTCTTCTTGGTTCGGTCCCACAGCTCAAGGATAAGACCCTGCATTTTCTCGCGGGTGAGCGCATCTAGCGCACCGAGTGGCTCGTCCATGAGCATCATGTCGGGGTCGTTCGCGAGCGTGCGAGCGAGCGCCACGCGCTGCTGCATGCCGCCGGAAAGTTCATACACCTGCTGGCCCCCGAAACCGGAGAGCCCGACAACGTCGAGCAAGCGCTCGACCTCTGGCTCGTAGACACTGGCTTTCACACCCGCCATCCGTGGTCCGAACGAGATATTTTTTGCGACCGACTGCCATTCGAACAGTGCGCCCTGCTGGAACACCATTCCGCGATCCGACCCCGGACCGGTGATTGGCTCATTTCCGAGGAGGACATTGCCGCTCGTCTGGCCAAGAAACCCGGCGATGATGTTGAGCAGCGTGGTCTTGCCACAGCCGCTCGGTCCGAGAAGCGTTAGGAGGCGACCGCTCTCGAGTTCGAAGTTGATGTTCGAGAGCGCATGGACATCCTCGCCTTTCGGCACTGGATACACCATGTCGAGATTCTCGACCTTCAAATTTGCCAACGTCTTCTCCGCTTTCGGCCCGGCACTTCACTGTTGCCCAAGTCAGGCCAGACCCAAACGGGTCTGGCCTGACCAACGGACATAACTACTTGCTAGTGAACTTCATCGTGAGCGTTACTCGACCTGCTCGAGAAAGCTGGTGTCAACAAAGCCGCCGAAGTCGTCGAGTGCAGACTCGACCTGGCCCTGCTCGACGAAGAAGTCGACCTGGGTCTTCATGACGTCAGCTACGCCGCCCATCCACTCATCGGAGAGCTGATCTCCAGCGCTCGGGAAGCTGAACCACTGCTCGCCACCGAGGAAGTTACCAACGTCTTCCATACCCGCTGCGGTAGCGATGATTGGGTTGTTGGTCTCTGGGTCGGCTGCCCACGTCTCGGTGAAGTCTTCAACGGCCTGAAGGAAAGAGACGACGAGTTCTGGATGTGCCTCGCCGAAGGAGTCAGGGATAGCGTTCACGTCGAAGGTACGGATACCAACTTCGCTCTCGGTCTCTGCACCGGTGAGGATTGGCACGCCGCCAGCGTCGGTCATGTCGACGAGCTGCTGGCCGAATGCACAACCGACTTGGATGGCACCTTCTGCAAATGCTGCTGCGGTTGCTGCGCCACTCTCGGCTGGGATGACATTGACGGTGCTGATATCGACACCCAAGAAGTCCATGATCGAGAGCATCTTGAAGTGGGTGACGTTACCGATTGGCGTTTGGACGGTCTGTCCGTTGAGCACCTCGGCGGCGTTGTCACGGGTAAGGCCAAGGTCGCCCTGCACGATGCAGTTATCGGCGTCGGCGTATGCAACAGCAATGCCAATGAGGCTGAGTTCAGAACCAGCGTTGACGCTATTTGCGAACGGCGTAAGGCCAATCGAGTACGAGATGTCGATATCGCCGGCGTTCATGGCCTCGGCCATTCCGTTACCGCTATCGAATGGCACCCAGTTAACTTCTGAAACACCAACGGCGTCAGCGAAGGAGCCGTCTTCCTGACCAATCTGTGGTGGCAACGGCCAACCAGCGAAATACGCAACGTTGAGGACCTCTGGCCCATCGGCCATTGCCTCTTCGTCGTCTTCCATTGCTTCTTCTTCACCATCGCCGCCATCTTCTGCGGTGTCGTCGCCCGAATCATCTCCGGTTGCCGTGTCGGCGGTGCTGCCACATGCCGCGGCAATCAGCCCGAAGGCGAACAATAGTGCTAACAGTTTCTTCATTTTCTTCTCCCCGATCTGCCGCAGCAGATCATTTCGTACGGAACTAGAGCCCCTCCAAGGTGTCCCCAGCCAGTCGTAACTGGTCAGATCCGAGTTCGTTAGTTAGAGACCCTAACTTATGTGACGCTTGACATACCAACTAGCAACGACCGCAAACACATCTGGTGCGCCCAAACACGGTCATCTGCTGACCGAATTTCGACCAGATTGCGAAAGCCTTGCAGAGATTCGGACCCGGTGTGTTTCACCCCGGTGAAACATGTCTGCGATGTGTCGCTTCGGTTGCTAGACACCCCACGTTCGGCGTGGCACCGAACGCTCCTGCCAACGGCGCTGGCCAAATCGCCAGTGCACGTCGGGCGCCGGGGGCGGAGCGGAAGCGGACTGCTTGGGCCACGCTTCGAGCACGGCGACCGTGATCGCCGCAACGACGTCAGCGTCGGGTGTTGGCGAGATACCCGCAACCCGAACGGGACTTGCTGGAGCTTCGCTCGCCAGTGCGGAGTCGACCATTAGAGCGGCACGTTCCCATGCTTACGTTCAGGGACCCGCTCTTGTTTGGTTTCGAGAAGACGAAACGCTGCGGCGACCGCTTTGCGAGTATCGGCAGGGTCGATCACCTCGTCGATGTAGCCACGTTCTGCAGCGACATACGGGTTCGCAGTTCGCTCGGTGTACTCAGCGACGAGTTCGGCTCGCTTGGTCTCGGGGTCAGCCGACTGTTGCAGCTCGCGACGGTTAACGACCTCGACTGCGCCTTGCGGACCCATCACGGCTATTTCGGCTGTGGGCCAAGCAAAGCTCATGTCGGAGCCGACAGCCTTTGAGTCCATCACGAGGTACGCACCGCCGTAGGCCTTGCGGGTAATGACCTGCACTCGTGGCACGGTTGCTTCGCAATACGCATAGAGCAGCTTTGCGCCGTGGCGGATGATGCCACCGTGCTCTTGGTCGACGCCTGGCAAGAAGCCAGGAACATCGCAAAAGGTCAACAGCGGGATGTTGAAGGCGTCGCACGTGCGCACGAATCGCCCGGCCTTCTCGGCAGAGTTGATGTCGAGCACCCCGGCGAAGACCTTTGGTTGGTTCCCGACCACGCCAATGGCCTTGCCGTCAATGCGGGCGAAACCGCACACGATGTTCTGGGCCCAGTTCTCGAAGTACTCGAAGAACTCACCGTCGTCGACAACAGAGCGGATCACGTCGATCATGTCGTACGGCTGATTCGAATTCTCCGGCAGGATCGTCTGCAGATCGGGACAGCTGCGCTCGGGGTCGTCCGTCGACTCTTCGGTGGGCGCAACGTCGAGGTTGTTCGATGGAAGAAACGTGAGCAGGAGCTTCACCTGGTCGAGTACATCCTCTTCGTTCTCGCCGGTGTAGGTCGCCACACCGGACTTCGAGGAGTGGGACTTCGCTCCGCCGAGTTCTTCGAGGGTGACCTCTTCGCCGGTCACGGTCTTGACCACATCGGGGCCGGTGATGAACATGTGCGACTTCTCGCGAACCATGAAGATGAAGTCGGTCATTGCTGGGCTATACACCGCGCCGCCAGCGCACGGGCCCAGGATTACCGAGATCTGTGGGATAACACCCGAAGCCTGCACGTTGCGGTAGAAAATGCCGCCGTAGGCGTCGAGGCTGACGACCCCTTCTTGAATGCGAGCTCCGGCGCCATCGTTGAGCCCAATGAGCGGTGCGCCAACGCTGTTCGCCAGATCCATAACCTTGTGAATCTTTTCGGCGAAGACCTCGCCGAGCGCTCCACCGAAGACCGTGAAGTCCTGGGAGAACAGAAAGACCTTGCGGCCGTCGATCGTTCCCCAGCCGGTGACCACGCCATCGGTGTACGGGCGGTCTTCAATGCCCGAGTCGAGGGCGCGGTGACGAGCGAGCATGTCGAGTTCGTGAAACGAGCCTGGATCGAGCAAGTACTCGATGCGCTCGCGAGCCAACATCTTGCCCTTCGACCGTTGCCGCTCGACCGAGCGTTCCGACCCTGCGTGGATCGCCTCATCGCGGCGCCGCTCAAGGTCGGCTATTCGATCACTCATCGACTGCTGAGACATGCGCCAAAGGCTAGCCGCAGCAAAACAAACTGACCGCTTCGAGCGAGCTCGAAGCGGTCATCCTTCGGAAAGGCTAATCGTGACTGTGCCGGTGTGACTGTGTCTAT
>CAZBTI010000146.1:0-2881 GCA_964494395.1 uncultured Acidimicrobiales bacterium | reverse complement strand
ATGTAGGGCTACTGCCTAGAAGGGCCCGGAGATTGAGCGGCCGATGTCATCGACAGCTCTGCGGGACAAGCTGTGCCCATCGAACTGGGATTGGTTGGCTCGGTTCTCGAGTCGGCGTAAACGACCGCCAAATCTTTGGAGCGTGGTTCTGTCTTCTCTGCTCATGGGTTTTCCTTTCAGACCTCATTGTCTTGTAGGGATGTTTGAGGGGTTGTTTTGGATGGGGGGTTTTGTTTCTGGGGTGTGATGCTCGGCCGAGCGTTCACTGTGACAAGAGGGAAACAAGGTGTGCGAGCACCGGCATTCCTGAAGCTGATGAATTGCGAGAGAACGGCGAGTAAGCCTCGAAACAACGAGCACAAAGGAGCCGAGTAATCATTCGCCGAAAACGAACAGACCGCTTCGAGCGAACTCGAAGCGGTCATATTGGGGGACGTTTTATCTGAGGCCCTGTTATTCGAGTTGGGCCCTGCTCGATGGTTTTGCCGAGCTAGCGAGCGCTCGACGCCTCGTGACGAAATCCGTCGAGCGCCTGGCGTGAGAGAAAGAGTTGGTCGACGCTCGCACCGGAAGCACGAAGGTCTTGGTGGCGGCGCCATCCGGAGAGAAGCTTTTGGAAGGCGATGTTCTGCTGGTTACTCATGGTGTTTCCTTTCAGACCTCACTGTCTTGAGGGGGGGTTCCTAGAGGGATTGTCTTCGTGAGACCGCCCTCGGGGTTGATAAGAACATCATGAGGGAAACCATGCTGAGTGTGTCACTGTCTTTACGTGCTAATTCAGTCAGGTACAGTGTTAAGCACTGTGATTGATGACATTGACAGAGAAATACTCGGCGCATTGGAACGAATGGGTCGATTGACTCAGAGGGAGTTGGGGCGAGCTGTCGGTCTCAGCCCCAATGCCGCTGGGGCGCGTATGCAGCGACTGGTCGACCGAAAGGTCATCACCGGCTTCGGCGCCCGTATCGATCACGCAGCGCTCGGCAGGCCAGTCGAGGCAACGATCGACGTGTGGCTCGACGACATGGGTGAGCGCGAGTTATTCACCGAGTTCGTCAAGGCCGACGACCGCTGCGTCGAAGCCTTTCACCTCACTGGTCGACTCGACTTTCGCCTGCGCGCTCGCGTTGCCTCAAGCAACGACCTCAACGATCTCCTCAACGATCTCCGGGCAAAAGCTGGGGTTCGCCAGACCGATAGTCGCCTCGTCCTCGAGCACCTCCCCACAATCAGCGCTGGATGAGTTTGCGAGCGACCGAGTTCCACATCTAAGCAGCGATCGATAAGCGCTCTATCGATAGGGACAGTGCCGGCAGTTATTCTCACAACATGTTCCGCGCTCCACATGATACGCAGCGGTCATCACGAAGAGCCCGGTGACCGGGTCGGTGTACCCGTCTAGGCCCTGCTCGATCGCCGACGCATGACACGCGAGAATCTCGTCGCGGCGAGGGACATCGTTCGTAAGTCCTGGAGCAATAGCGCCCAGGTCGCCTTGTTTGGTCACGCCACAAAGGTACCGGCCAGCGACCTAACGCTGCGGACCGATCAGCGGAGGCCAAAAATGAGGACCCCGAGGAGCGCCGCGAGGGTAACCGCATCGAGGCTTATGTGAATTGCGAGCATTCGAGTGACCGGCCGGTCGACGTTGCGAACGAGTGCTTCGGTATAGACCGCCAGGATCGGCCGTAGCCAAAGTCGTTGCATCGCAAGCGCAACCCACGCCAGAACTGGCCATGGCCAAATGCCGGTTTCAAGATCGGATGAGAAGAACCCAGCGAAGAGGAACCCGGCAACGAGAATCGAGGCGAGGCTTTGCATGCTGGCAACGCGAGCGAACCGAGCGAGGATGCTCTCAAGATGTTCGGCTCGACCCTCGTCAGGTTCGGTCATTCCACCGCCGATAGCAACGACCAACGTGAACAGGGTGAGTAGAACCCAAGCACCCACCGAAGCAACAATCAGCACCTGGTCAGGCTATTGCTCAAACGGACTCGGCCCTATTCGGTAGCGATAGCCTGCCGTCATGGTCAAGCTTGAAAGCGTCTGCGTCTTCCTCGGTTCCTCAACGGGTAGCAATCCAGCAAATGCCGAGGCGACGATCGCCATGGGAGAAGCACTCTCCAAGCAAAACATCCGCTTGGTCTACGGCGGCGGCCACGCAGGTCTGATGGGTCTGCTCGCCGATACCGTGCTCAACGCTGGAGGCGAGGTGCTCGGTGTCATTCCGCGCAACCTCTTCGGCAAAGAGGTCACCCACCGTGGCCTCACTGAACTGGTCGAGACAGATTCGATGCATGAGCGTAAGGCGCTTATGTACGAGCAATCAGACGCCTTCGCTGCCCTGCCGGGCGGCATGGGCACGCTCGACGAACTCGCCGAGATCGCAACCTGGCGCCAGATCGCCCTGCACGAAAAGCCCGTCGGCGTCGTCAATACCGACGGCTACTACGACCATCTACTCAGCTGGCTCGATCGAGTAACCACCGATGGGTTGATGAGCGCGAACAGCCGCTCTCTTCTGCACGCTGCGCCGACTCCGGTCGAACTGCTCTCGCTCTTCGAAGGACGGCAACCAAACGCTGAATCCAAGTGGGACAGCTAGCGGTCAGCCGCTAGCTGTCGGCTCGAGCGACCGACTGGTCTTCACTTCAGCCGACAGAGTTGCAGCGACTTTGTTACTCTCAGGTAACTCATCACGGTTGACCCGTGACCGCCTACCGCCAGATCGAGGAACCACATGGATCCCACGTACTCCGAAGAAGCCGAAGCCTTTCGCTCCCGTATACGTACGTTTCTAAAAGAGAACCTTCCCGATGGGTGGACCGGCATTGGACGACTCGACAGCGAGGAGGCAGAGGCGTTTGCCTCCGACTGGCGC
>CAZBTI010000145.1:0-8347 GCA_964494395.1 uncultured Acidimicrobiales bacterium | reverse complement strand
GCGGAATTGCCTAGCTACTAGTTAGAAGTACCGCCTAGTTAGAGGTACCGCCAGCTCTTGGCCCATTCGAGATACTCGATGAACTGCTCGGGCTCGGGATGCGCATCGATGTTCGCAAAGGCGGTCTCGAACCGAAAGTCCATCCACGAATCATCGGGAATTGGCAAGTAGGGCTTCTGTCGCCACCAACCGTCTGGAGCATGCACGCGAGCAAGACGTCCAGCGGTGCGCCACAGGTCCGGACGCCTCGCCAGCGCCGCTGCATTTTTGATCATCCAGTTCACGTGGCGAATCCTACGGCCGTCATAGGCCCACCGTCCACGTCCAGTAGTGCTCACGTCCGGTAACCTAGAAAACGATTCCTCGGCCGAAACACCGGCCGAGGACGCCATTCCCTACACAACGCTCAATCGAGGAGCAACGGGTGACCACTACCCCTCAAGAAACTCGGCCCGAAACCTTCGCTGTATTGTTCCGGTCCATCGTCGAGAACATCGAATCGGTCATCCGAGGAAAACACGATGTTGTGCAACTGGCCGTACTCGCAATGGTCGCCGAAGGACATGTTCTCCTCGAAGACTCTCCGGGCCTCGGAAAAACGACGCTGGCAAAGGCCATCTCCACCACCGTTGGAGGCACGAGCGGTCGAATCCAGTTCACCCCTGACCTCCTCCCAGCAGACGTGGTCGGCATGTCGATCTGGAACCGTGGAACAGGCGAATTCGAGTTCCGCCCCGGAGCGGTCTTTGCAAACATCGTGCTCGCAGACGAAATCAACCGTGCGTCGCCAAAGACACAATCAGCTCTTCTCGAAGCAATGGCAGAGCGCACCGTGACCGTCGATCGCACAACCAACGACCTCGCCGCGCCGTTCATGGTGATCGCTACCCAAAACCCGCTCGATCACGAAGGCACCTACCCCCTTCCTGAAAGCCAACTCGACCGCTTTCTTATGAAATTGTCCCTCGGCTACCCAAATCGATCAGCCGAGTTAGAGATCCTCGACCAACAAGGCGAGGCAACCGTTGCTCCCATCGATGCGCTCGAGGCAGCCGTGGCGCCACACGACGTCACGATGATGACCAACGCCCTCTCCGCGGTGCACGTCGCTCCCGAGCTAAAGAACTACCTGCTCGACATAGCCGAAGCCACCCGCACCCACCATGGCCTTCGCCTTGGACTCTCGCCCCGCGCCGTGCTCAGCATGCAACGAGTGTCTCGTGCGCTCGCCGCCGCATCAGGTCGAGCGTTCGTGATCCCCGATGACGTCAAAGCCCTCGCTCGCCCGGTACTTGCTCACCGCGTCATGCTCACACCAGAGTCTCAACTCAGCGGGTTCAGTAGCGCTCAGGTCATCGACGAGGTCGTCGCATCCGTTCCTGTCCCAAGCATCGGCTGATATGCCAACGCTTCGGGGTTGGCTCTGCTTGATCTTCGGCGCGATGACCATCGTCGCGGGCCGACTGTTCGGCCTCGCCGAGCTCTTCATCATCGGCACAGCGCTCATAGCCGTTGCGCTCATCGCGATCGTGATGGCTGCCCTGCGTCCGCTGCGCCTCGCCGTTGGCCGAACAGTGACCCCTGCACGTTTGCACGTTGGGGCTGTCGGCCGGGTCGAACTCGCCATTCGCAACGGACAGAACAAAACCCCGGTCATGCGGCTCACCGATCAAGTCCAAGGCACCGCCGGCGCTCAACTGCTCGTCAGCCCGCTCAAAGCAGACGAGGTCTCGCGCGCTGCGTACCGACTCCCAACCGAGCGTCGAGGAATCGTGAACGTCGGCCCCGCCGGATTCGAAGCAACCGACCCATTCGGGCTCGCCACTAGACGATTCACCACATCGAGCATCGGCCAACTGGTCGTCTACCCCGAGATCGTCCCTCTGCCCGCAGCGCCACCATCGCCGGCCACCGAACGTCGTTCGATGTCGGATACTCCCGAATTTCTCGGTGGTAAGAGCGAGGAGTTCCACGCGCTCCGCCAATACGTACCCGGTGACGACATCCGCCGAATCAACTGGCCAGCGTCAGCGCGTCACGATGGACTGATCGTTCGCGAAGACGAAGCCCCGACCCAAAACCACCTCACCGTCATCCTCGACAACGCGTCGCTCGAGAATGAACGAGCCGTCGACAAAGCAGCCTCGGTCGCAGGATCCATCCTCGCGTCGATGCGTAAGCGCGCCGACCCCTTCCGTCTCCTCACAAGCGACGGGCAAGATACCGGTTTCGTCCTCGGACAATCCGGCGTTGAAAAATCCCTCAGTATCTTGGCGATCGTGCAAGCAACTTCGAAAAACACCGGCGGTGTTATCCCTCGAAACGCCCAAGGCGCAGTCGTCGTTGTTTCCGGACCCGAACCAACCATTGGTCGCTCCGAACTCGGCCCATACGGGCGGGTCATGTACGTGTCACTCGACCACTCTTCGTGGGATGAATCACTTAGCCCGGTCGCAAGCACCGCAACGGCGAGCGCTGGAGAAATCAAGATCCGTCTCGGTCGCCTAGACGACCTCGCATCGGTGTGGACCGGTGCCATCACCACCCTCATGTCCTCATCAGGCCAGCGGTGACCCTAAACTCAAGGTAAGCATCGGGGTAAATGTTCCCCAAGAGCTTGGCGAAGTCCCTAGACGAACCGATGGATTGCTGTCAGGGTGAAGGTCGCCGCAGGTGGGACGCGGTGGCGTGCTCAGGAGAAAACGGGAGAAGTTGCGTTGCTGAAACGAAATAAAGACGTGCGCCGAATTCCGACTTCAGCGGTCGACGTCGGCGCCGAACTCGCAGTCATGGCGTTCAGCGTCACTGTCGTCTACGGCTTTGCTCGTCTATTCGCCGACCTCTCCTTCTTCGTACCGATTGCAACCGTCGCCATCACAAGCCACGTCATATCCATTGCAGTCCGCTGGGCCGGAGGTGGCCTACTCGCCGCAACATCGGCCTCCATGGTTGGCTTCGCCGCCACAGCATGGCTCCTCTTCCCCCCAACAACAATCGTTGGAGACGTACCGATCAGCGGATCCACGCTCTCGGCCTACGGAACCGACCTCGGCCTTGCCTGGGACCAATTCCAATCCGTCTCCGCTCCCGCTGAGGTCACTGCACCATTCCTCTTACTCGTCGCAATGGTGATGTGGACCGTTGCCTTCCTCGGTGACTGGGCCGCATTCCGACTCCAATCCCCAGCCGAATCGCTCATCCCGGGCTTTGCCGTGTTCGTGTTTGGCGCGTTCTTCTCCAGCGGCGAAGCAAGGATCATCACAACCGGCGCACTCGTCGTGGCCTCCATGCTCGTCATCTTGTTCCACCGCTCCAGTGAAACCAGCCGTTCCACTGCATGGCTCGGCGAAGGCGCTGCCAAGCGCGGCGAACGCTCCCTTCTCCGCGTCGGAGCAGCCATCTTGGCCGTCACCCTCGTCGGCGGCGTGAGCGTCGCCCAAGCCCTTCCGGGATACGACGAACCAGCCATCGAAAACTTCGATCCAACCACCTGGGACGAACCCGAAGAGCCACGCGTCGTACTCTCGCCGCTCGTCGACATCCAATCCCGCCTCGTCGACCAACCAGACGTCGAAGTGTTCCGAGTCCAATCACCCACCCGCGACTATTGGCGCCTCACCTCTCTCGATGTGTTCGACGGACAGATCTGGCGCTCCCGCGGATCGTTCCAAGGAGCCGACGGCGGACTCGAAGGAAACCTTCCCGACGGCACCGTCGTCCAGACCGTCGAGCAAACATTTGATGTTGGCGCCCTCGCACAAATCTGGCTACCTGCCGCGTATGAACCAACCGATATCGTCGATGCCCCCGACGACATCGAACTCGAATACGAAGCCGACTCCGGCACCCTGATCGTCAACCGCGAAACCGAAAGCAGCGACGGTCTCCAGTACACCCTTCTCAGCCGAGTACCGCTGCGTGACGCCGCCGGCGTCGAAGCCATTCGCACGGCCGGCGACAACGTCCCTGGCGAGATCGCCGAGCGCTACCTCGGGTTGCCCGAAGACTTCAGCCCACGAGTCACTGAACTAGCCCAAACCGTCATTGCCGACGCCGGAGCAGAAAGCCCCTACGACAAGGCCCTCGCACTCCAAAACTTCTTCCGTGACCCAACACTGTTCACCTACAGCCTCGAAGTACAGAGCGGCCACGGCGGATCCCAGATCGAGAACTTCCTCTTCGAAGTACACGCCGGATATTGCGAGCAGTTCGCCGGATCATTCGCCGCCATGGCCCGATCGATCGGCCTTCCCTCACGAGTCGCTGTTGGATTCACCCCAGGCGACTTCGATGAGGCAACCAACGAATTCGTCGTCACCGGCAAGCACGCACACGCATGGCCCGAGGTTTGGCTCGACGGCGTTGGGTGGCTCCGCTTTGAACCAACCCCAGGACGAGGTGGACCCGGCGACGAGGCCTACACCGGACAACAAGAAGCTCAAGAAGGAAACCAGCCAACTTCGCTGACCGAAGATGAAGATGACGACGCAGCCGGAGCAGCCCCCATTACCCCACCAACGACGGTCAACCCCGCACGGCCGACGCCCACCACCGTCCCAGAAATTGACGAAACGGCAGCCGCACCAGAGGTAAGCACCGAAGTCGTCGGCGGCCCCCAGTCCGGACTCATCGCGACCGTATCTACATGGCTCGCCATCCTCTTCGCCATCATCCTGGTTCTCCTGTCACCCCTGCTCTACGGACAGTGGAGGGCATCACGGGCACACGCCGCGGTCAACGCCGATCCACGACGCCGTATCGGCCTCGCATGGACCAACTCCAAAACCGCCGTGCAACTCCTTGGCATCCCCGTCGCCGGCAGCGACACCGCCCGAGAAGTCGCGCAACGCGTCGCAGCCCAGAACCCCGACGCAGGGAACTCGCTCACCACCCTCGCCGCCACGCTCGACAACGCCACCTACTCCGGAGACGACATCGACACCGAGAGCGCAGACGCAGCCGAGCAGATTAGCAAAGACCTCACTGCAGCGGCTCGAGAGTCGCACACCACCACACAATGGTGGCTGCGCCATATGAATCCGCTCAACGTCTTCCGAGACAAAGTCGGCGCCTGGGGTGCGTTGCGGAACTGAGTCCGGCAAGGAAACGATTTTGCCAGACTCATTCCTCCACGCTGTTTCCCGCTGAAGGCCGCTCGGGCGTGCTCGCTTCGCTCGCTCCGGCCAGTGAGCGTCGCTGAAGCTGAGCGCTATTTGACATAGCGCTCGTGCTTGCCCTTGCCTTCGGCATCGGGCGCCGATCCCCGCTGAAGTCCGCTCGGCGGATTCATCTAGCGGGTTGGGGCGCGTTCGTGAGATTTGCTTGCCCGGTGGTTGACGCTGTTCCCTCGGCTTTTGGCTTACCGCCTGTCGCCTTAGTTACTTTTTGTCTTCAGTTACTTGTTGTCTTCGTCGTTTTCGTTGAGACGGTCACGCACTTTTTGGCTGGCGTCGCCGAAGAAGCCTTTACCGCTCGATCCACGGGCGTTGCCGGTGACCTGTTGTAGACCAGCACGACCTACACGGCGCAGATTCTGTTCTCCGTACCAGGCGCTAGCAAGCATGATGAGGAAGCCAACAAAGGCCAACCAAAAGCTGGTCGAGAGAGTTCCAAGAAGGACAGCGAGGCCCGCGACGATACCGAGAGCGCTCAAGCGAAGATGCTTAAAGCCGTGGGAGAACACCGTTGTAGACGAGACCTCATGGGCAAGCCCAGGGTCCTCTTCGTACAGTTGCTGCTCAATCTGAGTCAGGATGCGTTGTTCGTCCTCGGAAAGGGGCATCGATTCGTTTTTCCTAGTCGGTGGTAGGTGGAGTTCCCGCTACAACGGTTTTACCCGTTGCAGTGACAATACCGCGCTTGGATTCAATCTTTCCACACGATGGCCCGCAAACCAACGCGCTACAAGGATCCATCGGCCTTATTTTCGAACTCTTCAGGGCTTTTTCGGTTCGATTCGGCACATCTCGAAGAAATCTCGACGAAACCCGAGTAAAGGCCTGATCACGGTTCCTCATGATTAGGTAACGCATTGGGCCCCCACTGCTGTTCCCCACGACGTTTTATTCTCAATTCTCCGGCCACGGTCGCCGAAGCTGGACCAATCGCCGAATCGCCAAATTTGTTGCGCACATCGTCGATAATTTCATCGGTGACGTGCTGCTTCTCGCCAGCATGATCGTCAGAAAGTGCATCGAGATCGAGAACGAGCTGCTGGCCTTGATCTTCTCCCAAATTCGACACCCCGACCCCGAGCAAGCGAACACCGTTGGCCACATCGACCTCGGAAAGCAACGCTCGGGCCATTCTCAAAACATCGGTCGACGAAGCAAACGACTGTGCAGCGCTCACCCTTCGAGTAATCGTCTCGAAGTCTCCAAATCGCACCTTCAGCGTGGTCGTTCGCGCCACCATTGCCTGATTGCGAAGGCGTTGCGCAACAGCATCGCACTGACGCACCAACTCAATGTCGAGGTCGCCAGCATTGGAAATATCGTGGGCGAACGTCTCCTCGTGGCTGATCGACTTCACCCCTCGATCAGCCTCGACCGGCCGATCGTCTCGCCCGTGTGCGAGGGCATGGAGGTGATTCCCGCTCGCGTTTCCTAATGCCTGGACGAGATGTGCCAACGGCGTCGTAGCAACATCACCAACGGTCTCGATGCCGAGCGATGCGAGTCGTGCTCCCGTGGCCTTCCCGACTCCCCAAAGTGCACGAACCGGTAACGGATGCAGAAAGTCCAGTTCTTCACCAGGGCGGATCATGAATACCCCCGGACCATAGATCGGGCCAGCTTTGGAGACCTTTGGCTTTCCTTCGACCGAGCCAAGCTTTGCGAGAAATTTGTTCGGTGCGATCCCGATCGAACAGCTGAGCGACTCTTCATCCCAGATCTTCTTGCGCAACGTTCGAGCAATAAACATTGGATCGCCATGGAGTCGCTGCACACCGGTCACGTCGAGAAAGGCCTCATCGAGGCTCAACGGCTCGACGATTGGGGTCACCTCCCTGAACGCTCCCATCACCCGACTCGACACGTCCCGATACAGGTCGTGATCTCCGGGAAGAAAGATCGCGTGCGGGCACAGGCGCTGCGCTTGAGCTGATGGCATTGCACTAAACACGCCATAGGACCGTGCCTCATATGAAGCTGCGGCTACGACCCCTCGACGCCCGGTGCCGCCAACGACCACGGGTTTGCCCTTTAGCTCGGGGCGTCGAACAAGCTCGACCGAGACATAGAACGCGTCCATATCGACATGGAGGATTACTCGCTCGGTCACTCATCCATCATCCCACATACCCGGGTAGAATTTGGAGGTGAGTTCCGCACCGCAAGACGCGCTCCCAGACGCAGGTCCGCCAATCTGGGCACGACTCTTGGCCGTGTCGGCAATCATCATCGCTGGCGTATGCGGTGGCCTCATTGGTTGGTCGGTTATCGACCTCCAGTGCACCGGCGACTGCAGCACGCTCGCAATAGGCGCAGGTATCGGCACAGCTTTGGTGTGCGCGATCGGCGTCGCAGTAGTCGCTGTACTCTCGCTCCGGGCCATGGCCGAATGGAAAGCACTCGAAGCCCGAGATCGGGCCCGACGAGCACGAGGCCTCTCATGACAGACACCCCGGACGCCGATACCAGCACCCTCGCTGCGGAGCTTCGCTCAATCGCTGAAGACCTTGTTCGCAGCGTCGGAATGGAAATACTCGAGCGCCGCGCCGCCGGGTTCTCCTGGGAAACCAAGTCAACCTCGACCGACGTCGTCACCGAGATCGATACGTGGGCCGAGGAGACGATCGTCGAAGCGCTCACCGTTCAACGTCCTGGTGATGGGTTGCTCGGCGAAGAGGGCAGCAACAAAGAGAGCACCACCGGAGTCCGTTGGGTTATCGACCCCGTCGACGGCACGACGAACTTCCTCTACGACCTCAGCGGGTACAACGTCTCGATCGGGGCTGAACTCGATGGCGAGACGATCGCTGGCGCCGTGTACGACCCGGTTCGGGCTGAACTCTTCAGTGCAGCGCTCGGCCAAGGTGCCACCCGAGATGGGCAGCCCATCACGGCAAGTAGTCAAACCACGCTCGCTCAGGCGCTGGTGGCCACTGGTTTCTCGTACAACGCCGACCGGCGCCGCGAGCAGGCCATCTCGCTCGTCGAAATTCTCCCCGAGGTACGAGACATTCGTCGTTTCGGTGCTGCAGCGCTCGATCTTTGCAGTGTTGCCTGTGGGCGAGTCGATGCGTATTTCGAGCTGGAGATTCAACCGTGGGATGCAAGCGCCGGAGCGTTGATCGCCACTGAAGCAGGAGCGAAGGTCACCGTTGGTCACCTCACCGTGGCCG
>CAZBTI010000144.1:0-8750 GCA_964494395.1 uncultured Acidimicrobiales bacterium | reverse complement strand
GCCCCTAGATGCAGCCGACATAGATCCTGTACCAACACTACGAGCGCTACTCACGCGTCGGAGGTTCATAGGAGCCCTCGGTGCCGGCGGCGCAACGGCATTGTTGACAGCGTGCTCAAGCAGCGGAACCGGAGAATTGCCTGGAGCCAGTGCACCGTCAGCGCCCTCCTTTGTGCAGCCAGAGTCGATCACCAGCGCAGAGGGGCTTCTCGAAGTGACCCTGCGCGCCGAACCGGCACACGTGCCGTGGGGCGAATCGACTCGATATGCATACACGTACAACGGCAGCAGCCCAGGTCCGACGCTCCGGTTACGCCCAGGGGACCGACTGGTTGTTCACCTCGAGAACGGGCTCGACGCCGACACCAACATCCACACACATGGCCTTCACGTATCACCCAGCGGTGACGCGGACAACATCTTTGTTCGTGTTGCGCCCGGCGAGTCACGAACCTATGTCTACGACATCCCCTCCGACCATCGCAGTGGCCTGTTCTGGTACCACCCGCACGCCCACGGCACCGTCGCCAAACAAGTTACCGCAGGCCTCGCCGGCGCAATAGTCATCGTTGACGACCTCGACGACATCCCCGAGGTCGCCACCGCAATCGAACGGATCTGGATCCTGTCTGATCCCGCCATCGGCGACGGACCAGACGTCCTGGAGGCAGGGCCAATGGATCAAATGGCGGGTCGTGTCGGTGACACCGTCTTGGCAAACGGAATCCAACGTCCCGATGTGGACGCCGAGGCTGGAACACTCGAGCGCTGGCGAATGGTCAACGCCAGTTCCTCCCGTTACTACCGACTCGCACTGGAAGGCCACCCGCTTCACGTGATCGCCTCCGACGGCGGACGCCTCAACGGGCCCGTCGCCGTTGAGGAGATCCTTCTCGCACCGGGCGAACGGACGGAGTTCTTCGTCACCCCATCGACCGCCGGCAGCTTCGCCCTCCGAACACTTCGCTACGACCGCGGCAGCACCGGGATGGGGGACAACATGATGGGTGGCAGCTCGCTCGTCGATGGCGACGCCGTTCTCGCCTCGTTCACCGTCACGGGTGACCGCCAGCCTGCCAACCTTCCAACCACGCTGCTCAACGCTAGTCAGTTCACGCTGCCCGCTCCAGATGCGTCTCGGCTTCTCGAACTCGGAATGGCCATGGGCGGCGGCATGATGGGCGGCGGCATGGGCGAGATGATGTCGTTCACCGTCGACGGCAAAACCTTCGACTCAGATCGCACCGACATCGCAGTGCGAGCCGGCAGGGTTGAAGCCTGGGAGATCCGTAACACATCGCCCATGGACCACCCATTCCACCTCCACGTTTGGCCCTTCCTTGTTGCGGCCGGACCGTCGACGGCGGGATGGAAGGACACCATCAACGTTCCTGCTGGAGAGTCAGTGAACATCCTCGTGCCGTTCAGCGGACTCACTGGCCGAACCGTCTACCACTGCCACATCCTCGACCACGAAGACCTCGGCATGATGGGCGTCATCGATGTGAGCTGACCGCTTCACGGGCGGCCATCGCGGGCAAGTCGGTCCGAGAGCCGGCCCTACAGCTCGCTCACGTCGAGCAGCCCATTTCCAAAACATGAATAGTCGGTATTAGTCATGTCACGGTCACGCAGCTGGGGGCCTTAGCTTTGCCGTTGCGTTGCGGCGCGTAAGCAACAGTTATTACTGGGTGGGACGGATCGCTTCCCACGACCTCAACAGTTCAGCTTCCTTTTCGCGCCTGAGACTCCTGGACTCTGTGTCCGCAGAATATTCATGGGTTGCGAGATCCGTTTGTATCGCTGCGACCGTTTCGGCGAGCGGGCGAAGTTCAAGGCCGTAGGTAAGAGCTCGGTCGTTGCTTCGACGCAGATAGCCAGCATGACTGAGAAACGACTTTGTTGGTGCCCAACGGGGAAGTTCGTTCGACGGCTTCACCTTGTGTTTGACGAGAAAGTCCTCGCCCACCCATGTGAGTTCAGCGCCTTTCTTGGTCCCCGCTCTAATCTCATTTAGGACTGACTCGATCGTCAGGGATCCCGGAGTTGCTATGGCATTGACAGCCCCGGTGACGTTTTCCTCGACTGCGTGAAGTATCCAGCGTGCGAGGTCGCGCACATCGATGAACTGGACAGGTTGGCCGCGGCGCTCTGGGGCAAGAGCGATACCGCCAGCGGCGATGCGCCGCACCCAGTATGTGAAGCGGTCCGTATCGTCGTTGGGTCCCACGATCAGCCCGGATCTGACATGGTGCACTCGCCCTGGCAGCGACTGGTTTAAGGCGGCTTCGCAGAGTGCCTTCAAGCCGCCCCAGGCGGACTTACCGAAGTCCGATCAGCCAGAGGCTTCGAAGGAAGCTGCACGTGAGGTCCGAGCCGACCGGTTGCTGATTTGTGCTTACGCCTTTGATCGGGGAGCCAGTGAGCAGGCTTCGTCTGAGAACGAACGGGAGCACACCTTCTCGGTGGATGGGCAGAGGACCGTCGGTCGCCTGCGAGTGCTCAACACTCGAATCAACGTTGATCTGATGATGGACGATGACCTGAAGAACACTGGGGTCGGAAACCTCTTCACTGTGTTCGGGGAATTAGATATCACGGTGACCGAACAAGACGATGAAACGGTCACAGTTACGATCAACGGGCTCGATGTATACGACCCGAACAAGGGGACTGTTCGTTCGTCAGACCCCAAAGACATTGCTTGCTGGTTTATCGATACCAACTACAGCGGCGATGCGTTCTACGTTCGTCACGCGTACTTCACGGGCGGGGCTTCTGATCCCTACAGTGCCCTTAAGAAAGCTCTCCGAGCAGAAATCAACGAAGAAGCCTGGGCGGCGCTCTACCGAACCGAGTCGCTCCCATTCGTGCCACCAGAAACGGGCAAGATCGCCGTTAAGGCCATCAACCATTTCGGCGAGCGAGCTCTCAAGGTGTTTGCGCTGTAGGAACAGTCGCCGGACAAACTGTTCGTTTGAACAGTGATGTCAGTGCTCGGTGCGATGATGTCAGGATGACGTCTTCAGAGTCCCGCAACGTTGAGGACAAACACGCGGCGCCGTTTGGCCAAGAAGCACTAGCGAAGATCGCCGAGTTGCAAGCGATAGAACTAACTCGACGCATCATTGTTGTGACGCCTGGGGCCTCTTCGGCCGAGCGGATTCAGGCGGAGGTCTGTCAGGCGGGGCTGCTTGGTGTCAGCGTCGTCGAGTCCAAGGGTTTGGTTCCGAGGTTGCTACCTCCTGGGCACGAGTATGGCCCTCGGGTTCGGACCCTCGGGTTCTGGTCGGGGTTCGTGGCTGAGCGGTACCCAAACGTAACTTCCTCGAGACGTGAGCAACGAGCATTGGAGCTCTTCAACGCTGATCTTTCGCCCAACCCCTCCGACGACGATGCTGCCGAGATTTCTACCGTGGCTGAAAGAACTATCCGCCTAGTCGAAGCCATCGCTGAAAGGACCTGCTCGGTTATCGCGTTTGGCTTTGAAGATGAAGATTCGGAAGTCGACTTGCCGACGCCGCTCGATGCGATTCTCGCTGCCCTCGAGGAAATGGGGTTCTCGGTAGGAATGGCTCGCTCATCAATCGGCGCCGGGGATCCACAGCAGCGCCGACTGTTCGAATTGCCTGACCGGATGTCGGAGGTTGTTGCCGTAGTTGAAGCAGTTTCTACAGATCCATCAACTGATCTAGCCATCGTCGTGCCAGACGATGGGTTCTATCAGGAGGCCCTGTCGGCACTCCTCAACCGCAAGGGCCTTCAGGTGAGGACGGCGCACCCTCGGGAACTCGGCGACCTCCCTGTCGGCCGATGGTTGAGGAACTTTCACCTAGCAGCGACCGACAGTTTCGCTCGCCCCCTCATGATCGACCTCATGACCCAGCTTGCCACCGCAGGGATACTGGACGTCGAGATGGTTGTCGATCTCGATCGACAAAGTCGGGAAGCCTGGGTAATCGACAGCCGACATTGGCGAAAGCTCGCCGGGCTACCCCAGCTGCCAACAGAGATCCGGAAGGCCTTGAACCTAGTGCTAGACGCCGCAGCGGCGCTTAGTGGAACGGACGCTACTTCACTCGAGAAGCTGCTCGATTTCGTGGCGCCGCTAGACCCCGAGCGGCATCTTCGCTCCATCCGTTTGGACACTCCGTCACGTACGAATCGGTCCCGGTTGCTTCGTGGTCTCCGTGGAGCTGTTGAACAATCAGGATCCGGAGTGAAGGTCGTTCGGCTCTCGGATGCATTCGGACTTATTGAGTCAACGGTGTACGTGCTTGGTATGGACACAACAGCGACATATCGGAACTCGCAGACGGCGTCTGAGATCGACGCATTCAAGGCCAAGCGACATTCATGGCGCCGGTTGTTGTCCACTACGCCCAATCTGTTCGTTACGGCACCCACATCAGACCTTGCTACTGGCGAGAGGCTCGAACGTTCGGCATGGACTAATTCAGTTGGCGAACCCCGTTGGCTGGGTCCGGCGTCAGCTATTCGAATGAGGCAGTTTGAGGACAGTGCCACGGAGTGTCAGCGCAACTGGATTGTCGACGGACCAAGCCGCCAGCTGGACTTCCCCGTTGAGGAGCACCGTTGGAGTCCTTCGCAGCTAGACACGTTCCAGCGGTGCCCCACACAGTGGATGTTGCGGTACCGGTTCCGGCTACGCCGTTGGAGCTTGCCCGAAGTCGATGAAGTTCTCGACGCAGCCACCCGCGGCAACGTCGTTCACCGAGTCTTGGAGCAACAGGAGCGACTTGGCGGCGTCTCGTTCGAAGATCTCATCCACGAGGCCATCGCGGAGAACCTCACACAGAACGCTTTGATTGACGGAGACCCGCTCGTCGAAGTTGTCTTGGCTGATCTGGCCCAAAGGATCCGTGTCGGGCACCAGGAAATCGAACGCAAATTGCAGGTCCCGAACGATTCCATCGAAGCCCACGAACGCAAGATCCCAGAAACGGAAGTGGATTGTGGGGGAGTGTCAGTTCGGCTCACCGGCAAGATCGACAGGCTTACTGATGCGACGGGAGAGCGAAGAGTGTTGGACTACAAGAGCGGGAAAGAGGCCACTAGCGAAGGAGATCTCGCGAGCGCTGGAGCGAGCGGAGAACACTTGCAGCTGTGGGTTTATGGCCTTGTGCTGGAGGCTCTTGGCGAGGGATTCCCAACCGACCTGACTTTGGCGTTTCCGCTGGCCCAGCTCAGGGGAAAGCAAACGAGGGTGTCTTCGGTGCGAGCGACCCCTCGACAATTTGAGAAGGTGGCGACCGGCGTTGGGCGGGTGGTCGCTGCTGCCGCAGGAAGTCGGTTGCCGTTCGCACAGCAAGGATTCACCAGCCCATGTCGATACTGCGAAGTAGCGCAGGCCTGTCCGACCAGACATAGGCGAGCGCCGTTTCATAACCCAAGAGCTCTTTTCGGAGGTAGTCGATGAGCCTTGCTCGAGAGATCGAACTAGTGCGAGCGGGCCCTGGGACTGGGAAGACCTATCAACTCTCGCAGCGATTCGCCGCACTCGTGCTTGAGAACCACGACCCCGCCCGAATCGGAGTTGTCACCTTCACTCGCGCCGCCGCCGCTGAGCTACGCGAGCGCGTCCGCGGCGTTCTCGAAGAGCACAAAGTCGCACCCGACGTACTCGCTCGGATCGACGATGCGCCGATGTTGACCATTGATGCCTTTTCAAACTGGGTGCTTCGGATGTCGGTCGACCACAGGTTTGCATCAACAACGCCTGTCTCGGCTTTGCTCGGCTCGGCGAGTCGCGCCCGCCGGTCTCAACGAGCGCTGATCGAGGGAGCCCGTCAAGAGACTGAATCGATTATGAGGCTTGGGCTGCCATACAGGCCGCCTTCATTCGGTGGGCCATCTCTGATGCAACTAGTTAACGCAGTCGTCGATCATCCTGCGCGGGTTCGAGAGGGTGACTGGATCGATATTGTCACTGCCGGAAAGGACCGATGGCCAGGTCTCTCCGATGGAGATATTGAAGCTGTTCTCGATGCAGCTGTCGCTTTCGGTGAGCGAGAGGCAATGGACCGACTCATGTCAGGCGAAACGTCCTACGAGGACACGACAGCGCTTGCGGTCGCATTCGTTGAATCTGAAATCGGCCAAAAGAAGATCCGAGAATCTCTATCAGCGCTACTAGTCGATGAGCTCCAAGACACGGATCCGTTGCAAGAACGGCTCTTCCATGCGATATGGAGCGTGCAGCATCCTGATGGCGGCCGAGCGATAGAACGATTCATGGTCGGCGACTTAAAGCAGGCCATCTACCAGTTCCGAAACGCTGACCCCAAAGTCATGGAACGGTTCATCAAGGCGACGCCCAAAGATCTGCAGGGAGACCTCGTGCAGAATCGGAGATCGGCAGCGCCCATTGTTGACGTGCTGAATATCGTCGCAGCGAAGTGGTTTGCCTCAGAACCTCGCCTCACACCATTGGAACCGGACTCAGCTGGGTCGTTCATGTTGCTTGGTTCGAACCCGGTGGGGAACCCCAACAATGCCGCAAAGCCTGCGGCCGCTGGAGAGGTGCGCAGGAGAGAGGCTGCGGACATTGCGAATCTGCTTGTAGCCCAACGAGATAGCTGGCAGGAAGGAACTTGTGCACTGCTCGTCCCACGTAGAACTGCGCTCGGAGGTATTGAACGTGCACTGGTCGAGGCTGGCCTTCCGGTGCTCAACTTGGCGGACGCACCCTACAAGAGCCCCGAGGTCGAGGAAATGCGAGTCTTGCTGTCGGCGATCTCAAACCCTGGCGACGACATCGCAACCGTTGGAGCGTTGCGTGGGCCGGCCTTCGCTGTCTCTGACGAAGACTTGGACAGAGCTATCCAGCCCGGAAACGCAAGCCTCCGTGAACAACTGTTGACTGGGCCAGAGCCAGTGGCCGCAGCGGTCAAGAAGCTGGACTCCTTTCGCTCGTTGGCTTTGGGCAGCAGTGTTGGAGAGTTGATTGAGACGGTCCTCTCTGAACTTCACCTGTGGGATATCGGCGGCCCCAACCGGTTTCACTGGCTAGCAACTCAGGCATTCGAGTTCGACCGGAGAGGCGGAGGATCACTTGGGCGGTTCCTCCTCCACCTAGACGCAATCGAAGGAGGCGACCGAAACCTGAGTGAGCAGGTTGCTCCTACGCCTGGTGCGCCCGCGATTCAGCTCATGACGATGCACAGGGCCAAAGGCCTCGAATTCGACACGGTGATAGTCGCCGGACTGCTCTTCGGAAAAAAGTACGATCCGCCCTTTTGTCGATGGGCTCACGACCATCAATCCAACTGCTGGCGTCTACGCGTGAACCTTGGCAATGAGGACCAAGACCAGGAACAGGCTGAGCACGAGCAGATGAAGCGGCTGCTCTACGTCGCGCTGAGTCGTGCGAAGACAAACCTCGTTGTGGCTACTCACCACCACGACGGAACGACGCTCAGCAATGATCCCTGCCAACTGCTGCGTTCAGGACTGGCCGGCGTCGCAACGTCTAACGCTCTCACATTGGTCAGCGATCCTGGGCAGGAACAACCGAGCGTGGAACAACTGCCTGAGCCTGTGGACGGTTCCTCAATCGCGCGTCCGGCGACTGTGTCTGAGCTGGTAGCTGAGACAGGTTCCGGTGGCGGTAGTGGAGCAGACCATGGCACGGCGGTGCATGCGGTTATCTCCGCCGTTTTGCACCACTACGAGCACAGCAGCCGTCCACCTATCTCGGAGCTGCTCGGTGTACTTGACGGTTTCGAGCTTTCACCGAAAGTCCGCAGCGAAGCCCGCACGGTGCTCGAGCTCCCGATGATCACGGATGCTGTGGCTGAACAGCTGCGGATCGAAAGTGAGTATCCCGTTTCCGGACTGATCGACGGGCGAGCCGTGCACGGCGTCGTAGACATCATGGTGTTCGGTTCGGAGGGTCAGATTTCGATAGGAGATATCAAGACTGATCTAAGCGGCGAGTCAGATCCCGTAGGCACGAACTATGACAGCCAGCTTGAGATGTACAAGAAGCTCTCTGGCGCCGATCTCGCCCTGCTGTTGGGTTCGCAAGCCGAGCAGTAGTTCGGTCGTCTCCGTGATCAGCCAAACCAGTGATGCAGGTGCACCTTGTCGTGCATGTAGGTGCCGAGCCTCACCGTGCTGCTTGAACTTGGCTGAGGATTGTGTCCGATAATATGCACCTATCGGACACAACAGACGTGCCATCGGCGCACGTTGTCGGCACGATGGACCCCGTTGCCAACAGGTTCTCTGCGGCGCTTCCTACACGAACCTCGTTTGGCGGCTTGTGTTTTGACCTGTTGCTGCCGATAATAGATGTAGCTAGCGGACTACCTGAAAAGGCGTCGCTAGAAGTAAGCCCCGGACCGGCTACGGATCGTAGTCCCGGGGCCGCTGCGTTTTTGAGATCATGTTTTGAGCACCGGAACGATCTCCTCAACTCGGTGTCCAAGACGCGGAAACATGTCACGCCCCGGAGCGTGACAAAGCCAATCGGTGCGGGCACCAGCCAGTAAATCCGCGATCCATAGAAGAGGCTCATCCTTCGTGTCATGACGGACCCGAAGATCGGCGGGCACCTGCTGGCTTTGCTTGAGCTTGTTCAACGTTCGGTGATCATTCTGATCGAGCGTCACGAATCCCGCTGCAGGCTTACTCCGCGATTCCAGGACCAGGTCTTTCACGCCTAGCTCCGTGCTCAGGGTCACGAACGACTGTCCCATTGTGTGGGCTCGAGCACGATGCTCACC
>CAZBTI010000143.1:0-8861 GCA_964494395.1 uncultured Acidimicrobiales bacterium | reverse complement strand
GGCTTCGCCTCCAGCCAAAACGCTCCTTGCGGGTCTTACCTGCCGTTGGGCCTCTGCGCTGAGCGTCTACTGTTCACTTGCATGACTAACGAGCGGGTAGAGCCCGGCGATCCTCAGCAGGGGGCGGTTCCAGCCCCGCCCGCACCAACACCAGCCGCCCCGAATCAGGCCGCGGCGGCCGCTCCGGTCACGGTCGGAAAGACCAACCTCTCCTATGGGCAGTTCCTCGGCCGAACAATCACGGCGTCCCTCGTCGCCCCGATTGGTTTTGGGATCTTGCTCTTGGTGCTCTTTGCCGTTATTGCTGGCTTCGGTGCAGCGCTTGCTGCAGGAGGCGGCGAACCAGTCGAGGCCGATCCGCTCGCGATCACCGACCACGTCGACGGTGTCAGTGGCAGCGATGATGTCGTGCTGGTCGTCGACGTGAGCGGGACCATCCTCTCCGAAGGCGCCGGCGCCGGCCCCTTCGGTGGAGTCGTAGCTGGTGGTGACATCATCAAAGATCAGCTCGAAGCAGCCGCTACCGACCCCGAGGTCGATGCGGTCATCCTGCGCCTGAACACCGGCGGTGGGTCGGTCGTCGGCTCGGCACTGATCTCCGATGGAGTAGCCGCCGTACAAGCGGCAGGAAAGCCAGTGGTTGCTCATGTCACCGAAATCTCGGCATCGGGAGGAATGTGGGCCATGGCCCCGGCCGACCAGATCATTGCCTCTAACGGTTCGATCATCGGCTCGATCGGCGTCCGGTTCGGACCGTTCACGGAATTCACCGATGTGGTCGCACTCGACAACGGCGTGCTCGCCGGCGGAGTTGAAACGACCGGAGGCATCGACCAGTTCTTCATCACCGCGGGCACGTCGAAAGACGCCGGAAACCCCTTCCGAGAGTTCACTCCCGAAGAGCAAGACGTATTCCAGAACATCGTGGACGACTTCTACGACGATTTCGTCGACCACGTCGCCACCAACCGAGAACTCGATCCGCAAACCATTATCGACGACTTCGGAGCGAACGTCTTCAGTGCTCGTGACTCGGTCGAAAATGGTCTCATCGACGAGATTGGAACCTTCGACCGAGCCCACGAGGTTGCTGCGGAGCTGGCGGGCCTCACCGGCGACTACGACGTTCGCGTCATCGGTGGCGACTTCGGATTCCTTGGAGCTCTGCTCGGCGCCGATAGCGAACCAAGCCCAGCCGATGTGAGCAGCGTCTGCTCCGCCACACCAGCAGCAACGGTCTTCTTCGGCGATCTGACCGCGTGGTGTGGCTTGAACTTGAACGCTGGCTAAACGGCTTTGATCCTCGCGTGGGTTAGCTCTTCGAGGATGTGCGAGAGGACCTGGTAGACCACCTTTGCTTGCGCGTCGGGGTCGTCCTCGTCGATTACTCCCTCTTGTTCTCCAACGTCGAGGCGAGTCCCGAGCACAAGGCGACACTGATTGATGGCGTTCATCCAGTGATCGGCGGTCTCGATGTCGATCGTGGTTGCCTCGAGACTCGCTTGCAACTTGTCGATCCCGTCGAGGCGTTGCATCAACAGTTGGTCATGCACCATCTCTCGGTAGCCGGCCTCGAGTTCTTCATCGTCGGGATAGGCAGTGGGGTAGAGGCGCTTGACCTCTTCGACTTCGTCGAGCAGGAGCAGTTCTCGCAGTTCTTCGGTGACGTGGCGAAGGAGTTCGCGCAACGTGTCGTCGAGCCGGACCGTGATGGTCTCGCCCTCGAGCTTGAACATCCGCCTAAACATCGCTCGACCTAATCACTGTTCGAACCGTCTTTCTGCATCGTTGCCCACAAGCCGTGCTCGTGCAGTCGAGCTACGTCGGCCTCGGCCTTTTCCTTCGGGCCACTCGAAACGACGGCCCGGCCTTTGTGGTGCACATCGAGCATCAACTCGGTGGCCTTCTCCTCGCTGTACCCAAAGAGCTTCCGCAGCACGAAAGTCACATACGACATGAGATTGATTGGGTCGTTCCAAACCAAGACCACCCACGGCATGTCCGGGGTGACCTCGACGCTGATGTCGATATCGGGTTCGGCGACCTCGAGTGGAGAGGTCATGGAGAGTTGATTCATTGCTGGTTCCGCGCGGTGAATAGCCTCTGATTAGGAGACGAGTTCGGATGTGCGTTCTGTTTGCACACTGTCAGGTAACGGATCACCCGTCACCATTGCGTACCAGCTAACCGCGGTCCACAAGAGGATTGAACCCGCAATGTGCAGCGCCACGAGTCCGACAGGAACGCCGATTCCGTACTGGAGGTAGCCGATTGCACCTTGGGCGAGAGCGAGTGCGCCGATGCGTCCGAACCACTTTTGATCAAGCGCCGACCACGAATTCTGTGCGCCGGGCTGGCGGGCCTTCCACATGCCCACCACGATCAGCGTGACGAGCACCCAACCGAGGATCGAGTGGATACGGCTGATCTCGCGGATGTCGAATCCGAGTCGAGGGATTGGTTCGCCCGACGGTTCGCTTCCGGTGTGTGGGCCCGATCCGGTCACGAAGGTTCCGACGACGATGACGGCGCTCAACGCGACCACCATCGACCGGGCCAACAATCGTCGCTTCAACTCGTGGGCGGTTGCGGCCGGTCGGTTTGTGCCAGGTGTGCGGGGGTTGCGGGCCCGGTAGTCGAGAATCACGCCCAGTCCAATGAGCACGATCGACAGGAGAAAGTGTCCAAGGACGACACGTGGGTCGAGTTCGGTGCGGGTGACGGCCATGCCGAGCAACACCTGACCCAAGAATCCAAACACGGTCAGGTAGATGACGCCGAGAAGGTCGCGGCGTTGGCGTCGAGCGCCGATCCAGGCGGCGATCACCGGGATGATGGCGAGACCCGAGATCATCCGGTTGCCGAATTCGATTGCGGAGTGGAAGCCGGGTGCGTTGAGTTCGGTATTGACGGTGCAGTTCGGCCAGTCGGTGCAGCCAAGCCCTGACCCGGTGAGTCGAACCGCTGCACCGGTCAAGGTGATGGCCATCAACCAGATGAGGGCGAAGCGAGTCCAAAAGGAAAGCGGCTTGCCCCACACGGTCACGCCAGGCGCGCGCGAATCGGTGCCAGCACGTTCGACATTTGTGTTCTTACCGGAAGGCAAGAATTTGGTCATGTGACAACGATACGCCCGAAGGCGTTGGCACAAACATCGGAACGGGTCCTAACCTGTCACTCGTGACAACCGTTGCGCCCGTGGCGTCCTCCCGTTCAACGCTCGCGGCCTACGTTGCGCTCACCAAGCCTCGAATCATCGAATTGCTGCTCATTACGACAGTGCCCACGATGATCGTCGCCGAGCGCGGCTGGCCGAGCTTGTGGCTTATCGTCGCGACCGTCGTTGGCGGCACCTTCGCTGCTGGCGGCGCGAACGCAGTCAATATGTATGTCGATCGCGACATCGACAAGATCATGAACCGTACGAAGGGACGCCCTCTCGCCACCGGTGAAATCGAACCACGGAACGCGCTCATCTTCTCGGTGGCGCTGTTGGTCATCGCGTTCGTATGGCTGACCGCTTTCGTCAACCTGCTTTCCGCAGTGTTTGCTCTGTCGGCCGCGGCGTTCTACATCTTTGTGTACACCCTCTGGCTCAAGCGCACCTCTACACAGAACATCGTGATCGGTGGCGCTGCGGGTTGCATGCCCGTCCTCGTTGGCTGGGCTGCGGTCACGAACGGCGTTGGTTGGGAGCCAATCGTGCTGTTCGGCGTGATCTTCCTGTGGACCCCTCCCCATTTCTGGGCTCTGGCCGTGAAGTACAAAGATGACTACTCGGCTGCCGACGTTCCAATGCTCCCATCGGTGGCAACCCTCGAGACCACGTCCAAGCAGATCTTGGCCTACACGCTTGCGGTCTGGGCGCTGTCGCTTACCTTTACTCCAATTGCCAACATGGGTTGGATCTACACCGCAACGGCGGTCGTTTCCGGCGCACTCTTCACGATGTACGCCGTCCAATTGCTTCGCGATCCAACGCCGAGGCGGGCCATGAAGGTCTTCACGTTCTCGATTACTTATCTGTCGGTGTTGTTCATCGCAATGGGTGTCGATTCGCTGCTCATTCCGGTGGCCTGAACGCCGTAGGTCCGGGATTGATAAAACGGCAGCTCGCGCGTGAGTCGCTCAAAGATCGCGCTCAGGGCGAGGTTTACTTCCCTGCCTTGACACCGTTGCTAGTGTGACGTCGGTCTCCCGTCTTTCCCTTGTCGAGATAACCGCGCGAAAACTATTGTCCTAATTGGAATAAAACGCCGATCTAGGTCAAAAGGCCCCTAATATTTGAAGGTCTCTTTTGATTGGCATTCGGCCACACGTTCAAGGTGAACCATTCTCAATGACTGCAACTGAAACGCCTGCTGAGGCTCACGAAGAAGTCGATGAGCATCACGCTGCAGACCCGGTTCCATCTAGTGGAGACGGTCTCTACCGTTTGATTGCGTCCAACGACCACAAAGATGTCGGTCGCATGTGGATTGCGATGTCGCTCATTTTCTTTGTGGCCCTTGGCGGTCTCGGTGTCTTGAACGAGTTCGAACGACTCGACACCGACCCGCAAATCTGGGGCAGCGTCAGCCGAGCGTTCCAGGGCTGGGTCTTGTTCCGGACCGGTGCAATCTTCATGGTCGTCATCCCGATCTTCATCGGCATTGCCACCGTCGTAACCCCGCTTCAAGTCGGATCTGCTTCGATCGCATTCCCTCGCCTCGCCGCTGCTTCGTTCTGGGCATGGCTCTTTGCGGCCATCGTGCACATCATTTCCTTCGTCGCAGACGGTGGCCTCGGCCCGGCACAAACCACCAGCGTGCAGTCGACGGCGCTGACCATGACCTCGCTCAGCTTCATGATCATTGCGCTGCTCGGAGCATCGGTAGCGATCGCCACGACGATCGTGGCGCTTCGCCCGACCGGCATGACCCTCATCGACGTGCCTGCCTTCTCGTGGTCGATGCTCGTTGCCTGCTCGATCTGGCTGCTCTCGCTCCCCGTTCTCATCTCGAACATGATTCTCATCTACGTCGACCTCCAAGGTCGCCCGGCGATCGACCTCGGTAATGGCGACCTGATCTGGGCTCGAGTCGAGTGGGCATGGAGCCAGCCGCAGGTGTTCGCTTACGCAATCCCCGTTCTTGGTGTGCTCGCCGACGTCATTCCAACCCAGACCAAGAGCCGCCAAGCTGGGCGCCCGGTGCTCCTCGGCTTTATTGGCGTGTTCGGTGTTCTTTCGTTCGGCGCATGGGCGCAGAGTTTCTGGTCGAAGTTCCCCGCCTTCATCTACGAAGAAGTTCTGTACTCGGTGTTCGCCTTCGCAATCCTTCTCCCGGCTTTCCTCGCCTTCAGCGGCGCTATGGACCAGATTCGCCGCGGCTCGTTCCCGAAGCCCGGTGGTGCGCTACTCGGCTCGGTCTTTGGAGCGCTGCTTCTCCTCGACGCCGTCGCCCTCGGCATTGCTCGGGTGTCGGCCGCTGTGGTGCCTCTTGTCCCGTTCGCTGATCTCGAACCGAACTGGGTATCAATCGCAAACGAAGAGGGCGTGTTGCTCGCCTCGTCCACGGGTGTTCTGATCGCGGTGATCGCAGCAGCGATGGCGTCTGCGCTAGGCGCTCTCGTTCACTGGGCGCCGAAGATCTTCGGCGGTTTCGCCGTCGAACCGCTCGCAGCACTCGGTGCCATGATGCTGCTCGCTGGTGGCGTCGCTGCCGGCGTTGCAAACGTCATCTCCGCTTTCGATGGCCAGGCCGACGACATTCGATTCGTCGAAAGTGTCGATGGGCTTACCGCATCGCTGAACCTTGTTTCGATGATTGGTTTGGCGGCCTTGGCGGGCGGTGCGGTGTTGATGATTCTGTCCGTGCTCCCTGCTCGTTCGAAGAAGGAGACGATCTCCGACGACCCATGGGGTGGCCAAACACTTGAATGGGCAACCCCATCACCGCCTCCGATCGGCAACTTTGTTGAACCTGTGGGCGTTGTTCGTTCACCCGAACCACTGCTCGACGAACTTGAGGAGGTCAACTAATGGCAGCCGTAACCGCACCACCAGCAGCGGAACTCTCACGCAATCGCACGTTGCTCGTCGGCACCGCCTTCGCTTCGGGCGCAGTGATCATGTTGTTCGTTGGCCTTTTCAGCGTTTACATCGCGATCCGTCAGCAGAACGAAGTCAACATCGAGCAACTCCTCGAAGGTGGCTTCCTTTGGTTCCCCGAAGGTGCGGTGCAGATCGCTCCTGGAACGATGATGATGTTCACCACGTGGATTTCTGTCACGACCATGGCATGGGCTGTGTATTCATTCCGCCGAGATGACCGTCGTAACGCCTATGCCGCTCTCGGGCTCACGATGCTGATGGGCGGCGCTGTCGTCAATCAGATGGTGTTCGCCATCTCCGATTTCGGTCTTCCCGTCGATCGCTCCACCCCAGCACAGCTGCTCTTCACGTTGTACGGCAGCTACATCGCGCTGATGTCGGTAGCGATTGCCTTTGTCTTTCTCATGTTCATGCGAGCCATCGCTGGACAGTTCAACTCAAAGAACGCCGACGGCATCGAAGCCGCCGCAATCTTCTGGTACGCAACGGTGATCCTGTACCACCCCATCTGGTACCTCATCACCATTACGAAGTGAGCCTGACATGATTCCAACAGGACTAAAGCTCTACGCCGGCATCGCCATCGTCGCCCTCTCTGCAGCCGTTATCGGCGGTTGGGGAAGCGGAGACTCTCTTCTCGGTCCACTCAACGCGGGTTGGAAGGGTGGCATTGGTGACTGGGTTAGCTATGTCGTCCTTCTCGGCGTGGCCTTTGTGGCCGTGATCGTCGGTGGCCTCCTCACCGTGTTCCGCGATGCTGACGCCACCGCAGTCGCTGCTTCTATGGGAACAGCGGTTGCCCCAGTTGGGCAACGCCCGGTCGCAGCGTCGATCTGGCCAATGGTCGCCGGCATCGGTGCTGCATTCGTCATGGTCGGTATTGCGGTGAACGCCGCAATCACCGGTGTCGGTTTCGTCATCCTCGCCATCGTTGCATTCGAATGGACGATGACTGCTTGGGCAGATCGAGCAACGGGTGACGCAAAGGCCAACGAAGCGTTGCGTGGGCAACTCATGGGGCCATTCGAAGTTCCGCTGCTCGGTCTCATGGCCGCAGGTGTCGTCGTCATTGCCGTGAGCCGAATCTTGCTCGCTACCTCTGAACTCGGAGCTGTTGTGGTCGGCGGTGTCGTATCGGTCATCATCTTGGGAATCGGTATTTTCGCCGCTCAAGGGCCGAACATCTCGAAGAACGTGATCACGGGCCTGTCAGGCCTTGTTCTCGCTGGAATCCTCGTCGGTGGTGTTTGGGGTGCCGTGTCTGGGACACGTGTCATCGAAGAACACTTCGAAGAGGGAGAGGCCGGAGAAGTGGTTGGCGAAGAGGCAGAGGGCGAATCGTGAGCCGTCTCGATTGGGCGACCTCTGCGCGATCTCCACTACGATTGCGAAAAGTTTCACAAAGTATCTCATCCACTCGATTTTTGCCGAAGGAAACTTCAATGAATCGCTATTCACCGTCGACTCACAGGGTTTTCAAAGCCCTCGCGTTTGTGACGGCTGCTTTCGTTCTTGCCGCATGCGCCAACGACGCTCCGCTCGATACTCGATCCAACCTCGCTGGTCCGGAGGCACGAGACATCGAAGGCTTCCTTCGCTGGGTTCTGTGGATTTCGTACGCAGTCTTCGCTGCGGTGCTGGGAGCCACGCTGTGGTCCTGGTTCAAGTACCGCATCAAGACCGAGGACTACGAAGACGACGAGTTCCCAAAGCAGATCTCCCACAACAACACCTTGGAGATTGCCTGGACGGCAGCACCTGCGCTTCTTCTCGCAGTCATTGCCATTTTCACGATCGGCCTTCACCAGAGCCTCAACAGCAGCTCGGAGAATCCAATCGCCCTCGAGGTTGCCGGCACTTCGGTCGACTGGGAACCGGAAATTGTTGTTGTTGGTCAGCAGTGGTGGTGGGAGTACCAGTACCACTTCGGTGATGTTGAGCTCACTGCCCAGCGCGTCGAGACGTTGCCAAATGCTGACATTACGACCGCCACGCAGATGGTCATTCCCACCAACATGGAAATCGAACTCGAAATCACCAGCCGCGACGTCATCCACTCGCACTGGATTCCATCGCTAAACGGCAAGCGTGACGCTGTTCCTGGTCGCCAGAGTGCGCCGTGGAAGATCCAAGCCGATGAGCCTGGAGTCTTCTTTGGACAGTGCACCGAGTTCTGTGGCCTGTCTCACTCTCGCATGCGTATGCAAGTGATTGCACTACCAATGGAAGAGTTCCAAGAGTGGGTCACCGCACAGATGCAGGGCGTTGACCTCTCGCCAGAAACCGCTGCCTACGTAGCCGAACTGGCCGCCGGTGCAACGCTTCCTCCAGAGGATCCAGAGCAGCGTGCAATCGACACCTTCCGCACCAAGTGCGCATCGTGCCACGTGCTCGATGGTGTCACCGACGGCATCGTTGCTCGCCCTGAAGAACAGCTCGTCTCTGGCGCAGCTCCGAACCTCACCCACTTCGGTACCCGCACCACCTTTGCTGGTGGAATCGTCAACGTGTACGACACGAATACCGGCGAGTTCAACCGAAATCAGCTAGGGCAGTGGTTGCGAGATCCGTCGTCGATCAAAGCGAACTTTACTGAGCCGGTCAGCGAGACAGATTCTCGCTTGCGCGGCATGCCGAACCTTGGTCTGACCACACAAGAAGTGGACGACCTCGTCGGCCTTCTTGAAATGACCGGAGCGCCACCGACCGTCGAAGGCGATCCTGAATTCCTTATCAGTGAAACGGGAGTCGAGTAATGGCAATCATT
>CAZBTI010000142.1:0-8880 GCA_964494395.1 uncultured Acidimicrobiales bacterium | reverse complement strand
TACCCGTTACCCCGGGTTGCGCACCGGCCAGGGTTAAGGCGTCGACTTTGGAATCAGACAACATCCTTCGCACGTTCGCTGCCGTGTCTGATGGCGCGGCGACAGTCAACCGCGACGTTGTTGGACCGCGGCCATTTGTGGGCCTTGGATACAGTGCGATCGGCTATTTCCCGACTGCGGATCAGAAGGCAAAGATCTCCGTTTCGGAAGTGAAATGGCAGCCGGCGTATCAGCAAATGCGGGAAGCCGCTGAGGCATACAAGGGCGAAGGTCTCCTTCGCCTCGGGTGGATCTGGTTCTCGGGAACCGTCGAAGTCGATGGCGAGTTAGACCGCTTCTGCTTCCCGGCGATGAGCGCTCCGCTCTCCCGCCCGAGGTTTGAGTGGACCCTGTCGGGAGCTCCGTCGGTCACGGCGCTCGTTCGGGATCTCGATATTCGTGAGGCTCTGCTCGCTCGCGCCACATTCGGTGACGGTCGATTGGTCGACCGTATGGACCCCACGGTTCCGTTTCGAATGCTGCCTGTTGCGAACGCTGTGCTCGGTGAACTCCGCGACCTCATGCTGTGGTGTCGGGACGTGTCCGTGGCGGTTGGTCTGAGGGTGATCGAGACCTGTTCGTTGGCCGGAACCTCGCCGATCGAGCGCCGCTTTCAGCCCGGTATTGGCATGTACGTGGGGCCAGCGATGTACTTCTCCGAGCCCGCAGAGCGGAGTTCGCCGAGCCTGAGCCTCAGCAAGCTGGCCAATGCTCCCGGGGTTCGCCAGACCGCACTGGCGAGCGTATACGGCGATACGGGAGACCGCACGTCTAGTAGGGAAGATGGCGAGGGTGATGCTGTCGACATCCCCGACCGCAAGCTCATCTCGTTCCGTCCGCTGAGTACCCGTCAAAGAGAAGTTGCCTTGCGAGTCTGCGGAAAGGACTTAGCGGTCATTTCCGGGGCGCCAGGGACGGGCAAGTCTCACGTGCTTTCAGTGGTTGCCGGTGATGCGATCGCGCGAGGCGAATCGGTTCTGGTCGGCGCGCCATCGGCCAACGCCGTCGATGTCTTGGTCGAGCACTTTCAAAAGACCCCGGGTCCGCCGCCGCTCTCCTTTGGAGGGCTTCGACACGCCAACCGTCTCAAAGATGAGATCGCCGAGCTCCGAGAGATCATCGCGACGGGTCGGGTCGACCGCAACCAACTGTTCGAAATGCGCGAGCGTGCGAAAGAACACCTCGAAGAGCGCGGAGAGAGATTTGACGCTCTACGTCGCGCCATCACGATCGAGCGCGAAGGCAGGATGTTTCTGAGAGACGACGACTATGTCGATGTTGCACAGCTTGCACTTGATCAAGCGGGAAGGCTGAGCGATCTCAGAAAACTGCTCGAAAAGGCACTCGACCCTCCGACCAGATTCCGCCGAAGCGCAGTTGACGAAGCGCAAAAGCAAAAGCTGGTGGACCGTCTCGGCGGACATACTCAACTGCCCGATCGTTTGTTGCGCCTTCAGGTCTTACGAGAACTGCTCGCTGGGGAAGTTCCAGAGCCCGCAAGTTTCGATGCCCTCCTCGACGAGCTTGAACGATCTGAAAGCGATGCTGCCGATGCTGGGAGCGACCTGCTGACCAGCCAATGGTTGAAGCTGATGGGTACGGCCGAGGATCTTCTGCTGACCAGGCTGATTCGCATCTTAGACGTCGATCCGGCAGTTCGACGTGAGCAGCTCGAGCGCCTCAGCGGGAAGGGGCTTACCACTGCAGCCCCGCTGTGGATCGGGGCGGTGTCGGAGGTCGACGTAGTCCTGCCACCAGTTCCTGGCATGTTCGACTTGGTAATCCTCGATGAGGCGGCACAACTCGGACAGATCGAAGCAGCGTCAATGCTCGGTCGCGCGAGGCGAGCGCTAATCGTTGGCGACCCTAAGCAGATTGGCTACCGCTCATATCTGAGTCGAGAAGCATTCGACAGCGCGGCCATGGGCAACCAAACCGACGCCGATCTTCTCAACCCGCAATCTCGATCGACATTTGATGTTGCGGCTAGCCAAGTGCCGACCGAGGTGCTGGACGAGCACTTCCGTTCGGTTCCGCACCTGATCGGCTTTTCCGCAAAGCACTTTTACGAAAACCGATTGCACGTCACGACCAGAACGCCGGCCAACGAGACGAGCCAGCGCGTCCATGTTTCGCTCGTCGATGGGACTCGGGGACCGGCGAAGGTCAATGTTGCAGAGGTCGAAGAGTGCATGCGAATCGTTCGTGTGTATGTCGATCGTGGCGAGCACAGCTTGGCGATCATTTCGCCGTTTCGCCGACAAGCTGACGCGCTTGAGTCGACGCTCAACCGGTCGTTCACCGAGGACGAGATCACGAAACACCGCATTCGGGTGGGCACGGTCCATCAATACCAAGGCGACGAACGCGATATCGCCATCATCTCGTTCGCTATCGGAACCGATGAGCCGGTGAAGACCTGGTCCTTTGTAAACCAGAACGATCTCTTCAACGTGATGGTCACGCGTGCGCGTGAGCAAGTCATCGTCGTGACTTCCAACCCAGAGCCTCCTGGACTGGCGGGTGATTACGTTCGATGGGCACAGCCTCATGCGACACTCGTGCCGAATGTGAAGATCTCCGATCCGTGGACGTTGGCCGTCGCCGAAGCTCTAGAAAACCATGGCATAGCGGTTGAGGTCGGCTATCCGGTAGGTCGCTATGTCATCGACCTCGTCGCAGGTGCTGGAGTCGCCGCAGTGGCGATCGAATGCGTTCCCTCTGCGGTTGGAGCGAACGCCCACATCGATCGAGCCATGATGCTCCGCCGAGCGGGGTGGCGTACCACCGATGCCTACGAGTCTCGCTGGAGCAACGATCTCGACCAGTTCATCGCCGAACTTCGCACGACATTCCCAGAACTGTTCGTGTAGCACCGGCGTTCAAGTTATTCGCCACTAGGTCGATTATTCGGTATGGCTTCTGTTCGCAAAACTGTTCTTGGTACGAGTGCGCTTTTAGGCGGTTTGTTGGTGAGCGTTCCGGCGAGCGCCCAGACCGCAGTTCCGCAATGCATGGGGCTTGACGCAACCATCCATGTTTCATTTGCTAGCGCTGGTGCGGTGGTTGAGGGGACCTCGGGATCAGACGTCATGGTTGTTTCGAGCACCGTTGGTCTTGGTGCTCGAGTCCATGGACGTGGCGGCGATGACATCATCTGCGTCGACGGCATCGACATAGTCCTCGGCGGCTCGGGTAGCGATCATATTCATGTTTCCCGGGCGCGGGCGGTCGCTGGCGGAAACGGTAATGACACGATCATTGTCGAAGCCAACCTTCCGTCCACTCAGGGCATTACGGATGTATTCGGAGAGAATGGGGCCGACATCATTCGCGGATCCGATGGCTTCGAGGGCATTTGGGGAGGTGCTGGTGATGACGAGATCTTCGGCGGCGGCGGCGGTGACCACGTCCTTGCTGGAGACGGCGATGACATTGTGGTCGGCGGCATCGGTCCCGATGTTCTCGTCGGCCAGGGTGGTGCAGACATGCTTTCAGGCGGTCCCGGAAATGACGCACTGTGGGGCGGCTACCTGCCGTTTTCGCCGGTCGCAGTAACCGGAGAGCCTGATGTAGGCGATGTACTCATGGGCGGAGCCGGGAATGATTTGTTTCGAGGCTCGGTAGGACGCGACGTTCTCATTGGTCACGCTGGGAACGACGAGCTACGTGGTCAGCAAGGTGACGACCTGCTCATAGGCCGTGCTGGTGACGACGCGCTGTTCGGTGGCGCTGGTGATGACACTTTGCGCGGCGGCCCTGGTGACGATGCCTTGTTTGGACGATCAGGGGATGACACCCTGCGCGGTGGCCTCGGCAACGACGAACTGGACGGCGGTACCGGCAACGACGACGAGGCCTAGCCCCTAGTCGAACCAGCCCTCTGCGGCTTTGGGCGCCATGAGGTCGCGGTCGCCTGCTCGAGCGCTAGTGGACGACACGTCGTGCACGGCTTCGTCGGTTTCCAATACCTCAGCGCCCACAATCTCTAGTCCGCTGCGCGTCGCAACGACGACCGTTGGCAAGCGATCTAGTGCAGCGTCACGAGCGTCTGCCGAGTCGTAGTAGCTGGCATCGTTAACCTGGATCCACTTGTCAGCCCCCATGATGACCACGTCGTAGCCGTCTGCGATGTCGACGATGAGCTTCTGTTCGGTGGTCTTGACGAACAACCAGTCGTATGCGGCTGCGTCGGCATCGAGCAACGCAATGCGTTCTTCGAACGATGGTCCTGGGGGAGCGGGCTTATCGAGGGCGACTTGCGAAACAACGAGATCCACCACATCCAACCGGTGCTCACGTCGCGCCTGCTCGGCCACCTCGAGGTGTGCAATAGTGAGCGGATTGAACGATCCGGGGAACACCCCTCGACGCGACGACGCGAAAGTCATAACTTCATCTTACGAGCGGCAAAGTTGTCGCTGAGGCCATAGCCGAGGCATACTCACAACGTGATTTTTCGCAGCGATCTCGTAGTAGTAGTTATCTAGCACACGACTGAAACGTCGTGTGCTTCGCCTTCCCAACTGGGAAGGCTTCTTAGTTTTTGGCACAACGTTCGAATCGCTCACCGAATGAGGAGCAAGTTATGGAAATGGATGGAGGATCGGCCCTACTCAAGGCTCTCGAATTTGAGGGTGTTGATGTGGTGTTCGGCTATCCCGGCGGCGCAATTATGCCCGTCTACGACTCCATGGTCAGCGGATCAGGGCCTCGTCATGTACTCGTTCGTCATGAACAGGGTGCTGGACACATGGCGTCGGGTTACGCACATGCGACTGGCAAGCCTGGTGTGGTGATGGTGACCAGTGGCCCCGCCGCCACGAACATCGTCACCCCGCTTGCCGACGCGTACCTCGACTCGGTACCGATCGTCGCCATTACCGGTCAGGTTCCCTACGGGCTCATCGGCACCGATGCGTTCCAAGAGACCGACACAACCGGCATCACCATGTCGATCACCAAGCACAACTACTTGGTCTCTGACCCCAACGACATTCCTCAGGTCGTCCACGAAGCGTTCCACATCGCTACCACCGGCCGCCCCGGCCCGGTGCTTATCGATTTGCCCAAGAACATCACCGACATCCGCAACCCGGATTCTGCAATGACGTGGAAAGACCCGGTTCCCGTCGACCTCCCCGGCTTCAAGCCGGTACTCGATGGCGACCCCAAGATGATTGAAGTAGCGGTCGAGTTGATGCTCGAGGCCAAGCGGCCCGTGCTCTACGCCGGTGGCGGCATCTTGAAGGCCCGCGGTGCTGCCGAACTTCTGGCTCTCGCCGAGAAGCTGAACATTCCTGTTGTCACGACGCTCATGGCTCGTGGCGCAATGCCCGACAGTCACGAACTCAACCTCGGTATGCCCGGCATGCACGGCAACTACACCGCCGTTATGGCGATGCAAGAATCCGACCTGCTCATCGCCATGGGAAGTCGCTTCGACGACCGTGTCACCGGCAAGGTCGACGAGTTCGCAAAGGATGCAAAGGTCATCCACGTCGATATCGACCCAGCCGAGCTGGGCAAGATTCGCATGCCCGATGTCGCCATTCGTGGTGATGCCAAGCATGTCATGGGCCAAATGCTCGAAGTCATCGGCACATCATCCCCAGCCGATCACACCGCTTGGCGCTCGACCCTGTCGGGCTGGCAAGAGAACTACCCGCTCGCCTACGAAGACGCAGAGCCCGGTGGCCGACTCAAGCCGCAGATGGTGATCGAGCGCCTCCGTGATCTCTCACCGGAAGACACCATCGTCGCCTCTGGCGTGGGCCAGCACCAGATGTGGGCCAGCCAGTACTGGAAGTTCGACCACCCCTACACGTGGCTCAACTCAGGTGGACTCGGAACGATGGGCTACTCGATTCCGGCCGCCATCGGTGCCAAGGTCGGCATGCCCGATAAGACCGTCTGGGCAGTCGATGGCGATGGTTGTTTCCAGATGACCAGCCAAGAACTCATCACCGCAGCCGTCGAGAAGATTCCGGTGAAGATTGCGTTGTTGAACAACACCTACCTTGGCATGGTCCGTCAGTGGCAAGAGATGTTCTACGAGAACCGTCTCTCCGAGGTCGACCTTTCAGGACCGGTTCCCGACTACGTCAAGTTGTCCGAGGCCATGGGTTGCGTCGCAATACGCGTCGAGGATCCTGACGAGGTCGACGACGCGATCGAACGGGCTAACGCCATTGACGATGCTCCCGTCGTGCTCGAGTTCGTCACCGAACCCACCGAGAACGTCTATCCCATGGTTCCGGGCGGTGCGAGCAACTCCGAAGTTGTCGTGCCTCCTTTCCAACAGAAGGGCTCGTCATGATGAAGCGCAGCCAACTCGCTCGCTCCCACACCTTGGCCGTGCTCGTCGAGAACAAGTCGGGCGTGCTCGCTCGTGTCGCCGGGCTCTTTGCTCGTCGTGGCTTTAACATCGAGTCACTCGCCGTTGCCCCTACCGACGAGCGCTTCAGTCGCATCACCATCGTCGTCGATGCTGAATCAGCGCCGATCGATCAGATCAGAAAGCAGCTCGACAAGCTCATCGACGTGGTTGCGATCACCGAACTCGAAGCCGAAGCGTCAGCGCTGCGAGAGATGGTTCTCGTGCGCCTCGACGTGCCAGATACGAGCAAGGTCGCCGAAGTCGAAGCACTCGTCGCCGGTTTCAGCGGTTCGGTGATTCGAGTCCGCGACACACAGATGATGATCTCGCTGTCGAGCGATCCAAGCGACCTCGACGATCTCCTGAATCAACTCGAGCCCTTTGGTGTTCAAGAGCTCCAACGGACCGGTGCGATTGCCATTCCTGGCATCGAGTAGCCTGCAAATCGGTTCCGGTCAGTTCACCGGAGCCAGCAATCATTTCTTCGAACAGCTTCTCTCCTCACATTTCTCACACAACCCAGAAAGACAACTCCAGTGGCAAACATCTACTACGAGAAAGACGTCGATCGCTCCTTGATCGCCGACAAGAAGGTCGCCGTACTCGGTTACGGCTCCCAAGGACACGCACACGCCTTGAACCTCAAAGAATCAGGAATCGATGTGCGGGTTGGCTTGCGTGAAGGTTCCTCCTCGAAGGCAAAGGCCGAAGAGGCAGGCCTCGTGGTCAAGACGATCGCTGAGGCAACCGCCGAGGCCGACGTCATCATGATCCTTCTGCCCGACACCGAGCAGGCACAGATCTACGAAGAGCACATCCTTCCTAACCTCGAGCCAGGGAACGCTCTTGCGTTCGCACACGGCTTCAACATTCGCTTCGACCTGATCAAGCCAGCTGACGATATCGACGTCATCATGATCGCCCCGAAGGGTCCAGGTCACCTCGTGCGCCGTACCTACACCGAAGGTGGCGGCGTGCCGGCAATCATTGCGGTCGAGAACGACGCAAGTGGTTCGGCAATGGGCCTTGCCCTTGCCTACGCCGACGCCATCGGTGGTGCTCGTGCGGGCGTTATCGAGACCACCTTTACCGAAGAGACCGAAACCGATCTCTTCGGCGAGCAGGTTGTCCTCTGTGGCGGCACCAGCGAGCTCGTGCGTTCTGGTTTCCAGACGCTCGTCGACGCTGGCTACCAGCCCGAGATTGCCTACTTCGAGTGTCTCCACGAGCTCAAGCTCATCGTCGATCTCATGTACGAAGAGGGCATCTCCGGTATGCGTTACAGCGTGAGTGACACCGCCGAGTATGGCGACCTCAGCCGTGGCCCACGGATCGTCAACGACGACACCCGCGCCGAGATGAAGAAGATCCTCGGTGAGATCCAAGACGGTACGTTCGCAAAGGAATGGGTTGCCGAGTCGAAGTCCGGTCGTGAGAACTTCCACGCAATGGAAGACGCCGGCAAGGATCACCTCATCGAGAAGGTCGGCTCAGAGCTCCGAGGCATGATGCCGTGGATCTCCGCAGGCAAGCAGTCTGTCCAAGACGCTGCAGGCGGCCAGGGCTAACCGTCACCCTTTCTGAAAATTTGAAGCCCCACCCACATTCAATGTGGGTGGGGCTTCAAATGTTTTAGGGGCGAAGGAACTTTCGGGCGAGCTGCACAAGCTCATCGGGGTTGTCGACATACATAGACCACAAGATCTCTTGGATGTTCCAGCCCTGAGCCTTCGCCCGGTTTCGTTTCCGCCGATCGCGCTCTACGTCATCTCGTCCAAAGTGCCAGCGAAGGCCGTCGAGTTCCCATGCTTTTCGATGTTGCGGCCACGCGAGATCTGTTTGCAGGATGAGGCGCCCATCGTCATCGAGGATTCGATGCTCGACCACGGGCCGTTCGATCCCGTTATCGACGAGGAGATTTACCACTCGGCGACTGAAGTCAGACAATGGAACAGTGCCGTTACCCAGGCGGAATTCGAGGAGTGTCCGCAGGGAGAGGCAACCATTTCGACCTCGCTTTGAGTGATCCTTCAAACAGTCAGCGAGTGCTGTCCAGCTGGTGAGGTTCTGGCGAATCGCCGATTCTGCCAGCCGTTCAACTGTCTCGAACCTCAGCACTCCTGCACAGTCCAAGATCGTACGTTCAACACCGGTGGTAGGAATGGAGCGCTTGGTGACCGGGCAACAGCGATCCCACTGGGTGGTCCGGTGCACGAGCGCCCCAGTAATCTGCTGCCAGCCTCCGTTAGGGATCGTGATTTCGATGTCTGGAGCGTGGAAGACGTCAAGGTTCCAGAGCGTAGCGGCACATCGATGCGAGGCGATCCCGCCAGAGCAGAACACCGCCGCCAAGAGCCTGCTCTCCCATGTGCTTGGGCTTGATCGCAGTTGATAAGTCCCTGGATGAAGACGAATCCACTCTTGGGCGCTGAGTCGATAGTCGATTTGACGTTCGGAGAGAC
>CAZBTI010000141.1:0-8903 GCA_964494395.1 uncultured Acidimicrobiales bacterium | reverse complement strand
AACATCGAGCTGGAGATCCGCCAAGCGAACACCCTCGGCAGCGCTGCCGGCAGCGACAGGAACGCGGAGCACAACTTCGTCGGCATCGGCGAGAGCGACACCGAGGACCGGATGCACGTCTTCGCCCCGTTCGACGAACATGACCATCGCGGACGCCTGATCACCAATGTCCTCTGACGCGGCGGCGAGGTGCAGCAATCCGCGCAGTGGAGACGGTTCTTTGCTCGACGCCGCTGCTCGCAATACCCACGTCTCCAACTGGTCGTGCATCTCGTCGAGCCGAATTTCGAGGTGTCGTACTTCGGCGGCAAGTCCGCGGTCTCCGAGCACGATCGCCGAGTAAGCCAAACCAACCGCAGCCTCGGACAGGTTCTTCATCTCCACAAGAATGTCGATCGCACGATCGAGTTCTTCAATCGGTTCGGTTTCGGCAATTGGCTCGCGTGGGGGCGCACCGGCAAGTTCACGAACGGTCGGGATCCCTCCAGGGGGCCCCTCGAGGAACAGCACATCCCCGGGGACGAGGATCGTGGTGCCCTCAACCGCCGTCGTCCATCCATCGCCTCCGCGGACGGCGAGAATTCGCATCCCGGTGTACACCGGGAGTTCGAGGTCGATCAGCGTCGAGTGCGCCATCTTGGATGACTCGGCGACAACGACTCGATGGGACACCTCTTCAGCGTCGCGGAGCTCCTCGATCAAGTGCGCAGGAATGCCGAGCTTGTTCGTGACGGTGCGGGCAATGTTCACCGCGTCGTTGCCGATGCGCTCGATGGCCGAAATCACCTGGAGGACGCGTCCCATGCCAGGAGCTTCGCGTGGGTGGCGAACGCCGAGGATGGCGAGCGATCGCATGTCGGCGACCAACTTCGTCAGCACCGATTCGAGGTCGCGCACTTCATCGGCCATGTCCGGGTCGCCGAAGTAGACCGCTGCGTAGGCGAGATCGACCATGAGTTCCGACGTGTCCTTCGCGTCGGCGAGGAGCGTTCTCAGGTTTCGAGGTTTGTCATCCATAGGTTCTAGTTTCTTCCGTCACTGTAGAGAACGGACTGGGCTGTGGGAAGGGTTCGTTTTGCCGTCGAGTTCATGTTCCAACTCCGAGCAGGATGATCGCCCCTACCAATGTGAAGGCACCCACAAGGTCGAGGACCGAGTTGGTGAGGGGAATGGTTGCAGTGTCAGGGTCGAGGCCGAGGCGGACCGCGGCGAGCGTTCCGTAGTACGCGACAGCTAGGACCACGAGAGTGGCGCCAATCCCAGCGAGCAGAGCAACAGCCACCATCGACCCCAGGCCGGGGCTCGCCGCACCCACGGCTTGCGACCCGAGATGAGCCGACAACCCAACGATGATGAAGATGGGCACTGCGAGCACGGCGACCGACCGAATGTCGAGCAGCGCTTCGCGCTGTGGAACGAGCCGGGATTGGATCAGCCCGAGATGCACCTTCGAGCCGAGCCGACTGGAGAGGATGCCTCCGAGCGCGCCAGCCATTCCGAAGTACGCCGGGACGAGCACTAAAAGAGCAGGCTGGTCGAGGAACCTTCCGAGCTGATTCTCGACGACGATTCCGGCGATGAGCGAGACAAAGGACGCGAGACCTAGCACCGGCAAGGATTCGATCACGATCCTGCGCAAGAGCGGGAGGCTTCGCCGTACCGAGATCGCAAAGGTCACGACAGCCACGATGAGCACGGCGGCGCCGACGACCACTGCAGCGTCATTGGTGGCACCGTCGACTCGGCTGCCAACGATCAGCGACGCAGCCAGCAAAGCGGGCAACGTGACGAGGTCACCGGTTCCGGTGACCAAAGGCGAGATCACATTGTCGAGGTCCCATCCAAAGCGTCGGGAACCTGCTGCGAGCGCGACGGTGAGACCGAAGACCACCACAGACGCAGCAACTCCACCGACGACCGAAATGGTGAGGAAGTCGAACACACCCATGGCGTCCTCGATCCGAAACACCTTCGAAAGCACCCACGCGACAAGCCCTAGCCAGGCGGCCGCCATGACGCTAAGCCCTAGCGATGCCAGCACGTTCTGTCCAAAAACCGTGTCGAGCCGGCGAGTAATACTGAACTCACCGGTGTGAATGGCGGTTCCGAGTCGACTTCCAAGCGCGCCAAAGACATTGCCTCGCTGTGCAATCGCCGCCGGGACAAGCAGAAGAAGGCCGGGCAACTCCTCCAGCCGACCTTCAGCAGAAGCGAGTGTGAGACCAGCCACCAGTGTCGCCACCACCGAGATAAGTAGCGCAACGCCAGATTGCGCAACTGCGCCGGGATCTGGCCCGAGGACGCGGGCGAGCCGCGTGGCGAAGGTGCGCATGGGCGTAAGGGTATGCGCTGATCTCGACCACCATGAAAATTGATGCCCGTAGGTCAAAGGACTCAATAGCTGAGCGTTATTGGCGATTAGAGCGCCAAGAAGGACTTCTCGAAAGAACGGCGAACGGTGAAGAAACTCAAGGTCTTGATGGTGTGGGCAATCATTGCTACCTCTGTGTACGCGTTTCCCGGCACCGCGACGGCAGTCCCGACCGGTATTGATGGCTGCTTCTTCCGCGACCTCAACGGCTCCAGCGTTCAAGGCGACGAATTGAACCCAGGAGCGAATGGCGAGGTTGCGTTTAGCGAACCAATCACGGTGCAACTGGTGGACCTCACTGGCGGCAGCGGTCCGGTAGTAGCCGTGACCGACCCAGTCACCGGATGCGTCGATTTTCCTGGTCTCGCCGCTGGGTCGAACTACCAACTCAACATCTCGTATCCACCCGAGTATCAGTCTTCCCCCACCGGCGGAGACACCAACGTCACGCCCGGTCCACCTCCGAGCATCGCAGGCGACCCATTCACGTCGACCTATAACTTCACGTACAACGCCGGAGATGACCTTTCGATAACCGCAGGCGTCACCGGCCTACCCGAGCTCTCGCTCGGCTACTTCATCACTCCTTCCGGCGAGGAATTAATTGAGACCGGAACTGGCCCATTCAATACGAGCGGCACCTGCTCGGTCGTCACCCCCGGAGATGATTGCGGCGAGTTCGACGACATTGTCCGAACCAACGATGTCACCACGATCGGCTACACGATCACGGCGGACAACATTCCCGACCCGAACACGAACCCGCTCAACGACGTGGTCCTTGAACAGGTCATTACACCGAACCCCGGTGCGGCCGTCGAGGTACCGAGCCTGCATCCATCGTGTCTCACCGCAGGGGTGAGTCCGGTGTCTTCAATCGCCGTCGACCCAGCCACCGGTGCCATCACCGTGACCTGCAACCTCGGTCCGAGGGGCAACGGTACATCGATCGTCCCGACCTTCATTCGCACCAGCGGCGCTTCGACGAATGGCTCTTCCTTTCAGGTAGAAGCTCGCCTCTATTCGGGAACCGACCGTGCGCAGTTGAACAACAGCAGCATGCTCGAGCCTGAGGAGATCTTCGTTTCGGCCGCTCCTCGGTTCGACATCACCAAAGGCAACGACGCGTCGAACCCATTCAACCGAGTCACCTTCTTGCAGTTCACCGAACGGGTCAACCCGGTTACGGGCCTCACCGAGTTCGGAGCGAACTATCGCTGGGATATCTCGGCGATCTATGAGGGCGGCACGAAGGGCCAAGCTGCGCTCGTTGACCCAGTCACATTCTCCGATGCGATTCCTGCAGCCTTTCCTGGCTTTCGATTGGTGGCCTGCCGGAACTTCCCGCAACCCAACGCTGGTCTCCCCATCGGGGATGCCGCGCCTGAAAGCTGGGGAGCCCAGGGAACGTGGACGTGCGTCGAGGATCGAGCCAACAACGAGATCGACATCACTGTTACCGGTGTAGATACCGACGGCGACCCCGTGCCAACCGAGGGCAACAACGGAACCAGCCTTGCGTCCGGTCCGTTCATTGCCTTCGCTGGCTCTGTTGACATCTGGTACCCCGTGAGCGACTTCTACCGCACCGTCGACCCAGATTGGGAGCCAGGTGACGACCCAATCACCGGCGACTACTCACTTGACAATCTGCTCACCAACTTCGACCCCGTAGATGAGAGCGGTCAAGAAAACTTCGCCGATGCGGGAGAGCCGACCGAGAACAACGATCGCTCGGTCAATGTCCGAATCTCAGAAACCGGCGGCTTCTCCAAGCAACTCGGTTCCTTTGAGTGGGCCGATGACCGGATCAATGGTCGGACCACCGGCACGACCGGAGTCTGGCCTTGTGGCGCAGCGTCGATCCCGCAGGGCTCTTTGCTCTCCGGACAAACCCAGGCTTGTAATTCTGGCGACGCACCCGTGCAGCCTGGGGAGCGAGCCCACTTCTGGTTCTGGGTCCGTAACCAGGGCACCTTCCCATGGGCCGCCGACACGATCGAACTGTGTGATGCGTTCGACAACACCACCATGTCGCTCATCGACTGGACTGGCGCCGAGCCGGTCTACATCCGAGGTTCGCTGCCCGCCGACGCGTACATCGTTGAATACGCGACCGCTGGCTTCAACAACGATGTGACCGCGAACGACTGGACCGACCAAGTCAGCGCCGTCAACGACTGCACCGCGCCGAACAACGATTGGTCGACCGACCCGCTGAGTTTCGACCCGAACCCACAAACCTCGATGGACAGCATTGGCATGATCCGCATCCGCATCGACCCAACCGTCGCCGCAACACTCGACCCCGCAGAGTTCATCCAGGTGTCGTTCCCTGTCGAGATCCGCGACACGTTTAACGGCGGCCCCAACGATGGCCAGCCAATTCCGGTCGGAACCGTCCTCGCCAACAACGCGAATCGAACTTTCGGTGACACTGATTACACCAATACCTTCTTTGACGCAGAGAACTACACCAACTCCGCATTGGGCGATCGCATGACCTTGAACCGCCACCAGGTTCGAATCTCGAAGGCCACCTCGATCGACTCCACGTCAGCCACCGATGACGATCTCTTCAACGTGCAGGGCGCCGACACCGTGGTGTGGTGGCTTCAACCCGCGGTCACTGCCGTGACCCCAGCAATCGCTCCGAACGTTCAGGTCATCGACACCTTGCCGGCCGGCGTCACATTCGATTCCTTCTGCCAGGCAAGCCAGGCATTCCCCGACGCGAACGTGGCACTGGCTTCGGTCACCAACAACCCCGACGGCACGACAACGCTCGTGTTCGATCTCGGTGATCGCCCAACCAATGTTGCGATCGGCCCGATCCCGGTCTGCACAACGATCGATAACTTCCAAGACCCCGGAACCGACCTGACGAACAGCGTAGAGATTTCCTCAGACACCGACATCTCGCCGGCCTCGACCCGAAGCGATGAACGCACGGTCTCGGTCATCGCAGCTGGCGAGTTCCAACTCATCAAGGAAGTTGACGCTCCACTCGAGCTCCAACTCGATACGCAGAACTACACGATTGGCTGGAGCAACCTGTCAACAGCATTCGATTTCGCCCCACCAGACATCATCGATGTGTGGCCGTACAACGGCGATGCGCTCAACCCGCTCAACATCCGCACCGAATTCGACTCGAACTTCTCCGGGAGCTACGAGCTGACCGCATGGATGCCACAGCCGACAACGGTCTCTGGTGCTGGCACGTCATCGCCAACTGCAGGTACGTGGTACTACACCGCCGATGACCCCAACACGGTCCCCTACGACGCTGAGCACCCAGACAACGATCTCTCCGTTCCAGGTGGGGTGAACTGGTGTACCCAAGCTGAGCTCACCGTCGGAACCGCTCCGTGCAATTTCACTTTCTCCGACTCGACCGGTGTTCGTTTTGTGCAGTCAGAGGTGCTCTTTGCCCAGTCGACCGTGACCGTCGACTACACGTTTCAAGCTGGCACGCCTGCTGACCCAAACGAACCAGCCGATCGCTACGTGAACCGTTTCGCAGCTCGGACCGACAGCGTGAGTGACCTCATCCGCTCTAACGAAGTCCTCGTACAGGTCCTTTCGCTCAGCCTCGGTGACCTCGTGTTCCTCGACGCCGATGTAGACGGTGCGTACACCGCCGGAGTCGATGTACCTGTTCAGGGCACCGTTGTTGAACTATGGGTCGATGATGGAACCGGAAACTTCGTCTTCTTCGGCAACACCACGACCGACGCGGACGGCCGCTACATCTTTGAAGAACTCCTCGAAGGCGTTTACGAAGTTCGAATTCCCGACGCTGAGTTGAACGGCGGCACGCTCAACACGCTGACCCAGACCATCCTCCCCTTGCCCGCTGACAACGATGACAACGAAGACATCGATCAACAAGCGTTTGATTCCGGCTTGGGCTACACCACTTCAGGGCCGGTAACGCTGAGTGCCGACACGACCATCGACCCACCCCTCGGCGAAGAACCGACGGGCGAGAACATCTTCAACCTCGGCAACCCGGTGACCTTCGACAACCTGACCAACCTGAGTGTCGATCTCGGCTTCCGCGGCGACCCAGACATTCAGATCATCAAAGAAGTCTGCGATTCCGCACTCGGTTCGTGCGACCTCACGACCGACCCACTCGATCCATCCGACGGGTGGGTCGAGACCGTACTCGTACCATTCACCGATACAGCGCAGTGGCGAATCTCCATTCGAAACACCGGCTTTGAAGTCCTCACCAACATCGTTGTCGACGACAGCGCAGAACCAGCGTGCAACCTCGCCAGCGGCGCGATTCCCGATCTCGGGATCGGCGACGTGCACTCATACATCTGCTCCACCACCAATGTGGTTACCGACATTTTGAACATCGCCGCCGTCACCGCTGACGGCGCCGGCTCGGGACAAGAGGTCGAGGATGAGGATGATGCAGAGGTAGTTACCCCGCCCGTCGACCCCGATCTCGACATCGTCAAGTTCGTCAACGGCGACGATGCAAACAGCGCACCAGGATTGTTCTTGAACCCCGGCGCTCCGGTCACCTTCACGTACGAAGTCACGACCGGCGCAGGAAACGTCCCACTCGGCAATGTGATGTTGAGCGATGACAACGGCACTCCAGCGGACCCGACCGATGACTTCATGGCGGACTTCGTCAGCGGCGACACCGATGGCGACGGCATCCTCGATCTCGACGAAACCTGGCTGTACGAAGCCACCGGCTTCGTCGCAACGGTTGGCCAGTACACGAACTGGGCAACCGCAACGGTGACTCCGGTAACTCCGGACACGGAAGACCTCACTGCCTCTGACCCGGCGAACTACTTCGGTATCGAAGGCGGTCTCGAGCTCACCAAGTTCGTGAACGACACCGATGCAAACAGCGCACCGGGCGTGTTGGTTCCTGCCGGCGACCCCGTCACCTTCACCTACACCCTTGAGAACACGGGCAACATCGAGCTCACGGTCAACGCGTTCATCGATGACGCCGGTACGCCAGCGGACCCGACCGATGACTTCACACCCACGCTCATCTCGGGCGACACCGACGGTGATGGCCTACTCGACGTTGACGAGACTTGGACGTACGAACACACCGGCGAGGTCGCCATCTCCGGGGCCTATCTCAACACCGCCCAGGTGGACGCAACCGACATTCTCGAGAACGAATATGGCGATTCTGATCCGGCCAACTACTTCGGCATCGACCCGGCCATCGACATCACGAAATCGACGAACGGTGTCGACAACATTGCGGCACCTGGCGTGTTCATCACGCCCGGAGACACCGTCACGTGGACCTACACGGTCACAAACCCCGGCAACGTGCCTCTTTCCAACGTCAGCGTTACCGATGACAACGGAACACCCGCCGACCCCGCCGACGACCTCACCGGAGCATTCATCTCCGGCGACACGAACGGCAACGGACTCCTCGGTGTCAATGAAACATGGATCTTCGAAGCCACCGGTATCGCAACCCAAGGCCAGTACGAGAACAACGCGACCGTCACCGGCACACCACCAGAGATCACTAACGCCGACGGCACCACCACTACTCCACCGCCAGTCGACGCAGAAGACGACGACTACTACTTCGGCATCGAACCCGGGATCGCCGTCACGAAGTCGACGAACGGCATCGACAACTCGGCAGCTCCGGGCGTGTTTGTCGCACAAGGAGATGACGTCACCTGGACCTACGAAGTAGCGAACAGCGGCAACGTTGCGCTTTCAAGCGTCGGTGTGGTCGATGACAATGGCACACCCGCCGACCTGACCGACGACCTCATCGGCGTCTTCGTCTCGGGAGACACCAACGGCGACGGCCTCCTCGGTGTTGACGAGACCTGGATCTTCGAAGCCACCGGCACCGCAACCCAAGGCCAGTATCAGAACAACGCTGTGGCGAGCGGTACGCCACCAGTGGTGACCAACCCAGATGGAACTACCACGACGCCAGATTCGGTCACCGATGACGATGATGACTACTACTTCGGTTCAGAACCCGAGACGGCGATCATCAAGCTGACGAACGGTACGGACAACCCGACCGGCACCGGTCCGTTTATCGCCGTTGGCGACCCTGTTGTTTGGACGTATGAGATTTCGAACCTTGGCAATGTCCCACTCTCGAACGTGGGCGTCGTCGATGACAACGGCACACCCGGCGACCCCGCCGACGACCTCACCGGCACCTTCGTCTCCGGCGACACGAATAGCGACGGCATCCTCGACCTCGACGAAACCTGGATCTTCGAAGCCACCGGCACCGCAATCGAGGGCCAATACGAGAACAATGCGGTTGCCAGCGGTACACCGCCGACCGAAACCGACCCTGATGGCAACGGCGTCACTCCAGACCCGGTCACCGACGAGGACGAGGATCGTTACTTCGGTTCGGAGGCAGCGATTGCGATTGCAAAATCGACGAACGGAACCGACAGCACCGAAGCGCCCGGAGTGCTCGTCGCACCCGGTGCCCCCATCACCTGGACCTACACCGTCACTAACCCAGGAAACGTTCCGC
>CAZBTI010000140.1:6668-8915 GCA_964494395.1 uncultured Acidimicrobiales bacterium | reverse complement strand
GGCTCCGCGACGACGGGCTCTTCAACGACTGGCTCAGCGACAGTCGGCTCGGTTGCGGCCGGTTCTGTGACCTCGGGGGTCGCGACGCTTGCGGTCGCCGCTTCTGCTGTGTCCATGCCGGGGATTTCGCCCTCGAAGACCGCGCCGGATTCCGCTTCAGCGGGATACCACTTGCCGTCCGAGGCCAGCCACCATCCAGGTCCTTGCCATACGTCACTCACGTGGGCAAGGCTAACCGCACTGCCGCGGAGGTGTGAATCGCCACGCCACTTTCTTGGACCGCGCGTGTTTGGGCAACCTCACTGCGCGCGAAACTGACTGGTCGATTTGCTGACTAGCCTCAACTCGTGATTCTTGTCGACGCAACCGATCTGACGATGGCCCGCCCCGGGAGAGATCTCTTCCGCGACGTATCGGTCACGATCTCCACCGGTGATCGCATCGGTCTCGTTGGTTTGAACGGCACCGGAAAGTCGACGCTCATCGACGTGCTGATCGGAAACCGAGAACCCGAGTCGGGTACGGTCCGTCGGGGCCGAGACGTCCAGATCGCCACCCTCGACCAGAACCCCGACCTCGGGACGGGAACGGTTCGAGACGCAGTCGATCACGTCGACGGAGAGTCATGGGAGATCGATGCGGTGCTCGGCAAGCTCGGCATGGGCGGTCGTTCCGATACGCCGGTCTCGCAGCTCTCCGGTGGCGAAGCAAAGCGGGTGGCGCTCGCCCGAGCGCTGGTGCACCCGAGTGATCTCCTGATTCTCGACGAACCCACAAACCATCTCGACGTCGACGCGATCGAGTGGCTTGAGGCTCGGCTTTCCTCGTACAAGGGCGGCCTTATTCTGGTCACACACGATCGGCACGTGCTCGACCGAGTCACCAACAGGGTGGTCGAACTGGATCGAGGGAACGCGTTCACTCACGAGGGCGGGTACGACGCGTACCTCGAAGGTCGTGCGCTTCGCGAGGCGCAGGCGGTGCAGGCCGAAAAGGTCAGGGCCAATCTGGCCAAGACCGAGTTGGCGTGGTTGCGCAGGGGAGCGCCTGCTCGAACAAGCAAGGCAAAGGCACGAATTCGATCGGCGACCGAAATCGTAAACACTCGCCCCGACGCTCCAGCGCGAGATGGTTCGCTCGACCTGCACTTCGGGACGCCAAGGCTCGGCAACGATGTGGTCGAGTTGCGCGGTGTGAGCTTTGCGCACCCAGACCACGACCCACTTTTTTCTTCCGTCGACCTTGCGATCGACCCCCGAGAGCGTCTCGGCATCGTTGGCTCGAACGGGACGGGCAAGTCGACCTTGCTCGACGTCATTGCCGGCAAGCGCCAACCGACCCAGGGTGGGGTAGAGATTGGTTCGACGGTCGTGATGGAGCTGTTCGATCAGCGCGGCATCGAGCTGAACCCGCAGAGTCGGGTGTGGGAAGCAATCGTCGATGCACCGAAGCCCGAGTGGCAAGACATTGCCCTGATGGAGAGCTTCTGGTTCGATAGCGATGCGCAGTATGCGCCAATTGAATTGCTGAGTGGTGGCGAGCGTCGTCGATTGCAGTTGCTCATCACGCTGGCGAAGAAGCCAAACGTGTTGCTGCTCGATGAGCCGACCAACGACCTCGACCTCGACACGCTTCGTGTGCTCGAAGACTTCCTCGAGAACTACCCCGGAGCGGTCATCGTGGTCAGCCACGATCGAGCGTTTCTAGAACGCACCGTCGATGATGTCATCGTGTTCGACGGCGGGGGAACGGTCGGCCGCTTGCCCGGCGGTTACGAGGCATACGACGAGTTGCGGCGTTCGAAGCAAGGTTCTAAGGCCGACTCGACAGCTGCCTCATCTGGAGCGAAGAAGACCTCGACCGCCGACGCGGCGAAGAAGTCGGGAGGGCGCTCGCACAGCACCGTCCGCCATGAGTTGAAGGCGAACGAGAAGGAGATGGCGAAGCTCGACAAGCACCAGACGGCGCTCACCGCCGAACTCGAAGCAGCGGGTACCGATCACGATGCACTTGCGCGCATCGGTGGACAACTCGGCGAGGTCACCAACCGGATCGGGGAGTTGGAAGAGCAGTGGCTGGAATTGAGCGAGGAACTCGAGAGGTGAATTCGGTCCGCTCGGGTGGGGATATTCTGAGCGGGAACGTACTCTGAGCAGCATGAGCGATTCGACGACTGACACCGATGAAGCTGTGAATGACAGCGAAGCTGCGAATGACAGCGAAGCTGCGAGTAACAGCGCTGAAGGT
>CAZBTI010000140.1:2281-6568 GCA_964494395.1 uncultured Acidimicrobiales bacterium | reverse complement strand
GAATGACAGCGAAGCTGCGAATGACAGCGAAGCTGCGAGTAACAGCGCTGAAGGTGATGGTCACGTATTGACCGTGACCGAAGCGGCGATGGTCAAGGTGCTCGAGATTCGTGACGCCGAGGACGATGCGGAAAACACTGGACTGCGCGTCATGATCGTGGGTACCCGCGGAGTCGAGTTCGACTACGACTTGTCACTCGAGACGGTTAGCGAAGCTCCAGACGATGCCCTCGTGTACAAGATTGACGAACTGAGCATCATCATTCCTGCCGACAGCGTCGACGATATGGCTGGTTCGACCCTCGACATTCCTTCGAACCCAATGCAGGGTGGCTTGGTTATCCGCAACCCGAACCGTCCTCCGGTTCTGGCGCCCGAAGATATCGAGCTCACCGGAACCATTGGAGAGAAGGTGACCCAGTTGCTCGACCTCAGCATCAACCCGGCCCTCGCTGCGCACGGCGGGTTCGCCAGCCTCGTGAAGGTCGAGGCCGACACCATTGTGCACGTTCTCATGGGTGGCGGTTGTCAGGGTTGTTCGATGAGTGCAATGACGCTCACCGAAGGGATCAAGACGGCGATCGTCGAATCGATCCCGGAGGTCACCGAAGTGATCGATGCAACCGACCACTCCCAAGGTGAGAACCCGTTCTACACCTGAGACCCGGCTTCTACTCAGCTGGTTCTGTAAAGGTCTCTTCGGTAAAGAGATCTCCGAAGAGACCGCCATCACTGCTGGCGATAGCCTCATCGACAGAGATCGCGCCGTCGGGCGCCACGATGTCGAAGCCGCCGTCAATGTCGGTCCAACGACCAACCATCTCGATCGACTCGAGTCCGTCGGAGCTGCCGTCTTCGAGCAGTGAACCCTCGATAGTGGTGGCGAACTGGCGGAGCTGACCGTCATCGTCAACCCAGAAGTCGAACGGGAGGGTGGCTGTTCGGTCGATGTCGAGGGCGGTAGCGGAAAGCTCGAAGTCTTCGATAGCCGCTGGATCGATCTGTGCTCGGTACTGGGTCACGTCCGTGCCGTCGATCTGATCGGGGCCAACTTCGGTAACCTCGGGCTCGGAGTCGGCGAAGCCATCGAGAAAGTCTGTTGCGATGTCCTCTGACCCGAGGTTCGGATCAAATTCTTCGAGGCTGCCGTCGTCGATCAACCAGGTCGATGCATCGTTGCCCACGAAGATGCTGATGAAGCCGCTGCGGCTGTATGACACGCCGTCGACGACCCGTGCCTCGGTAGGTGCCGAGAAGGCGTCAATGAATGGCGCTGACGCGGCACGTTCATCTTCGGGAAGGGCCGCAAATGCAGTCTCGAAGAAGTCGGAGAAGTCGATGACCGCCTCGACGTCGCCATCGGCGTCTTGGGCGGAGGTGATTGTCATGTTGGCATCGAGCGGCGTGCCTTCAAGGTCGCCTACAACCCGCACGTCCATTGTGAAGCGGCTCGCTTCGATCTCTGCGGTGTTCTCGGCAACTTGGGCGAGAGAGATGCCGTTGACGATCGGCTCGGGTTGTTCGACAATCGTCTCTGCCTGCTCGGCGACGGACTCTGCTTGCTCGCCGACCGGTGGTGCTTGTTGCTCAGCGGCCGGTTCGGCAACGTCCTCGGCGACGGCGGTTTCGGCAGAGTCGTTATTGGCGGAGTCGCCATCAGTAGCGTCGCGATCAGAAGTGTCTGAGGCTGGGGCCTGCGTGTCCGTTGACGGGGTATTGACCTGTTCGGTCTCGTCAGCCACCAGTGCTGCTGCCTCGGTTTCGGTCGTGCTGCCGCCGCAGGCGGCGAGGCCTACAGCGAGCGCGATCGTTACCGGAGCGAAGATTCGTGTGTTCTTTCCAACCATGGTGGTCCCTTCCAAGAAAAGTGCCGCGAACTAGGCGCGACGAGAAAAAGAGTTTCGACGGCTCTGACGTGCTTCTTGAGCGTTTTGCTATACCCACGCCTTCAGAAGCTGAAGCGTTTCTAAGGAATCGGCGAGTGGGCTTCAGGAAGCTCTCACCTCTGGTCGTTACGATCTAGGTATGAATAGCTTGGGTACAGCAGCGTCGGGTGGTCCTCTGATCCTCGTCGTCGAGGACGATCAGGGTGTGCGCGAGTCGCTCCAGGTCGTGATGGAAGTGCAGAAATACGATGTTGTCGGCGTCGAATCTGGCGAGCTGGGCTTGCGCACCGTGGCCGACCGGGCTGAGGGTGATTCGCCCATCGATCTCATCATCCTCGACATCAACCTGCCGGGCATCGACGGTGTCGAAACGTGTTCGCAGCTACGGTGCAACGGCTACGCCGGACCCGTGCTCATGCTGACCGCTCGCCAAGAAGTGTCGGACCGCATCCGTGGTCTCGATGCCGGCGCCGATGACTATCTTCCCAAACCTTTCGCGCTCGACGAGTTGCTCGCTCGAATTCGGGCACTGCTTCGTTCGTTCGATGTCGATGCCGCAAGTGCTGGTCTGAGAGAGATGACCATCGGCGATTTGGTACTCGATCCAGATACGCGTCGAGCCCGACGTGGCGATCGGGAGATCGAACTCACCAAGATCGAGTTCGACCTGCTGTGTCTGCTGATCGAGAACGAGAACCGAGTGCTCGCTCGCAACGACATCATGATCGCGATCTGGGGCTACGAAGAAGACGTTTCTTCCAACACGCTCGAAGTCTTCATCTCGAGCATTCGAAAAAAGCTCGAGGCCAACGGCGCCGATCGACTCATCCACACCAAGCGCGGCGTCGGATACGTAGCGAGACTCTCGTAGTGAGGCTGCAAGCTCGTCTCGCCGTCACGGTCGCCTTGGCAGCAGCCTTGGCGATCGTCGTGATGGCGGTCAGCTTTTGGGTACTCGGTGCCCGCCAGCAGCGAGCCGTGATCGACGAGCAATTGCTCACGACCGTCGAGCAGCCCCGTCAACTCCTTCCCGACGTCACCAATCGAGGCGGAGGAGGGGTGGGAGCAGGACCGCGCGGTCGCCTTGCCGATGTCTTTGAAGGTGACGGTGCTGCCGATCGGCTGTTCACCCGTGTTCGCCTGACATCGCCCAATGGCGCCGTCATCATCGACGATGGACTGCCCGAGGTGGAAGTAAGTGGATTGGTCGAAGCGCAGCTGTCGACCATCGAAATCGACGGTGAGCGATTCCGGATGGCGGTTGCGCCGATGCGTGGGCCGAATGCCCCGTTCATCTTGCAGGTAGCGGTCAACATCGAGGATGACGAGGCGGGTCTTGCCCGTTTCCGCTTTCAGATCATCTTCGCGAGTGCCTTGGGCATCCTTCTTGCGGCCGTATTGGGATCGATTGTGGCGCAGCGCCTGAGCAACCCGATCACCACGGTCGCTGCCGCGGCGCGAGAAATGGCTGATAGCAGGGAACTGCCGTCGCCGATCGAGATCGATCGCAGCGATGAAGTTGGTGATCTCGCCACATCGTTCAATGACATGCTGTCGGCCCTCGAACTGAGTCGGGAGCAGCAGCACCGATTGGTGGGCGACGCCAGCCACGAGCTTCGTACACCACTCACGAGCCTGCGGCTCAAACTCGACCTGCTCGACTCCACCCCGAATTTGGAGGCCGATCAGCGCCAGCAGTTGCTCTCTGCTTCGGCTTCTGAGGTTGAGCAACTCGGAGATCTCGTCAGCGAGTTGGTCGACCTTGCCACCGACCCCACCGGTGTCGACGAACCGTCCGTCGAAACGTCGCTCGCCGGTTTGGTGAACGAGGTCGTTATCCGCCAGAGCCGACGGACTGACCGGGAGATCAACGTCGTGGGTGGCGACGAGCAACAGAGCTACCTGATGCGTCCGCAGATGGTGACTCGAGCAATCTCGAACATCATCGACAATGCCATCAAGTATTCACCTAACGGCACGCCCGTCACGGTTGTCATCGACGGCCCGAAGGTGCAGGCGCAAGACCAAGGGTCGGGTATCCCGCCCGAGGATCTCCCGTATGTGTTCGACCGGTTCTTCCGTTCGGCGGCTGCGCGCACCCGCCCTGGCAATGGAATCGGCCTGGCGATTGTTCAGCGGGTGGCCGACCTGCACGGCGGCACCGTGTGGGCCAAGAACGCACAGGATGGCTCCGGCACCATCGTGGGGTTCTCGGTCACGCCGTAGATAACCCTGCGTCGTAAACTAGGGCTATGAGCGTTCTCGTCGAGAAGCGCCCCGTTGGGGCTCGAACCCGAGTCGGCCGCCGCGTGCTCGCCTGCAGCAGTTAGGAGTCTCACGGCAATGGTCGACACAACATTTGGGTCCGATGGCTGGACGCCAGAACGTCTCAGCCCGCAGG
>CAZBTI010000140.1:0-2181 GCA_964494395.1 uncultured Acidimicrobiales bacterium | reverse complement strand
GGGTTCGAGGCGGCTCGAATTCTCCTCGGAAAGGGCGCCAAGGTCGTGATGTTGAACCGCAGCGTCGAACGATCCGAGGCGGCGATCGAAAAGCTTAGAGGCGAGTTTGGGCCAGGCGCTGAGGTGTCCTTTGTTCGCATGGACCTCGCTGAATTGCACAGCGTGCGCTCTGCAGCAGCGAAGGTGCTCGAGACCGTTCCCCAGATCGACGCACTCATATGCAACGCCGGCATAGCGCAGGTGCCTGCGCAGAAGCTCACCGTCGATGGCTTTGAGAGCATGCTCGGCACGAATCACTACGGCCACTTCCTCCTGAGCGGCCTGCTATTCGATCGCATCGACGAGTCGAAGGGTCGAATAGTGGTGGTCGCGAGCCTCGGCTACAAGATGGGGCTACGCACGATCCAGTTCGACGACATCAACTGGGATCACAACTACAACCAGAACAAGACGTACTCGCAGAGCAAGCTTGCGCAGATGATGTTCGCCTACGAACTGCAAGATCGTTTGGCTGCAACGAACTCCGATGTCGAGGTCCATGTGTGTCACCCCGGAGCGTCGCGGACGTCGCTGATTGAGACCAGCGCCAACGGATTGACCAAGGCCATATTTGCTCTGATGTCGAAGTCGCCGCTGGTTCAGTCGGCCGAGCTGGGGGCATATCCAGAGGTGATGTGCGCCACCGAACCTGGCCTAGAGCAACGGGCGCTCTACGGCCCGACCGGCCGAATGGAGTGGGTCGGTCCGGTTGGGAAGGGCACGCTCGACTCCTTCGCCTACGACAAGGCGACTATGACGAGGCTCTGGACCGTGTCGGAAGAGTCAACCGGCTTCGACTGGGGTAGGTGACATGGTGGCGACGATGTTCGATCATGACGCCGGTTGGGTCGCCGTGCCCGACGTGCTCTCGCCCGGCGAGCTCGAAGCGTTGCTGGGGGAGTGCGAGCTGTTGCTGGCCCTGCCAGCCGAAGAGCGCCTGGCAAGAGACCGGCCGCACTCGGGGACCCAACACCTCGACCAGCTCGACGGCCGCATCGACGCTGTACATGACTTGGTGACGAACAGCGTGCTCACCGAGCTCGTGGCCCAGGTGCTAGACGGCTCAGCGCTCGATGGTCCGTTCGAGGTAACCCAAGCGCACTTCCGCTGCCCGCAACCCGGTTACGGCGGCCAAGACCTCCACGCCGACGGCCTCACCTACGGCGATCACGGCTCGACCCAGTTCGTCACCGCCATCGTTGCGCTAACCGACTTCACCGAACAGAACGGCGCAACCCGAGTCCTCCCCGGCAGTCACAAACGTCCCGACCTTCAACGTAAGGCCCACACCTTGGGCAATCACCCCGACGAGATCCGCATGACCGGCCCAGCTGGCACAGCATTCGTATTCGGGGGAGGGGTGCTCCACGCCGGTGCGAAGAACGACTCGGCTGAACCTCGCCCTGCGCTGCAGCTGATCTGGCGTAGTGTTTCAGCCCGCGAGTATCCCCGATAGGAGACTGATCGATCATTCGCCTACTCTCCGTGGTATGCGGAGTTGGTGGCGGCTTTCAGTTGTTTGCGGTAAATGGCAATCCGCGTTCGTGTTGTGGAACTGCGGACCGAAATGACGGCGATCGAACAGATCATTCGCGCAGCTGCGTTTTTGCTTGGCGGCGTTGGACTTTGGCTGTTTGCTGCTTCGCACCTTTCGTGGGAGGCGTACCGAGGAGTCGCCGGGGACAAGAAACGAGACCGGCGGCAGAGCTTCACTTTTGGCAGTTGGGCTGCATCTTGGGCATCGGTGTTCGTGATCGGTCGGATTTTGGGTGGATCTACGCGGGCTGAACCGTCGTCACTTCAGATTGCTGGCGCTGCGCTGGTTTTGGCAGCCGCCATCTCCGTGACCTTCCTGTCGTTTCGGGTGTATCGCAATGGAGCGGTGGGTTCGGATCGCTCGCTCAGCAAAGGCAGCAAGGTCTGGCTAGTCGTAAGCGTCGGCATCATTCTGACGGGACTGTTTGCGAACGCGATCAGTCCCTAGAGGAGTCTTGAGGCGCGACTTCACGAAGCGCGACTATTCCGCGAAGAGCTTCTCGGCAGTTGTTGAAGAAGCGGAACCACGTTGGGGTTGGCCCGATCCGCCGTCCGCCTCCTAGGCGCCGGGGGAAGATGCGTCCGCGGACGCACGGTTTTGGTGTC
>CAZBTI010000139.1:0-8948 GCA_964494395.1 uncultured Acidimicrobiales bacterium | reverse complement strand
CGCTGCCGGCAGCGCTGCCGAGGGTGTTCGCTTGGCGGATCTCCAGCTCGATGTTGCACCCGGGTACACCGTGCTCGCGATCAAGACCGGCACAACGTATCGCCACCGTCCGACGGGGCGGGACCGTCTCTCGGTCGACGATGAGGTCATTGCGAGCGGGCCAGATGAGGGACGCGAACAATTCGCTGAGGTCTTTGGCTGGCGGCTCGTCGCCGATGAGGATGCCGGCGATCACGAATTGGCAGCGCTCAAACCCGCCTAACGGGAGTGTAGGCACTTCGGACTCGCTGCTCTTGGCGATATCGTGCGCCGAATGGAACCGGACCTCCGACTAATGACTATTCACGCGCATCCCGACGACGAGGCTTCCAAGGGAGCCGGCACTATTGCGAAGTACAGCAATGAAGGGGTTCGATCCGTGCTGGTTTGCTGCACCGATGGCGGAGCGGGCGACATCTTGAACAAGTCGATGGATACTCCGGAGAACAAGGACAACATCGTCGCCATCCGCCGGGAAGAACTCGATCGGTCGGCCGAGATCATTGGCTACGACCGAGTGGTGATGCTCGGCTACCTCGATTCGGGGATGCCCGACATGCCGGAGAACAAGCATCCGGACAACTTTGCAAACGCTCCGCTCGAAGAAGCGGTCGAACGGCTGGTTGCGATCATTCGCGAGGAGCGCCCGCACGTGATCATCACCTACAGCGACCACCAGACCGGATACCTGCACCCCGACCACCTTCGAGTGAATGACATCTCGATACCGGCGTTCACTGCGGCCGGCGACCCAGACCAGTTCCCCAATGCAGGTGAACCGTGGCAACCGTCGAAGATGTATTACACGGCGTGGTCGAAGGATCGAATCGTCAAAACCCACGAGAAGTGCCTCGAGGTAAATGGGGAGAGCCCGTTCGACGAACGCTTCCTCGATCGTGAGTCTGAGGATCATCTCATCACCGCCAAGATCGAAGTGCAGGACTATTGGAATGAGCGGTGCGATGCGCTGCTCGCCCACGCCACGCAGGTCGACCCGGAGGAATCGTTCTGGTTTCCGTTGCCGCGCGATATTGCCGCTGCGGTCTATCCGTTCGACGATTATGAACTCGCATCTTCGACCATCGACGTGGCTAATGGAATCGAAGATGATCTATTCGCCGGGGTTCGAGGGGAGAACTAATGGGACGGTTTGATCAGGACTGGTGCGACGCACTGGCCAAAGCAGCAGGCCAGAGCGCCCTTCCCGGTGCCCTTGAACGAGTGCTCTATGTCGTGACCGATACCGAAGAGGGCAAGGTCGCGTTCAACCTCGCGAACGAGGATGGCTCGGTAGTTGCCTCCGCTGGAAAATTTCCGCGCGGGGTTAAGGCCGATGTAACGGTCACGGCGAAAGAGGCTGTGCTTTCCGACCTGTGGTCGGGGACTCGAACGAGAGATCAAGCATTCATGGCCGGCGATCTCAAGATCGAAGGTCATTACGCAGTCTGGCTCGACCACCTCGTTCCTGCATTCAGCGAATCGCCTTGGGCGGAGGCCTGGTCGGCTTCGTCATAACAACGGTTATCCCTCGGCGCTCACGTACTCGTCGGGTTCGAGGGGGACATCTGGGCCACCGCATGTCGCCCAAAGGCCAACCGAACGTGTTCGCGCTGAGGTGGCCGCTTCGGTGAGATCGCTCTGGTGGGCATTGTTTGGGGCAAAGATTGACACGTCCGCAAAGCCCGCTCGGAGCATTTCAGCATTGATGAAGAGGTCATCGGCTGAGCGATAGATATAAGCGAGAAGGCGCCCAAAGCGATCTCGGGCCTCGATGTCTCGTTCGAGGTATACCGGAGTGCCCTGCGGGATGAGGCCGGCGAGATGGGCCGAGGCCTCGGGGCCGAAACACTGCACTGGACGCGTTGGATCGACCGTTTCGGGAGTGTCGATCCCGAGCAGTCGTACGGTCTCTTCGTTCCCGTTGGGGAACCGAAGCACGACCGTGTCTCCGTCGATGATTTGGGCCACCACTGTGCTGGTGGCACTTGGTGGAGCGGAGGTGTGTAATGAACAAGCGGCGAGGCCGACCGCAGCGAAGATGATCTGAGCGACAACTACCCAGAGCTTCGATGCTGGTCGACCACCGTTGTCGATGGGAGAACCCATGGACTCGATGGCTTTCGGCTAGAGCGAAAGGGCCAGGAGCGAGAGCGGAGTGGCCGAGAGTTCGACCACGGTACCTCAGGCAGCGATGTCGAGATGAGGTGGGCGGGTTGCTCGAAGAGCGGCTCGTGCCTTTGCGAGTCCCCGTCGGCCGGTTTCTCGAGTTTCAGCGTCGAGTGTCCATCGTGAATTCGATGGTGCGGTTTCTGCGTCGGCGTTGCTGACCAACAGGAGCTGTGGTTGAGCGGTGCGTTCAGTTTTGGTGGGTGCGTTCGTTGTCATAGTTACAAGTATGAACATGGGGTGTGACAACCAAATTCCTCACGGGGTCGTTGAGCCCCACCCGCCCGTCAAATAGAGGCTCGAACGCCCAAAAGGTCATTCATGGACATGCAAGGGATCAGATCGTGTCCCATTTTGATAAATGTTGCCTGTTAATAGGCCGATTTGCTCAAGAGACCTAGGCCAACGTCGACTGGGTTGGAGTTGACCCGGCTGGACAGAAGGAAACGCACTCTCGACGAAATAGGAAGATCGGTAACAAGATGGCAGCAGAACAGGGTTCTAAGAAGCGAGATTCGGAAGCGTTCGAACTCGAGATCATCGAGGCACTTACCACGTACCTCACCCTTAGCATCGAGGAGGTCGCCGACTGGCACTTCACCGACCTCGCGCTGCATCGAGAGTGGGACAGGCCACTCGGTCGAGTCCTGCGCTTCCTCATGGACGACGCTGAGTTGATCTCTTCAATCGAACATGGCGAGGCCGCGACCGAGTCTTCGAGAAGTGGTGCACTAGTCGACGTCACCGATGCGCTAGTCGACATCCGTGAGGACATTTCCGGGGTTGAGGACACTCCAGCTATGGTGGCGTAGTCGCAACGTTGATCAACAGTTGTCACCGGCGACACTCGGTCTGCACGCGAGTTGTGCAACGATGACGTCATGGGACTAGCGGACACGATTCAAACAGACCTCGTCGCAGCCATGAAGGCGGGCGACGACACGAAGAAGACGACATTGCGTGCGGTGCTCACGGCGGTGAAGACTGCCGAGACCGCCGATGGGGCAGGGGAGCCCCTATCTGACGAGCAGGTCATGACAATCATTGCGAGTGAAGTAAAGCAACGCACTGAAGCCGCAGAGATCTTTGTTGGAGCGGGAGAGACCGACCGCTATCAAAAAGAGATCGACGAGCGCGAGGTGCTCCAGGCATACCTGCCCGAGCCGCTCTCGGCCGAGGAACTCGACACGATCGTCGCCGCCGTCATTGAAGAGGGCGGCTATTCGACGAAGAAGGACATGGGTGCTGCGATCAAGCAGGTCATGGCCAAGGCCGCTGGTCGTGCCGATGGACGCACCGTCTCGGCTGCAGTCGGCTCAGCGCTCAGCTGATGGTCGATTCACCACACCCACGCCGATGGGGGATGACCGTGCCCCTCAACGAAGGGCCGCTCCATAGCCAACGTGCCCACATTGAACAGCTCGAAGCAAAGGGCTACACCGATCTGTGGTCCGCCGAAGCAATGGGCGTCGATGGGTTGTCGCCGCTTCTTTTAGGTTCTCAGTGGGCTCCATCGATGCGGCTTGGAACGGCGATCCTTCCGGCGTTTACCCGCGGACCCGCCCTGATGGCCCAGACCGTCGCTGGCATGTGCGAAGCCGCTCCTGGCCGATTCGTCGCCGGGATCGGAACGTCGTCGAACGTGATCGTCGAAAATTGGAACGACATCGAATTCACCGAGCCCTACAAGCGCACTCGGGACCTTGTTCGCTTCCTTCGTGTGGCGCTGACCGGCGAGAAGGTCACCGAAACCTACGACACGTTCGATATCAAGGGCTTTCGTTTGATGGCAAACGTCGAACAACAGCCAAAGATCCTCGTGGCTGCCCTCCGGCAGGGCATGTTGAAGATGGCAGGGCGCGAAGCCGATGGCGCGATCCTCAACTGGCTCGCACCGAAAGACCTCGAGACGATCGTGCCCATCGTTCGTGGCGAGAACCCCGACGCAGAATTGGCCGCACGGCTATTCGTCATTCCGACCGAAGATGCCGAGACGGCGCGCAATATTGCTCGCTTCCTCATGGGGATCTACGTCAACGTTCCCGTCTACCGGGCGTTCCACGAGTGGATGGGTCGCACCGACGCGCTCACCGAGCACTGGGATCTCTGGGCTGCGGGCGACCGGAAGGCCGCAATGGCGGCGATTGGTGACGAGGTCATCGATGATCTCGTCATTCATGGCAGTGCTGAGCAGTGCCGGGCCCGAATCTCCGAATACATGGATGCGGGTGTCGATACCGCAGCGATTGCGATCGTTCCTGGCTCGGGTACGAGCGACGCCGACGCAATCGAGATGCTCGCGCCAGATATGGCCTGACATTGCAGACAGGTGTCACATCGGTTGTGACCGCTGAGTAAGTTCCGTAAGGCCTACCCTTTCAATAGGGCTGCAATGCAATTGTTACAAGTGAGAGGGATTCGCTGTGTTTGCGAAGTTTGTAAACGTTTTTGCCGCTAGGCCGCTGCAGACCATTGGTTTGTGGATCGTCATTGTCGTATTCGGTGCCCTTTCGTTCATCACCTTTCTTCCCCGCGAGGGCTTTCCTCCAGTCGATGTGCCAATCGCTATTGCGGCGGGTGGTTTCTTTGTAGACGATCAAGACGTCGTCGACTCTGAAGTCACCGTCCCGCTATCTGACGCAGTGCTCGACGCAGATGGCGTCGAGAGTGTGTTGAGCTTTAGTCAAGCTTCGAGCTTCTCGGTCATTGCCAACCTCGAATCTGGGCTCACGGGAGCCGACGGCGCGGTGATCCTCCAAGACGTTATCGATGCCACCGATCTTCCGTCCGACGCCCAAATCTTCATCCAGACAATCGACGCATCGAAGTTCCTTAACGAATACGACCTGCTCGTGGGTGTCTTTGGCGACGTCGATACCTCTGGCGAAGCGCTTGAAGAGGCAGCCACAGTGCTTGCTGAAGCAATCGATAGTCCTGATATTGCACGGGCTGAGGTCGAAGAACTGTTCGAGGAAGGAATCAACCCTGCTACGGGCGAAGCAGTAGTTCTCGAGACCAGCTTTAACCAGCTCACTGACGAATCGAACGAATTTCGGCCCTCGATTGCGGTCGGTATCGTCGCAGCCGACGGCATCGACTCGATCGGTATCCGCGACGCAACTGATACAGCCCTCGCCGAGGCTCAATCAGCACTGCCCGAAGGCTTCACTGCAATCATCGCCATCGACGGCGCACGTATCGTCGAAATGCAGATTGCGTCGTTGCAGGGCAATGCCCTACTCGGAGTCCTCGTCGTCGCAATCGTTGCACTTCTCCTCATCTCCTGGCGAGCGTCGATCATCACTGCGCTCTTCTTGTTCACCGTGTTGGCAGCGGCGTCGGGAGCCCTTCTCATCGTCGGTATTTCGCTCAATACCATCTCGTTGTTCGCCCTCATTTTGGCCCTAGGTCTCTTCGTCGATGACGCGATTGTGATCACTGAATCGATCGACGCGTTTCGAGATGACGAAGACGATGAAGGTGACAAGGCCGAACAAGATCTCTCGGTCATCCGGCGAGCGATCACTCGAGTTGGCAGCGCCAGCGCGTCGGGAACGGTCACCACTGTTTTGGTGTTTGCTCCAATGCTGTTGATCGGCGGCATCCTCGGCGGGTTCATTCGCATTCTTCCCATCACCATCATCTTGGCGCTCGTCGTATCGTTGGTTCTCTCGTTTATCCTCATTCCAGTGGCTGCCCGCTATCTGACATTGCCGGCGCCAAAGGCCGGAGGGCCGCTCGTCCGTGCTGAAGAGAAGTTCGCAGAGATCGTGTCTAGGCTCCCCGGCCTCACCGGAAGGAAAGGTGCTGCTGTAGGCGCGGCAGGAATTCTGCTCTCGCTCGTCTTGAGCGGTATTGGTTTGGCCGTCTTTGCGCCGAATGTCGGCTTTAACATCTTCCCGCCGGCAAATGACTCGACAGCGATCTCGCTCGAAGTTACTTACGAGCCCGGTACAACGATCGACCAAGCTCGGCAGATCGCTCTTGAAGTAAACCAGGAAGCCGAAGCTCTGTTGGGTAGCGAACTTGTTCAGGGCTATGTGTTTATGGCCAGCGCTCAGAGCGCGCTTGCCCAATACGACATCACGCCCATTGGTGACCGACCTACGGTCCATGAGTTGGTAGAGGGGCTTGTCGAGATCGGCGAAGCCCGCACCGATGCCCGAGTGGTGTTCGCAGCGGTAAGTAACGGCCCTCCCGAAGCGTTGTTCCCCTTCACGATGCAGGTCTTTGGCGACGACATCGAGGCATTGACCTCAGCCGGAGAGGTGCTTCGGGCTGATTTCGACGCTCGCGCTCTCGAGCTTGGAAACGGCGACACCTTTAACGTGATCGAAACAGATCTGGCGCTTGAAGACGTCGTGGCCCGAGACGATGGCCGTCGCTATATCGAGGTGCGTGGTCGATTCGACAACAGCGAAGTCACGAGCACGACCGCTGCGGCACAAGAGTTCTTCGAGGACAATTACGGCGAGGCAGAACTCGCCGAAATTGGCCTAGACGCAGACGCTCTCGGCTTCGACTTCGGTCTTGAGACCCAGAACCAGGAAGCCTTCGCCGCACTACCGATTGCATTCGTCATTGCACTGATCGCAATGGCGCTCGTTCTGATTATCCAGTTCCGGTCAAGCACCCAGTGGCTGCTGGTCTTCACCGCAATTCCTTTCAGTTTCTTTGGGATGTTCGGCGGCCTATTGCTCACGGGCAATCCGCTCAGCTTCTTCGTGATGCTCGGAGTGCTTGGCCTGATCGGTATTGCGGTCAACAACACGATTCTGCTGGTCGACTTTGCGAATCAGGAAGTGGACGGCGGCGCCGACATCAACGCAGCGATCGCAACCGCTCTACGGCGACGCTTCCGTCCGCTCGTGGCCACGTCGCTCACCACGGTTGGCGGCTTGTTGCCACTGGCGCTCAGCGACCCGTTCTGGGAAGCGCTTGCTTTCACGATCATCTTCGGCTTGCTGTCGAGCACGTTCCTCGTGATCGTCTCGTTCCCGTACTACTACCTCACCCTCGAGTGGATTCGCCTGCGGGTCCCTGGCCGCGGTTTGCCGCTGCCAGTCCGCGTGCTCATCACGTTCGCTCCAATCGTGGCTCTTGCCTCTCTGCCAATCCTTCTCGGGGGTTAGTAAGTAGTTCAACCTGGAGATGCTTGAGCTCTCTTTGGCGTCGGTGTCCTTCGTCGACCAGACTTGTGACCCTGATCACATGATGGAGGAACGAGATGAGCCAACACAAGTACTTGCTTCCCGAAGACAAAATGCCAACCCAGTGGTACAACATCGTGCCCGACCTACCGGAGCCTCCAGCACCAGCGCTACATCCCGGCACCCTCGAGCCAGCGGGCCCTGACGACTTTGCGCCGTTGTTCCCGATGGACCTCATTATGCAAGAGGTGTCGCAGGAGTCGTACATCGATATCCCTGAAGAAGTTCAGGAGATTTACAAGATCTGGCGCCCATCGCCGTTGTTCCGTGCTCGTCGACTCGAGAAGATGCTCGATACTCCGGCGAAGATCTTCTACAAGTACGAAGGTGTCAGCCCGGCCGGTTCGCACAAGCCCAATACGTCGGTTCCGCAGGCGTACTACAACGCAAAGGCTGGCGTTCGAAAGCTCACCACCGAGACCGGTGCTGGGCAGTGGGGATCATCGCTCGCATTTGCATGCGCTCAGTTCGATATGGAGTGCGAGGTCTGGCAAGTAGCGGCTAGCTATAGGTCAAAGCCGTACCGCAAGACCATGATGGAAGTGTGGGGCGCAACAGTGCACCCAAGCCCGTCCGACGTCACCGAATACGGCCGATCACTGCTCGCCGAAAACCCCGATCACACCGGCAGCTTGGGCATTGCAATCTCCGAGGCAGTTGGCGAAGCCGCACCGTACGAGGACGTGCGATACGCGTTGGGCAGTGTGCTCAACCATGTGCTCATGCACCAGACGATCATTGGTGAAGAAGCGTTGCTCCAGATGGAGATGGCTGGTGAAACCCCCGACTTGCTCGTTGGTTGCACCGGTGGCGGATCGAACTTCGGCGGACTGTCGTTTCCGTTCATGCGCGAAAAGATGAAAGGCAACATGAATCCAACGATTCGAGCCGTTGAACCAGCGGCGTGCCCAACGCTGACCAAGGGCGAGTTCCGCTACGACTTTGGCGATTCGGCTGGAATGACTCCGTTGATGAAGATGCACACGCTGGGCCACAACTTCATTCCGGACCCAATCCACGCCGGAGGCCTGCGCTATCACGGCATGGCGCCGCTGATTAGCCACATCTACGACCAAGGCATGCTCGAGGCAATCTCGATTGGTCAAACCGAGTGCTTTACTGCAGCGCTGCAGTTTGCGAAGACCGAAGGTATCGTCCCTGCTCCCGAGCCAACTCACGCGATCGCTGCGGCAATTCGTGAAGCGCTCGTCGCCAAGGAAACGGGCGAAGAGACGGTCATCCTCACCGCACTGTGCGGCCACGGTCACCTCGACCTCGCCAGCTACGAAGCGTTCCTCTCGGGTGAAATGGTCGACTACGACCTGTCCGACGAGACCATCGCCGAATCTATGGCCGAGGTCCCGCAGATCTCCTAACTGAAAATTTGAAGCCTCACCCACAGTTGGTGTGGGTGAGGCTTCAAATTTTTTCCGGAGGGTGTCCGATTCGGGGCGAGGGGATCGTCGTACGAGCAACAACGACATCTGAGTCCGCTCAGCGACATCTGAGTCCGCTCAGCGACATCTGAGTCCG
>CAZBTI010000138.1:6443-9056 GCA_964494395.1 uncultured Acidimicrobiales bacterium | reverse complement strand
TACTCGCTCGGGTGGTGGAATTGGCAGACACGCATGCTTCAGGTGCATGTGTCCTAACGGACGTGCGGGTTCAAGTCCCGCTCCGAGCACACTTTGGGTTGGTCCCGCGGGACCAACCCTCCCGACGTTGTCAAGCTCCTCGTCGGTTGGAGAGTTAGCGAGTTTCACCTTCGACGCCGACGCTTTCGAGAACGTCGCTCTCGTCGTTATGGCTGTGCGTGAACCCGAGTTCGCGTTCGATCTTTACGGTCTCTTCAGAACGGAGCGCCAGGATGTACGCCCGGCGAAAGCCATCGGTGTTGTTCCCGCCGGAACCGTGCATGACCTTCTCGTTGTGAACAGTGACGTCACCGCGCGAGATCGGCATGGGTACGACGACGTCCTCCTCACGAATGTCGGTGCCGAGGGCGTGTGATTCTCCGCGGTCTCCGTACTGAGGGACGTGAGGGCGCAGCGATTCTTCGTGGATGGTTTCGGGCACAAAGCGCATGCACCCGTTCTCGATGGTCGAGTCATCGATGGCCAGCCAGAAGGTGGCGGTGCGGGTGTCGGGCGTTTCGGGCCAGTAGGCCATGTCCTGATGCCAGGCGAAAACAGCGTCCTCTTTAAACGGCTGCTTTGCGAGCAGCTGGTCGTAGTCGATCTGCATGCCATCGCCGCAGAGTTGGCGAGCAGCATCGGTGGCCCGCTCCTCGTACATGTTGCCTTGCCAGTCTGGGTAGTAGCGGCGGGGCAACATCACGTTGACGATCGAATAGTCCTCGGGATCGCGCCCGTAGTTCCCTGCCATGTCGCAGAAGTCGTTGCCCGGCACGTCGATCTCGCGACGAAGGAACTGGTCGTAGACCGCTTCGAGTTCAGCGACTTCTTCCTCGGCGAGAAAGCCGGGCAGATGCACGAAACCCTTCTCGCGAAAATGCCTCAGCTGTTCATCGCTGACCGTGTAGCTCATTGGCCACTCCCCTAGAACAGAACGTGATGTTCGCAACAGTACGCCTTCGCGCACTGCGGTTCACCTTGTGCTCGTCAAGTCCACACGATCGAGAAGGTGAGTTCGAGCTGATCACCTTCATCGAGGATCGTGGGCGAGAGGTTGAACGAATTCGGTGGCTCGGTCTGAGGTTCAACACAGATGGCATGGTCGAGTTCGTCGAAGACCACCCAATGGCTCGCATCCGATTCGAGACTCACGCGGAGCTCACCCCAAGAAATGCTGGGCGTAGACCGAACGTCGGTGAAGCAGTCATCCCACGGTCGTGGCTTCGGCTCGACGAGCGCCCCGGTGGGCAACGGCTGATCTCCGCGTTCGAACATCGCACCTGGTTGAAAGTCGAGCACCGCATTGCCGGGAGCAGTCGACTTGTTGAACCACGGGTGCCAACCCAGCATCATCGGTTGCCGCTCAGCTGCGTTGACGGTCATTGTCATGGTCAAACGCTCATCGTCGATCGAGAAGTGTTGCTCGACCCGACCAGCGAAAGGCCACGGCTCGGTAAAGTTGAGGGCGATTGCGTCTTCGGTGGTTCGACCCCAAGGGGAGACAAACCCGTATCCATGCATTGCGTGATCACCGAAGTTCTTCGGCATTGCATAGGTCGTACCGTCGAAAGTGAACTCACCATTTCTGATGCGTCCGGCGAAGGGCACCATTGGATAGCACCCCCAGAAGATCGGGTCTTCGTGATGAGTGACGAGCAGCTCGACATCGTGAACGACTAGCGACGCAAGTCGCCCGCCAGAGCTCACGTCGACAACCGCCTTTGCGGTGTTGCTGACCAGTATCAGTTGGTCGGACTCCATGTCCGGCGAAGCTAGCACTGAGAGTCGCAAACTTCGCGGCCCATCGGGCCGACGGGTTTAGACCTCGACGAGTTCTGGCGTTGCCTCGGGGGCAACGAAGCGCTCATCAGCATCTTCAAGAGTCGGAGCCTCGACCCCAGGCCGAGCAACGCTGGGCTGCGTTACGCCAACACTCGGTCGAAGTGCTTGCACCGTGAATTGCACAGCCGCCCGAATATTTGTGCGTGGCAGCGTGAGGAGCAATCCAGCGATGCACGTCGAGAGGGTAATCGTTGCGCTGCTTGACATCACGAGGTTCATACCACCACCGTACCCGCTGCACGCAAGCCATTTTCTGCACACCTGGGCATCGCGAAAAGAGAAAAAGTAGGCCGTACGGCTCACATTCGGTTCGTTGCCGCCGAACAAACCTCCGTGAGCTACAAAATCCGAGTTACGTGTTCAACATGCGGCGACCAAGAGGTCTCTTCAGACTTCGTTCAGGCACGGTTCTGTGTCGAAACCAACGAGGCTGAGTACGAGTTCTTGTGCCCCCATTGCGCCGACGCCGTAGTCAAGGCATGCGATGACGACGTTCTCGATGCGCTCGAGGCCGTCGGAGTAGCAATCGACTTCTGGTCGGTGACTGCGAAAGGCCCAGCCGACGACATCGTCGTCATCACGCTGGATGAAATCAACGAGTTCTGTGAAGTCCTCGAAGACGATTCATTGTTTGAGAAGGCACTCGACGAACTCGTCGCCTAGACGATCCACGACTCGATTATCCCCTTGACGTCGATGTCTCATCGATCGCAGAATTGCGACCATGGCAGA
>CAZBTI010000138.1:0-6343 GCA_964494395.1 uncultured Acidimicrobiales bacterium | reverse complement strand
AGACTTCGCTCGGCTCATAGTTAGCGGCCCAGAGAACGAAGCGCTAGAGAATTTGGGCTTGAGCCCAAACCCAAGCGAAGACGCTTAGCCCTCGAGCATCCACTCGCGCGAGGCATCGGGTTCCAACGTTTGCTCCAGAAAGCGATCTAGGCGAGCGTCGAGATCCTCATCTGGACGTGCAAGCGCTTCGGCAAGCGCAGTACCCGTCGGTGAGCTCACAAGTTGTTGCTGAGCTGGGTGTTGCTGAGCTGGGTGTTGTTGAGCGGGTGTCTGTCCGGCCACCGGTGGTTGTGAAATAGGAGCTGCAGCAGCTGCAACGGGGCCAGCTTGGGTGGCTTCTCGAGCCTCTCGGGCTCTCGCCACCTGTTCTTGCTTGACTCGGAAAGCGTGGACGGCCTCTTTCAGCTGGGCCAGCTCAGTTTCGGCCTGCTGGGCGCGCGTAAGCGCTGCAGCGAGCTCAGATTGCAGCCGTTGGACAGCTACCTCTGGAGGTTCAAGATATTGGGGCGATTCCACACCTACGTAACGACACGTTCACCCAAACCCTTGATGGCCCGACGTGTCTATTCTCCTACTAGGTGATTCGCCCCGTGACTTTCTCAGTTTCAACCGCTGGTGGCCGATGGAATCGGAAGCGAGTGAAGGGCCAAGCCCCTTTAAAACACAGGAAAGTTTGCTAATGATTCACGATGGAGAAACCGAGTGGCCAACATTCGAATCAATTCTTCGCGAAGTTCGTGAAGAACATGTTGCCGACCTCGCAGCTCGCAAAGCCGCTGCTGCTGACCTTCTCGTAGCCGAACACACCACCGATCAGGTCCCCGTTCAGGACATCGTCGTCGAAGACCTCGAGGTTGAGAACGTCGTTGTTGAACAAGATGTCATCGAACATGTTGCCGTCGTTGAGCAGTCGGCCGAACCTGTCACCGTCGCCGGAGAATTTGTCGCCGAAGAGATCGACTTTGTCCCACAAGACGAACCGGTCATCGAAACCACACCAAGCGAATACATCGCCGAACCATCCCCCGTCAGCGAAATCGCAGTCGAAGAGATCTCCGGAAACCCGACCTCGGAGTACGAGGTTGAATCGTTCGCTCCTGCAACTCCGCTCGACGAACCAACACACGGGATCGCCGAAGAGATCGACTTTGTCCCACAAGACGAACCGGTCATCGAAACCACACCAAGCGAATACATCGCCGAACCATCCCCCGTCAGCGAAATCGCCACTCCAGACAGCTTCACGGACGCTGTTTCACAAGACGTCGTTTCTGAAGGTCCGGCTGTTGAGAGCCCGATTGCAGAAGAAGCCCTCAACCCGTTCGACCCTAATTTCGAAGGCATTGCCGAAGATGTAGTCGAAGACGAAGAGGGTTGGGTCACCCATTCAATGTCGGGAATTGAACCGACTCCCCCAGATCAGCTTCAGGCGCTCCCCGAAGAAGAGGAGCTCACCCCCCTTCTTCCCTTCGAGCCAATCGAAGAGCCGACCGAACCAATCATCACCGACGAGGCTGCGGCTAGTTTTGGGACCTTCGAGGAAGAAACGTCCGTTGAGGAAAGCTACGATGCCACAGACCTGTGGGACCTCGACCAGGAGGACGACCAGGACGCGGTTGTCATCCCCTTCCGTCAGGCTGAAGAGCCTGAGACGGTGATGACCTTTGTTGGCCTCGATGAGGATCTTCCCGAAGAGAAGACCGAGACGGCCAATACGTTCGCACTCCGTCCAAACGTGTTCACCACAGGTGACGTTGATCCTGAAGACCCACAGCCCTCGACGACGACGGAAGAGCTTTTCCCTGGGGAGACTCCTCCGCCGCCTGCTGGCGGCATCCCTGTCCCTGATCCGTCCACCGCGCCGACCCCCGGCGTCAAGCCTGAAGATCCTTGGTCGACAATGCGCCCCAAGGCGGAACCCGAGAAGATCACCTTCTGGGAGAACCGGCCGAAGTTCTTCGGCGGAGACGAACGTCGTAAGGCCAAGGCACGGCGCGAGGCCGCCGCCGCCGAGGATGCCCTCGTCGATCAGATGGCGGCGGAGAAGAGCTGCCCGAACTGTGGAGCACAGTGCCGAGTCGACGTCCATGACAAGGCGCTCAACCGGCTGCACATCAGCTGTAATTCGTGTCGACACATGTGGGTCGAAGACGGCATCTAACGGCTCTTCACCGACCGGCTTATTTGCCGAACATCGCCACCCATTGCTCAGCTGAATTCGGGGCGAATACGAAGTTGCTCGAGCGTGTCTGACCCATCGTTGCTGACGACGCCGGCGAATACTGATGCCCGGGAAAGAGCACCGCATCGTCGGGCACTTTGGAAAGCACCGTCGTCAAGCTGTGATAGAGCTGCTCGGGGTCGCCGCCGGGAAGATCGGTTCGACCACACCCTTCGAGGAAGAGCGTGTCCCCGGCAACAAGTCGGTTCTCGACGAGGAAACTCTGGGAGCCAGGGGTGTGCCCGGGCGTGTGAAGCAGCTCGATAGAGATCGCTCCAACATCGATCGAGCTACTCCCCTTGTGCTGATGTAGGTCGTCGTCAGTAAGTCCGGTCACCTCTTTCACGTAGTCGGCCTCGTTCGCTTGTATGTGGAGTGGAACGCTGAGGTTCTCGAGCATCTCGGCGGCACCAGCTACCTCAAGCCCCATCATTGAGCCGCCCACGTGATCGGCGTGATAGTGAGTGCCGAGCATGCCGACACAGTTCATCCCGTCGGCCTCGAGCACCTCGAGAATGCCCGCTGGGTCGTAGGCCGGGTCGACGATGATGGCCTCGTTCGTCTCGCGGTCGCCGATGAGGTAGACGAAGTTGACCATCTGCTGGGCAAACGGATCGGTCTGGGCGAAGTCTCGCCCGGAGAGCAGTTGCCGGAAATACAGTCGGTCGTCAGTCACGACCACCAGCTTAGGAGGTCGGCTTGTTCGCCTGCTGTTGCCACTGGCGTTCGGCGTCTGCGGCAACTTGTCGTGCCGGCTTTCCGAGCGCCTCGGCGGCGGCGACCACGTCGACGAACTCGGCCTTGGCGGTGTTCTCGGTGACCTTCAACCGAATGTTGTGGCCCTCCACCTCGACCGACGCCATTTCACGGTCGAGCGCGGCGCGGGCAACGCCATGCACTCGGTAGCCGAGCGATCCACTCTCGCGAAGTAGCACAGTGCCGAGTGGTTCGATCTGGGTTGGATCGACGAGCACCGAAATGGTGACTGCGGGCCGCTCGTGTTTCATCTCGATCGGCGTGACCCAAGCGTCGAGTGCTCCGACGTCGAGCAGCGTCGTTACGGTGTGGGCGAGATACTCGCCGCTCAGGTCGTCGACGTTGGTTTCCAACACGGCGAGCTGGTCGCTGGGCAGGCGGGCGCTTTCGCCGACGACGACGTGAAGCAGGTTGGGGTGGTGTTCGAGTTCGTTGTCGCCGGCGCCGAAACCCGAACTGCTGATGGTCATCTCGGGCATGGGGCCGAACTCGTCGGCGAGTGCCTTCACGATTGCGGCCCCGGTTGGTGTCGTCAGCTCGACCGTCACGTCGAGGCCCTTCACCGGAACACCTTCGAGCAACACGACCGTTGCTGGCGCTGGGTTGGGGATGATGCCGTGGGCGCTTCGAGCCATCCCCTGCCCCATGGCGACTGGGGCGACAACGATGCGTTCGATGTCGAGCAATTCGAGCGCGAGGCACGAGCCGACGACGTCGACGATGGCGTCGATTCCGCCGACTTCGTGGAAGTGCACCGACGCTGGGTCGACCTGATGGATGCGGCCCTCGGCTTCGGCGAGTGCGGTGAACACCGCGGTGGCTCGCTCGACGACTCGTTCGGTGAGGCCCGCGTTCTCGACGAGCGCAATGATATCGCCAGCGGTTCGGTGCGAGTGGCCCTCGTCTGTTTCGACCGTGAGGTTGATGGCGCCGATGCCGTTGCGAGACACGTCGTCGATGCGAAGCTCCCAGCCATCGATATCGAGCTTCTCCATCCCGGCGCGCACCTGGTCGACATCGGCGCCAGCGGCGATGAGCGCGCCGAAGGTCATGTCGCCGGCGATGCCGTTGAACGGGTGGATCCAGAGCGTCTTCATGGGCGTTCGTCGGCGAGCTGCAATATCTTCATGGCGCTCACCGCGGCCCCGTAGCCGTTGTCGATGCCGACGACGCTCACGCCTGCCGCACACGACGCCAGCATGCCAAGGAGTGCGGTGACACCTTCGAGCCCGGCGCCGTACCCGACGCTGGTCGGCACGGCGATCACGGGCCGCGCACACAATCCGCCGACCACCGAGGCGAGCGCACCTTCCATCCCGGCGATCACGATGACGACGTCGGCGTCGGTGATGCGGTCGATTTCGGCGAGGAGCCGGTGGAGCCCCGCAACACCCACATCGCTGATGCGGTCGACGGACGCTCCGTAGGCTCGCAGCGTCGCCTGGCATTCGTCTGCCACGGGGGTGTCGGCGGTTCCGGCGGTGACGACCGCGACGCATCGGTTGATGGACAACTCGGGAAGCCGCCATGCCAGCACGCCGCCCAATTCGGTTCCGTCGGGGTGGGCTGCGTTCAACGCGTCGCGTTGCGCATCCGATACCCGTGTCAGCACCACCGCGCCGCTGCCGTGGTCGAGCAGCTCCTTCACGATAGCGACGCATTGCTCAGGGCTTTTTCCAGGACCATAGACGGCCTCGGGCAGGCCTTGACGCAACGCCCGGTGATGATCGATTCGCGCATGAGCGTCGCCGTCGAGGTCGGCGAAGGGCAGCCGACGGAGCTCGGCGACTGCATCATCGGCCGACGTCTCACCGGATTGGATCTGTTCGATAAGCGCACGCAAAGCGTCTTCATTCACCGACCCATCGTGTCAAAGATCCCGAAGATTTCCGACGTGGGTAGAATCAAGGGGTGACTTCGAAAAACCGCATCGCATTCCAAGGCGTCCTCGGGGCGTATTCGCACATGGCCAGCTCGGCCGCGTATCCCGATATGGAACCGATCGGCTTTGACACCTTTGCGCAGGCATTCGCCGCTGTGGAGTCGGGCGACTGTGATCTCGGAATGATCCCGATCGAGAACACGCTCGGCGGACGCGTCGCCGACATTCACCATCTGCTGCCAAACTCGAGTCTGTTCATCATTGGTGAGCACTACCAACCCATTCGTCACCAACTGCTCGCTCCCGAGGGAGCCACACTCGAGTCCCTCAAGACCATTGCTTCGCACGAACAAGGCCTCGCCCAGTGCCGCGACCTCATTCGCGAACTCGGCGTCGAACCAATGGACTTCGGCGACACCGCCGGCGCAGCGCGTGAAGCCGCCGAACGCAACGACCCGTCGTTCGGTGCAATTGCGAGCGAGCTCGCCGCCGAAACCTATGGTCTCCAGATCCTCCGAAGCCGTATCGAAGATCGTCTCGGCAACACGACCCGCTTCGTTGTTATGTCACGTTCAGCGATCGAACCCGATCCGCTCGACGGTCCGGCAATGACGAGCCTGGTGTTTCAAACCCGCAGCGTTCCCGGTGCGCTCTATAAGGCGCTCGGCGGGTTCGCGACAAACGGCGTGAACATCACCAAGCTCGAGAGTTACATCATCGATCAGAGCTTCACCGCGGCACAGTTCTACGCCGAGGTCGAAGGGCATCCTTCGGACCCTGCGCTTGCGACCGCGCTCGAAGAACTACAATTCTTCTGCAGCACCATGAAGCGCCTCGGCACCTACGCCAAGTCCGAGTGGCGGGAACAAAACTAACCCTCTCCTATAGCCCCCCAATGACTCCTGACGAATACGAGATTCTCTTCGGCGAGCGCCCACCTGATGGCGCACCCAAGTCCGAATCAACCAACGACTCGCCCAAACGGTCGCTCGGCTCCTCTGTCGACCCCGCGAACCTCACCGGGGTCATTGTCGCGCTCAGCATGATCGCTGCGATCCTCGCTCTGGGAGTCATTGGCGTACTAACCGGCGCCTAACACATCACGCCCACCGGCCTGGCGAGACCGAGCGACGTGGAAAGCGTCGTCCGCACACATCACGCCCACCGGCCTTGCGAGACCGAACGACGTGGAAAAGACTTCAGCGCGCCTGTAGGGACTCGAACCCCAAACCTTCTGTTCCGTAGACAGATGCTCTATCCAATTGAGCTACAGGCGCAGATCCGAGAGTGTAGTCACGTTGTGGCTGCACCGAAACTCGCGTTCGGCAGGATCACTCCTACAACTTGATCGACGCGTTGACTGTCATTCGTCATCAAGGGCTGTACCATCACGAGCGGAGAGATGGCAGAGCGGACGATTGCGTCGGTCTTGAAAACCGTTGAGGCTTTACGGTCTCCGGGGGTTCGAATCCCCCTCTCTCCGC
>CAZBTI010000137.1:0-9146 GCA_964494395.1 uncultured Acidimicrobiales bacterium | reverse complement strand
GGCCCGAGAGCTACTGCGGGCTCCGATGATGATGGCCGAAGTAACAACCGAGGGGCCTATCTTCGATCAAGCAACCCGCGGACACGAACTCCTCACCAACTCTGCCTCGACAGCGCTGCTCCTCGTCACCCTCCCAGAGGAGACCCCGGTAAACGAAACGGTCGAGACCGCGTTCGACGCGGAGGATCAACCGGGCATACACCTCGCCGGCGTAACGATCAACCGGGTGTTCCCCGAGGACGAACCGCCGAAGACGTTCGGCGAGGATCCCATTGGGAAAGCACTGCAGCGCCGCTATCACTCGAATGTCGAACAGATCGCGCGACTTGCTGACGAGTTGCCCGTTCCGCAGTGGTCGACGCCGGAGAACCCGCACGGCGTGAGTTCCCCCCAGCACATCTCCGAACTCATCGAGGGCGAGTTTCAGGTCACGGAGAACGACGCTGACGACATCGAACTCGCCGGATCGGACTTTGCCGATCTTCATGCAGCGCTGGACGTGCCGATCGTCGTCACCGTCGGGACAGGCGGAGTCGGCAAAACGACACTCGGCGCCACTCTCGCATGGAGGGAAGCGTGTCGCGGTCGATCGGTCGCGCTCATTACGATCGATCCAGCAAAGCGTTTGGCCGACGCTCTGGGCCTCGAAAGGCTCGACGACGACCTTCGCGACGTGAGCATTGCAGGCACGGGTCGCTTACAGGCAACCATGCTCGATCCAGGCCGCACGTTCGAACGAGTCGTGCGCGCTGAGGCAACGAACGAGGCCCACGCCGAACGGATTCTGGCCTCGCCCCTGTCAGCCCAACTCACCGATTCCCTATCGGGCATGACCGAGTACATGGCGGTTGAACGTCTGTGGCAGCTGCACACCGACCCAGAGATCGATCTCGTGGTCGTCGATACCCCACCATCCTCTGACGCCCTCGCCTTCCTCGACGCACCAACACTGCTCGCCCGGCTACTCGACAATCGTCTCTACAACGTGCTGGTACACGGCAAGCGCCGATCGTTCGTCGACCGCGCCATCAGCGGCATCGTGGGTCAACTCGTGTCGACGGTGGGTGGGGCAGTCGTTCGCGACGCGGTCGAATTCTTCAAGAGCTTCGAAGGCGTCGAGGAAGGCTTTCGTACTCGAGGCGATCAGATTCACGATCTGCTCCGAGGGAACGAGACGAGCGTCATCGTCGTGGCATCACCCACGGGTCGATCGCTCGGCAACGCAGACGACTTCATCGAACAGCTTCGATCGGCGGGTGTCGAGCCATCGCTGACGATTGCGAACCGATGCACGCCGAACACCGCACTACCGGGCCGGAGCAAAGCTGCCACAAAGATCGCTGACCACCTACGTGTGAAGCGCTACTGCGAGAGCGTCAACCTTCACCGATACAAACAGTCGTCAACGCTGCCACTCGTGCGGGTCGATGACCTCGCAACCCCGGTGGTCAGCCTCGACGGGATTGCGGAACTATCCGCTCAGCTGGACTAGGCCTCGCCGAGCGCAGTGAGGGCGTCGTCTAACGACTCGGTAACCGGAACAATGCGGTCAAAGCCGGTCGTGTGCAGCAAACGATTCAGACCTTCTTTGATACTGATGACCGCAACATCACCATCGGCTTCACGTACACGACGAATTCCGCCGATGAGCGCGCCGAGGCCAGCAGAATCCATGAACGGAACCTCAGCGAGGTCGACGATCAGCCAATGGACATCTTCGATACCGGCGAGGGCTTCACGAAAGTCACCAACCGTGTAGGCATCGACTTCTCCGACAAGACGCAGGATGTGATATCCCGGATCGTCCTCATTTGCTTCGACATTGATTTCAAGCACCTGATACCTCGCTTGCTTAGCGAATGTCAAAGGTTAGCCCAACGGGGAGAGGTCGCAACACGATTTTCGCCTCCCGAAGACTCCTGTAATCAGCTCGCAACGTGCTCTCCAACAGCCGCTAACCTGTCAGAGTGCCAAATCTCCTGCTCGCCACCGATGCCGATGGACTGTTCAACGACGTTGCTGCCGCACTCGGCGGCTCCCACGAGGTCTACCGAGTAAAGGAAGGTTCGCAAGTCACCAACGCCATTGGGCAGGTGGAACCGGACCTCGTCATTCTCGACCTACAGATCGGCAACATGGGCGGCGTGGCGACATCGCTGCTCCTCAAGCAAGAACAACGAGCTGGGCGCCTCGTTGAGATTCCAATCCTGCTACTCCTCGACCGCGACGCAGACAAGTTCTTGGCCGAGCAATCCGACGCCGACGCGTGGCTCGTCAAGCCACTGAACTCTCTCGCCTTGCGGCGGGCGGTCGAAAGTTTGTAGTTCGCCAAGACAGCCAAGGGCCCTTCAGAGCCCTTCACCACGTAGCGTGAGGCTTTGCCCGTCTGGCGGCCTATCGGTGGCGAACCGGCCCGAACATCGCCGCCAGACCCATCAAAACCTACGGCGGAGCGCCGATGGCCGCACATGGCAAGAAGAACGGACCGGGCTTTGCGCACGGCTTCTCGGATTCCCGGACGATTCCTTCGCCAAGTGCGGATCGGACCGAGACTGTTGCTTGCTATTGCGGTGCCCGTACTCGCCCTTCTCGCGCTTCTTGGGCTCTTGATCTCGTCTGATGTTTCGGCGCTGCAAGACCTTCGTTCCTTCGAACGAACGACCGAACGGGTCGCGTCCCAAGTCGATGTCCGAGCCAATTTGCAGATGGAACGGCATTCGGTGGACGCTCCGACCGCAAACCCCGATGCCTCGATGTCGATGGACGACATCGACACTGCCCTCACCGCTATTGGCTTTGTGGGTGGATCGGAGTTCACCGATGACCTACGCGTCGCACGGCAACTGGCCGAGAACAATCGACGAGATCAAGCAATCCTTGCCTACACAGATCTCATCAACTCGTTGGCTGCCGATATCGAGACCGACCTCGAGTCGGCACCATTGGGTCTTGCTGATCAACGAAGCACCGGACTTCGGGCACTGCTCGCCGGGGAAGAATCCCTGCTGCTCGAAGACCTCGAGACGCGACAGCCTCGCATAGCACCACTCCGACTCAACGAACTTCACACGTCGGCCACCTCGGCTCTCGGCCTCTTTAGTGAGAACGCCGGGGCCGCCAGCCGAGCACAACTTGAGACACTGACCGTCAGCGACTTCTGGCGCGAGCTCAACCTTCTTCGACTCGACTCGGGAAGCTCAGTCATCCGTGGAACCGCATTCGATCGAGCCACATGGGCTCCTGCTGCCGTTCAGAGAAATGAGGCGCTCGCACAGTTGGTCTCACAGGAGACCAACACCTTGAATGCCGAGATACAAGCCACGATCGAAAGCGAGTACCAGCGCCTCGGCGGCCTCGCGGTCATCACCGTCATCGTCATTCTTTTCGCACTGTTCGCTGCGTACTTCCTGCGTCGGAGCATCGTGGCTCCGCTCTCTGCCCTCACGATCAACGCTCGTCAACTCGCCCGAGGCGAACCCGGCCAACGCACAGATGAAGCAACTGACGAGATTGGAGAGATGAGTCAGGCGTTCGCCGTCATCTCCGGAACAATGGAACACCTCTGGGACGACGTCGCCACCGTTGCAACCGCGATGACCAAAGGTGCATACGACAAACGAATCGACACCGACGAACTTCCGGGTGACTGGCTGCGCCTTGCGGAGACCATGAACACGACGCTGGCGACCGGCGAGGAACACCGCGTCTTGATCCAAGAAGAACTCGATCGACGCGGCGCTATGGCGGAGATATCCAACGCCGCTGCCCTCGCCGTGACCGCTCGGGAACTGACCACCGCCGTCCTAGAGCACCTTCCGTCGGCGCTAGATGGTTCCAGCGCCGAGCTACACATGCACCCCCTGGGCCCGCCGACTGTCGATCTTGGTACTCCGCTGTTGCCGAGCTTCTCCGCTCTCGAATTACCCACAGAAGTCGACCGCGGCCATCTGATGACGCTCCGGGACCGGCAAGCCATCGTGAGTCTCGTCGAGTTCCCTGATGGCCCGCCTGCGGTTCTCGTTCTCTCCTTTGGCGACTCGGAGCCAACACACATCGAACCTCTGATCTCGCTGGTTGAGACGTCGGCCAAGATCTTGGCGCAAGGGCATCGCCGCCAAGCCGCCGAATCCGAAGTGGTCCATGTGCGAGCCCACGACCTGCTCACCAACTTGCCGAACTCCGAGTTCACTAGGCATTGGTTTACCGAGCGAGCAGACCGTTCCATTCCGTGGTCCCTCATTGGTATCCAACCACAACGTCTCGATGAACTCGATGGACTGATGGGGCGCAACAATCGTGACAAGCTCATTAAGGCAATCGCCGGGGCCCTCGCCGACGCGACCAGCAATGCTGCACGAATAGATTCCGAGATTATCCTCGCGCGGTTCACCACTCCCGACTTCGTTGTCGTGACCCCGACATCTGAGCGCGAAGCCCTCGCAGATGCGTTCGTCGATCGCTTCAGTGAACCAATGATGATCGACGGCGTCGAAGTCGAACTCGGTGTCACGATCACCTACGACGAGATCTCGCTCACCGATCGCGACCTCAGCCAGTCGGTCACCAACGTCTCGGCAGCTTTGGCACAAGCCGAAGGGCGCGAGACCGAGATCATTGCCTTTCAAGAGAGTCACCGGGAGGGGTTGCGCCGCCGAGGAATCATTGGCGACTGGCTCTCAAGCGCGCTCGCGAACCACGATCTGACCGTGCATTTCCAGCCGATCGTAAATGCACTCACGACATCGATCGAGGGGTACGAAATTCTCATTCGGGCGAGCATGGACGGTCAGCCCCTTTCACCAGATGAATTCATCCCGGTCGCCGAAGACAACGGCATGATCAGCGCTATTGGCCAATTTGTCCTCCGCGAGGCATGCGCCGCTCTTCCGTTTCTTCGCGGTGACCGACCCTTCGTATCGGTCAACCTTTCACCGGTTCAGCTCTCCCACGTCGACCTGCTCGACGACATCGAGCAGATACTGCAGGCGTCGAAGGCCCCACGAGATCGCATCATCTTCGAGGTCACCGAGGGCGCCACAGCAACACCTGAAGGTCTGAAACGTCTGACCGAAGTCCGCGACCTCGGAGTTCGAATTGCCATCGACGACTTCGGTTCTGGGCAGAGCAACCTGGCCTACCTGAACGATCTCCCGGCGCAGATCCTGAAACTCGATCGCTCTCTCGTGACACCAATAACGAGCGACGAGGGGGCAGCTACTCTCGTCGAGAAGACCATCGAGATGGCCCATGCGCTCGGTATGACCGTGGTCGGCGAAGGAGTGGAAACCCGTCCAGAACTCGACGCATTGCGGGCCCTCGAGTGCGATCGAGTCCAAGGTTGGTTCACCGGAAGGCCAGGTCCGCTTCACAACTTCATCGAGATCGCCATCGATCAAGCGTCGGTTCGAGCCTCGTTCGAGGACGACCGATGACCAACCTCGCGCCCCACGGTCGTTCAACCCGCTGCCCTCGCGTCTTCCTTGTAGTGCTGATCCTGTCCCTCGTCGCAGCGGCGTGCGGAACGATCGAGCCAGAGTCCATAGCCTTTGCCGATACCGATGCAGAACAGACGACACTGCGCATAGCAACATCGCGTATCGAAGGATTCGAGGCCGCCATCGCCAGCTGGGAACGCGACCATCCAACGGTCGATATCGAGGTCATGTTCGACTCATCAGAAGACCATCACGAATGGCTTCGCGAAGGCGCGAACGGGCCGATCGACATCATTGCCTTCGAGGGCGAGTACAGCGCAGAAGCTCGAGCACTCCCCGAGTTGTTCGTGGACCTCAATGAACACGATCTCGGAGACCTCGAAGCTGACGTTCTCCCCGCCCGGTGGAACGAAGGGTTCGCCGATGACGGTGCGTTGATCGGGCTTCCGATCGACGTCGATGCACAGGTCCTCATCGTCCGACGAGACCTTCTCCAACCAGCGACGACCCGTAGCCTCATCGAGGCGGAAGAGTGGTGCGATGTCATCGAAGCTGGGAATGACTTCGTGACCGAGACCGATACCTCGTTCTTCGGTGACGGTGAAGAAGTTCTCCGGGCGATCCTGTCCCAAAGCCGATCGTCTTGGGTGACCGCTGATGGAACCATCGACAGCGACGCGGAGAGCGAACTTCTCCGAGCGTGGAACCTAGCAATGTTGACCGTCGGGGTCGAAACCCTTGGGCCATCGCCATGTCCAGGGCTCACCGGCGAAATCTCCATTGCAAGAGATCTGGAGCCGGGCGAATCGGTGTGGAATGGTGAGATCGCAAACGACAACTTCGCAGCGGTCATCGCGAAGTGGTCAACGCGTGAACGAATCTCTGAGGCATACCCCGAGAGTGCTGGCCGCTGGCTCACCGTTGCCTTGCCAATCGACGACTCCCGTGGCCCGGCAGGCACCTCGAGTGAGGCAGGCCTCCACTTCGGGATCGCTGCCGACAGCCCTCACGTCGATATCGCCCTCGACTTCCTTCTCACCATCACCGACCCCGTGGTGCAACGGAGCATCTTCGCCGATGGATTAGGGCCACTACCGGCGGCTCGTTCCGCGTACACCAATGGATCGGTACCCAACGCAGAAGACGGCTTCCTCGTCGGCACGCCCACGATCGGTTCGGTTTGGGCGGACGCAGTTCAAGGACGATCCGAGCTGATCGCCAGTGACGGACGACCCGTCGTGATCTCTTCGCTCGTCGACGCGCTCGGTCGCGTCCAGAGTGAGCTCGATACACCTGATGAAGCGTGGAACCGAGCACTGAATAACATCGTGACCGAGCTGAGCGAGCGCTGAGCCAGCCGACGGAATTCCTCGCGGAATCCGCGTGAAATTGATTCTGAGCGCAGTGCTGCTCCAGTCGTTACCAGCAAGTAGGTTAACGACATGAGAACTCGCCTGTCGCCACAGCATCTCGTGCTGACTATTGGCATCGCCGTAGCGATCTTCACCGCCCTCTCCGGTCTCGCCGCCGAGGTGTTCGCGTTCAAGACCGAGGACCCGGTGCACCGCACGGTTTTCGAGAACATCCCAGGCTCGATCCGGTTGGCGTTTTACACGCTCTTACCGATGATCATCGTGTACGGCGCATGGGTCTTCTCACTGCGCATGAAGAACTGGCAGCGAGGCAAACCCGATAACCGCGCAACGACCACCGAGAACGCGAAGCACCGCTTGGCGGACTTCCGTGCCGGCGTCTACATGAAAACGCTTTTGCGCGAGCCGGCCGCCGGAATTATGCACTCGATGATGTACTTCAGCTTCGTCGTACTTCTCGGCGTCACGACCGTCCTTGAGATCGACCATCAGGTCCCGGTCGCTCTCAAGTTCCTCCAAGGCAACACCTACCGGGCCTTCGCCTTCGTGGGTGATGCCGCTGGTCTGATCTTTACCATCTCGATTCTGTGGGCAATCTTGCGCCGCTATGGCCCTCGGGCATTCCGCCCCTACCGCATCAGGGTGAAGTCAAAGCCCGAGCACGCCGTCATCCTCGGCACGTTCCTCGCGATCAGCGTCACCGGCTACGGCGCCGAGGCATGGCGTATCGCCCTCGAAGGCCAAGAGATGGGCGGTCTTCCCGAGTGGGAGCGCTGGAGCTTCATTGGCTACCCGTTCGCCACCCTGATCGAAGGCACCGGCTCGATCTCTGGTTGGCACCAAGGCTGGTGGCTCGCCCATGTTGCAAGCTTTGTTGGCTTCCTGATCCTGCTGCCGATCACGATGCTCCGTCACATCTTCACTTCGCCGCTCAACATGTACCTCAGCCACAAGGACCGTCCGAAGGGCGCCATGAAGGCAATGCCGAACCTGCTCGAGACCGAGGCTGAATCGTTCGGTGTCTCGACCATTGAAGAGTTCACGTGGAAGCAACTCCTCGACACCGATGCCTGCACCATGTGCGGTCGTTGCACGAGCGTCTGTCCAGCAAACGCAACCGGCAAACCACTCGACCCCCGGGAGATCGTCCTGAAGACCGGCGAGGTCATGGCCCGCACCGGTACCCCCGAGGTTTCTCCTCCGATCTCGGTCGATGCCGAGATTGCCGTGCCCTCGAACTGGATGTTCGATCGCGTAACGACCGAAGAGCTCTGGGCATGCACCTCTTGTCGAGCATGCGACGAGATCTGCCCGGTCAACATCGAGATCCTCGACAAGATTCTCGACATGCGCCGCTATCTCTCACTCATGGAGTCAGATTTCCCAACAGAACTGGGCATTGCCTACCGCGGCATGGAAAACCAGATGAACCCGTGGGGGCTAAGTCAGAGCGACCGCGCCGACTGGGTCGTCGACGAATCTGTCACCGTGCTCGCCGGCGGCGAACCACTTGAATCTGAATACCTCTACTGGGTTGGTTGTGCTGGTTCGTTCGACGACAAGAACAAGAAGGTCAGCCAGGCGCTGTCGAAACTGATGGATCGCGCTGGGGTCAGCTACGCCATCCTCGGCCCCGCCGAGAACTGCACCGGCGACTCGGCCCGTCGAACCGGCAACGAGTACATCTTCCAACTGCTCGCCATGCAGAACATCGAGACACTCGATGGCATGGGTGTCAAGAAGATCATCACTCAATGCCCACACTGCTTTAACACGCTCGCAAACGAGTACCCACAACTCGGCGGACACTACGACGTGATCCATCACAGCGAGTTTCTTGAGCAACTCATCGAAGATGGCGACCTCGACATGACCAACGCATCGCTCGCCGAGCGGATTGTTTACCACGATGCCTGCTACCTCGGCCGCCACAACGATGTGTACCTCGCACCTCGGAAGGTCATTGGATCACTCGGTGGCGTGCAGGTCCTCGAAGCGGAGAAGAACGGCACCAAGTCAATGTGCTGTGGAGCTGGCGGTGGTCGCTTCTGGATGGAGGAGACCGTCGGCAAGGATGTCAACGTCGAACGAAGCCAGCAGCTCTTGGCGACCGGTGCCGATCGCATCGCTACCGCGTGCCCGTTCTGCTACGTGATGATCGACGACGGGGTCAAGGGCCAAGGCGTCGACGAAGACCAGGTCAAAGTCGCCGACATTGCTATCCACATGCTTGAAGCTCTCGAGCGTGGCGACGAATTGGCCGCACAGCAGTCGATGTCGCCTTCTTTCGTCGAGTCTCCGGTAAGCATCGGGACCGGCGGAGCCGCAGCAACCGCAG
>CAZBTI010000136.1:0-9333 GCA_964494395.1 uncultured Acidimicrobiales bacterium | reverse complement strand
CTAACTCGCGACCAATACCCGCCGATAGGCGTTGCTGTGTCTCATGTATTGAATGACGGAAACAATTCGGGTGAACCACATCGGGGTCGCCTCTTTGGCTACGGTGGGGTTTCCCGGCGGCGTACTCCCATGACTTTCTCTTTCGAACCCCAAATCATTAAACAGGACTCCGCTGTTCCCATCCGCATGATTTTTGGCGGTTGGGCGGTCGGCGTGGCAGCCATCCTGTTGCTCGAAGCCGTTGCGAGTTCGGTCATTGCCATCATGGGGCTCACCTTGCTCGCCGGTGGTCTCATCGCTCTTCACCTGAAGGGCGCTCGCATGTGGCGCATGATTCTCGGAGCCACCACCGGAGCCTTCGCGACGTGGATTGGCTTTCGCTTTGCGTTCTCGGAGCGAATTCTGCCTGTCGCTAGCGACCCAGTCGAACTCGCCGACCGAGAGTTGCTCGGTCCTGTCGCCCTCGGTCTTTGTGTCTTCTTTATCGGAGTCGGCGGCGTCCTCGAAGCAGTTCGGGCACAGTCCGCTCCGGGCTCCTCCCCTATTCAGGTGAAGGTGTACCTCATCATTGTTGGACTCGTCATCACCGCAGCGATAGCTACCACCGCTGGAGTATCGCCAACAATCACGTTGCTCCTCGCGGTCGCAGCGGCTGTTGGCCTCGCGGCGATGGCCTTCCTTCGAAATGAACGACCTGCGAGCGACTTCGTCCCCCAACCCTGACGGCTAGCATCTCTGTGTGCGCATTCTCGTCATCTCGAACGACGTCATCCCCGGGTTTGGGGTGCCGGTAGCTGCGCCCGGATTACGGGCAGCAGGCCTCGCTGAGGGACTCGCTGCACACCGTCACCAGGTCTCGATCGCCGTGCCTGAGGATCTGCTTCGTCAGGTGTTCCCAAGTGGCGTTCCGCCAGCTCCGATCGGTTCGAGCATCGTGTCTCCTCCGAATCTGATGGCCCACATCGAGGAAATCGGCGCGGAAGTCGTGGTATTCATCAACGCAAACCTGTCGTCACACCTTCGACCACTAGACGGCGTGCACTTTGTGTACGACTTGTTTGCTCCCAAGGTTCTGGAGGGTATGGCGAGCGCGTCCGCTGGCCGAACGTTTGGCGAGGTTGCCCAGGAAAAGGAACGGGCGTTGGCGCTCGCGGACTCGGTATGGGTGAACGGGAAGCGAAAGACTGGCTATGCGGTCGGTTGGCTTCTTCGTGACGAGGTCGACCGGATCCGAACCCAAGACTTTGCCAAGCCTTCATTGCGATCTACCGATGTCACGAAGATGATCAGCCTCGTCGAGATGCCCGTGCCGCTTCCTGAACCAATTCAGGTCGACTATGTCGACACGGCAGTTACTAACGATGACTCCAAGACCGTCCGTCGCTTTGGTATTGCTGGCTATGCCCAAGCGTGGAGCAGTCTCTCCTCGATCTCCAGTGGCCATCAGGCCATCATCGACGGTGGCCACGAACTGCACTGCCTCACCCCGCAGCACTGGGGCGGTAACCCCGCAGATGCACCCACAAACGCTCTGCCGGACGGGACGATCTTTCACGACGGACCGTTGATGTTTGAAGATTTCGCTCGCTGGGTCCAGTCGATGGACCTCATGGTCGATGTCTTCGAGCCGAGCTCTGAACGCTTCTTCGCGATGATCACCCGAAGTGCAGTGGCACTTCGCCTCGGTGTGCCGCTCGTGCACGCCGTCGACTCCGAGATTGCCGATCTCGTCGAGTTCTACGATGCAGGTTGGGTCCTCGACCCGCAGGATCAGTATCGGTGGGAGCAAATCGCGAAAGAGGCGCGCGATGACTCCGTCCTTTCCCGCAAGAGGCGTGGCGCTCGAAGAATCTCAAACGAACGCTTCGATCCCTCGGCTGCCCTCGCCGAAGCCAGCGCCAGACTTGGCGCGGGTTTCTAACGGGGCCCATTTAATGTCGCGGCCTGGTCTTCCCACTCGCCTCCACGTGATGGTCCCGTTCTGGGGCCTCGCCGGCGGTCTGATCAAGATCCTCGATTACGCGGCCCATGGCGTCAACCTCGGGATGGGCGTGACGTTGTGGGCGCCACCGGTTCCAGGTCCCGACCACGTCATTCACCAACTTCCAGTCGCCAAGAGGCTGCTTTCGGACCCAGCGGTGACCGTCGGCGATATCCGGAGACTCGACCTGTCGGCCTCGACCGAGAGCATTGCGGTGATCTTCACCGAACCCGCACACCACGAAGTGATCGAGGCTGCAGCCGACCGGTCGCTCGGAAAGTTCCTGATCCACCTCGTCCAGAACACCCGACATGGGAATCCGAGTTGGCGCGACGGTTCGTACTACCGACTGCTCGGTCGTCCAATGACAAGAATTGCCGTTGCACCGCAAGTGTTCGACGCCATATCCCCAATCGTGAACCAGCGATACGGCACCACGACAATCCTCGAGGGACACGACGTCGAGTATTTCGGTGGCCGGCCGTCGCGAATTCGCTCCGAGGACGCTCCCTCAACGCCGCTACGAGTGTTGTACACCACGTGGAAGTCAGACCTCGGTGACCGCGTGTCGAGCGCGCTGAAAGGCGATCAGCGTTTCGCGTTCACCGCTGTTCGGGGCGACACGACATGGCCAGCACTGCGTAATCGCTATCACGCTGCCGACATCCTCTTGTGTGCTCCTGGGCCCCAAGAAGGCTTTTACCTTCCCGGTCTCGAGGCAATGGCCGCTGAGGTCGCCGTGGTCTCTGCGATGGTCGGTGGAAACGCTGCGTACCTCGAGCCAGAGAAGAACGGCCTCGCGGTGGCGTATGAGGATGTCGACGCTCACGCTGAAGCGCTGATTCGTCTCGCCGAAGATCCGGAGATGAGAGATCGTTTGGTGGATGCTGGCCGAACCACGATTGGCGGGCACACGCTCACCCGTGAACGTACCGAGTTCAAATCGGTACTCGAACTACTCTCGAAGAAGGACGACCCAGAGGCCTCATGAGCAACCCTCAGCCAAACATCGGGCTCACCCCCGCCACGCCGATCACCAACGACGAGAAAGCTGAACTCGACTTCTTGCGTTACGAAGCTGCTTACCTTCAGGCACGACTCGACGTGATTGAAGATGAACTCGAAGCTGTTCGCAAAGAGCGGAACCAAATGGCAGAAGACTTTTCTTGGACGCTCAATCGTTTGGCGGATTCCCCGGTGGGTCCGCTTTTGTCTCGCAGAGTTGGATTCCGTCGTCTCCTTGAAACGTGGGGACATGCAGCCGACTGACCGGATTTGTCGCTACGTCGGGAGGAATGGAGTCCCCGAAGGAGCAGACCATTCGAACGTCTTTGACGACACTGTCCACGCGGCGACTCTCAAAGATGCCCTTGCGTTGGCCACCGTGTTAATGATCGATGACCCACTCTCGTTTCCGTGGAACTCGATCGACCCAGACCTCGTCCAGGTATTGGTGATCGATACGAGAACGAGCACCGCCGATGACCTCGTCGCGCTGACGCCGGTGCTTTGTTGGGTCACTCCGGTCGACACGATCCTCGACCCACCCGAGTCGATTGCCCCACTGTCGGCGGATTTGCAGAGCCGATCTTCAGTGCCTGTTGAGGATGAGTGGGATGGGCTCTACGACCAGAAGCAGTTGCATCGAAGGGATCTGTCGATCCGAAATTTCGCCGAGGCAGAGATAGGAAAACACGTCATCCTCCATCGGATCTCGATCACAGATCTTTCTGAGTCGGGACAGGGAATGGCGGACCATCTCGCGGACCTTGGTGAACAGTCGAGTGGCGAACTCGTGGGCATCTGGGGCGTGCGCACCGAACCGGGCGCACCGCTCCACCACGGGTGGGCGGCGTTCGAACCGAAGGAAGCCGCCACCTAATGGGCGGGATCTTGATCGTGGGGGCCCACCGCAGCGGTACCTCGTGGGTTGCTCGGGCGCTCACCGAGGCTGGAGTGTTCTTTGGTGACAACCTGCTTGGAGCAGAGCTCGGCAACCCGTATGGGCACTTCGAAGACATCGCCGTAATTACGGCTCATGATGCGGCGCTGCACGACCAGGAGATGACCTGGAAGAGCACTCAGACGCTCGACCGACCCCTCGGCGGTCAGTTCCTGCAAAGCATCGACACCTCGCTCAATTCTCGACGGTCGATCGACAGGCCGTGGGCACTGAAGGATCCGCGAATGTGCCTGTTCCTTCCCGAATGGATCGAGGCACTCCCAAACGCTCGAATCATCGTCGTCTTCCGCAGGCCCGATGAAGTCATTCGCTCCCTACACCAGCGCCACGCCCAGCGTTGGGTGGATACTCGACACCTGGACTCGAGCGATATCTGGTTTTGGGAGTCGCCCGATCTCGCCCTAGAACTCTGGGTTCACTACAACGAGCAACTTCTCGGCGCTGTCGGAACGGTCGACCCCCGAAATGTCCATGTCGTCGACTGGAATGATGCTGCGTCGACTGCACAACTCGTTCATCAGGTCGCGACGAAGTGGAACCTTGGTCTTTCGAACGGGCACACCACCCGAGATCCCTCGTTAGGTCAGAGCGCAGAGCAGCCGGCCGAAGTGCGAGATGACGCTCTGCTCCAACGGGCCCATGTCGTCTGGGAACGGCTTCACGAGTTGAAGCGCTCAACTTCTTCGTCGCTACTTGGAGCGAACGCTCGAACCGAGCCTCCCACCTAGTCCGTTTGGGCTGTTTCGGTCCCGTTCAGAAACGATTGGGCAAAAGTTGCTGAACTGGTCTCAAGGTTGCAACGAGGACAACCGAATGTGCTGGCATGAACCCCGTGAGAGATCGTCGAGGAAGCGCTTCTCGCAAGATCGTCCTCATCGATCTCGAGAACATGCTCTTTGGGGATCATGAAGGGCAAGGACAGGCGCAAAATCGTTCGAAAGAGATCCTCGGACTCGCCCAAGCCCGCCGCCCGGGCGACAACATCATTGTCGGGTGCAATCCACAGCTTGTCTTTCTCGCAGCAGAAACGTTCCCCGGTTCACAAATCGTCACGGGCAAGGGCAAAGACGGCGCCGACATGGCATTGATCGAAGCCCTCGATCTCGGTCGCGCAATCGAGCGATACGACGAACTCGTAATCGTCTCGGGCGATCATCTGTTTTGCGAAGTTGCCCACCCTGCTCGTAAAGCAGGACTGCCGGTGCGAATCGTTGCGCCGCACGCTGGTTTGAGCACCGCTCTGCGAGTCTTTGCCGACACTGCTGTCTTTCTCCCAGACGACGCTGATTCCTCACCTGCAACAGTCACGGACGACATCGAAAACTTCCACGACATCGAGGACTTCGACGACGGTACACCACTCGCTGCATAGCGCTACCTAATTTGGTTAAGTGACGCACTCGGCGTGCCGATGGTCATACCTATGGAGCGAAGAGTTTTTAAGCGGTCTTGGGTTGAAATGAATGGCGACCTGAGCTGGACCACCAAGGGTCGCTTTGGTCGCAAGGAGAAGCAACGCGCCTTCGTGCGGACCGAAAATCTTTCCTTAGACGGTGCGAGGATCTTCCTTGACGGAACGCTCCCGTTCGCTGTGGATGCGACTGCACGACTGCAACTCGGCATTCGGTACTGCGACGTTCGGATACTCGAAGTACTCCACCAAGACGACTGCACGATCCTGCGAATCACGTTCGTAACACCCAGTCGAAGCTTTGTATCCATCCTCGAAGAGCAACTCGCAATCAACACCGGCGCACGCGGCACAGTCGAAGGCAAGTGGGTCTGAAATCAGCGCTTCTTGTCGTTCATCTTTGACTCGAGCGTGACCTGCTTCTTCGTCGCTGCCCACGAACAGATCGGGCATGCAGAGAGATCGTGATACCGAGCCGGGCAGTACTCCCGACCAAAGAAGATGATCTGGAGATGACGACGATTCCAGGTGTCGGTCGGGAAGACCGCCTTTAGGTCTTTCTCCGTGCGCTCAACCGTCGTCCCATTCGAGAGACCCCACCGGTTCGCTAAACGATGGATATGGGTGTCAACAGCAAACGCTGGAACGTCGAACGCACCGGCCATGACGACGCTGGCTGTCTTATGACCAACTCCTGCGAGGGATTCCAAGAACTCCCAGTCGGGAATGATTTCGCCACCACCATCAATGATCTGGTGTGCCATGGTCGAGAGGTTCCGCGCTTTGGTCGGAGCGAGGCCGATCTGCTTTATCAGTGAAAGGATCTCGTCGGGGTGAAGCGCAGCCATCTTCTCCGGCGTATCTGCCACCGCAAAGAGTGCCGGGGTTACCTCATTGACCTTCTTGTCCGTGGTCTGAGCCGACAGGGCTACAGCGACGAGCAGCGTGTACGGGTCCTTGTGGTCGAGAGGTACGGGCGTCTCTGGGTAGAGCTCATCGAGCATGATGCCGATGCGATCGGCCTTCTCCGCGCGTTTCATAGCCCGAACCCTACCGAGAGACACGCACCGCCTCGCAGTAGTAGGTGCTCTCACGATGTTCGGCCCAGCGTGCATAGCGCTGTAGAACTCGGCAAACTAGAGCTATGACTCCGCTCGAAGTGCACCCCCTCAAAGGAGCAGGTGCGGAGATCCTTGGAGCCGACCTGTCGCTGCTGACGGTCGGCGAATGGAATCAGATCGAAGCGGCATTCGCTGCCTTTGGACTCCTCGTCTTTCGCGATCAAATCCTGACCGAGGGCGATCACATCGATTTCGCCCGTCGATGGGGAACACTCGAACCAGGCAATCACGACGAGTTTCCAGAGATCTCGGTATCGGACCTACACAGCAATACCGCTGGCCGCCTCGGCGTTTGGCACACGAGTGGGAGCTTTCGGCCGCAGCCTCCGAGCAGTTCGGTGGCGATTGCCCGAAAGATCCCGGCGGATGGCGCGGAGATCATGTTTGCGGACACCTACGCTGCCTTTGATGCCCTGAGCAGCGGGACGCAGCGTGCCTTGGAAGCACTCCGAGCTGTGCACGCAAGCGGAATGGAATCCAGCGGTTCCTCGAACGCTGAAATAGCCCACCCCTTGGTCATCCACCACTCGCTGAGCGGCCGCAAGACGCTCTTTCTCAACCCGACCTTCACCACCAGAGTTGAAGACATGGAGGAGCGCGAGGGCCTCGGGCTTTTGAACCAGCTCTACGACCACTGCCAACAACCCGAGTTCACAACGACCGTCGAATGGGAACCGGGGACGGTCATCTTGTGGGATGAGCGGGCAATGTGGCACTTCTCTCCGCAGGTGGCGATGCGTCCAACGATCCACCAGGTGACGGTTGCCGGACCAGCGTTGAAGCCAGCGGTTGCACCAGCGAAAAAGGACCCCACCCTCACTCAGCGAGCCGGAGCGACCTTGGCAGGCGGAATCTTGACCGCAGCCATGACCGGAATCGCCGAAGTGATCGACCCCGAACGGGTGAAGCACGACATCGAGATCGTCAGCGAAGCTCCAGAACCCGATGATCTCCCCGAGTTCGACTTCGGCGAGCTTCCCCCTATCGACTAGCTGGCTTCCTGCCAGATGCCCTCGCTGGGCGCGCCCCACTTGCCCTTGAGGGCATCGACGATGGCTAGCCGTCGAGCATGAGCGGACCAGTACGGAGTTCTTCGCTGAGAGGAGAACGTCCCGGCGATCAGCTGACCGATGGCGATCGCAAATCGCATCCCTGCCTTTCGACGTCCGAAATGCTCCAGCATGAGCAAGATCGTGTTCCGTTCCATGAGGTACTCGACCATTGGCGTAGACGTGCTGACCGTCGGGTTCTCGACCATCGCTCCTCGAACGATGCCTACCGCAAAGCCCGCCTTCTTCGCACGCAGGCCGAGGTCGGCCTCTTCACAGTAGGAGAAATATCGCTCATCGAACAGACCAACCCTCGATAGGCACGTGCGGCTCGCCATGGCGAGGGTGCCATGTGGATAGTCCGCTGCCTCAAACCCCGCCACACCCGTCGCCGGAACGAGAATCGGGCCAAAAACATGATCGACCATCGGGCGCTGACCGTCGCCCACATCAGCACAGAGCAGGCCCGCCGACGGATTCGCCTCGGCCGCATCGAGCATGAGGCCGATCGTGTTGTCGGCAGGTAATGCGTCGTGGGGTGCAATGATCGACCACTCGGTGCCCTTCGGGTCGGCAAGCCAGCGTTCCCAACCCCGATTCGCTGCGGGCCCGAAACCGCTGTTGAAACCGACGTTGATCGTGTCGACCTCGATGGGAAGGTGAGCTTGTCCAACAGCTGTGGCAAGTCGCTGTTGGTTCTCGGTCGTGGAACCGTTGTCGACAACCAGTATCTGGCCAACTTCGTCGAGTTCGGCGAATCTCTGGATCGTTCTCACGCATGCCGCTGGCTGATCCCAGTGGATGAGGATCACACTGACGCTCCGCATTGCTTGGAAGCTATAGGAATCTATCGAATTGGTCGCAGCCCGGTGACGACGATCGACGTGTCGAGATTCTTCATTTGTTCGGCGAGGCGTAAGACGACGTCGTTGCCCATGTCGGCAACGCCCATGTCTGCTGCTCGTTGCATATCGTTGCGAGCCTCGAGCGATTCCACGCCGATTCCTTGGGGGGCCACGCACATGACGTCGAGTTCGGCTTCGCCTCGCTGACCTACAGCTCCAGCAAGTCCGGCGAGGAGGGGGACAAAGACTTGCAGTTCGCCGGAGGTATCTTGGAACGTGCCGACGCAACCGGAGATCGGGCCACCGCACACCGTGTTTTCGTAGAAGCCTCGGAGTGTGGCCCGCAGTTGTGGATTGGCAATACGTGCAGCCTTGAACGACTCGACTGTGTGGGTCGGTCCACGGAGTTCGAAGTGATCAGCCGGGAGACCTTCAGCTGAGAGCCAGTGTCGTGGATATCGGCTGCGGTCGATCGCTTCGATTCGTCGAGGTGAGAGCGCAGATACATGCTCTCGCACCTGACTTGTTGCGACGGCTTCGAGGTGGCTGCGATGCAGACCGCCCGTCGTGTCGTCGATGAGATCTCGCTCGAAGGCGACGGCGAGTATTTCGAAAAACCCAGCAATATCGAATGCCCAAAGGTCGACGTGGCTCTCGTCGGCGGTGCCGCGAAAAATTCGGCCTCCTGGATGGACTGCTGAGGCGAGCTCAACCCACACGCGCGATCGATCCCAATCGGCTATCGGGAGGAGGACCGCTGGAGAAACAGGGCGTTCTAACGTCCGTTGTTCGAGAAGGTCGTTGAGGGCGAAGAACCGGTCGAGACAGGGAAATTCGAGGGTGGATGGATCCCATGAATTCCAGAAAGACCGGATCTCACGAGGAACTCGAAGCGGGGCAATAGCACCCTCGATTTCCTCAAGGTGGCGTTGAGGGTTGGCGCGACGAGGCCATCTATCGAGC
>CAZBTI010000135.1:0-9529 GCA_964494395.1 uncultured Acidimicrobiales bacterium | reverse complement strand
TGCTGTCTCTTCAGCTGGTGCTGGCGTTTCCTTGGCAGGAGCTGCCTTTGCCTCAGGTGCTGCAGCCTCTTCGGCTGGCGCTGCAGCCGCAGCTGACTTGCGGCGGGCACCGTAGCGACGCTCAAAGCGCTCCACACGACCAGCCGTATCGACGATCTTCATCTGACCGGTGAAGAACGGATGGCTACGCGAAGAGAGCTCAACCTTGGCGAGTGGATACTCGACGCCGTCGAGGGTGATGGTCTCGGACGTTGGCATAGTTGAACCAACGATGATGTTGTCTCCCGAGGACTGGTCTTGGAAAACGACCTGGCGGTACTCGGGGTGAATGTCGGGCTTCATAGTGTCTCCAGTCTGCCTGAGAAAAAGCGAGATCAAACTCCCTTGGCAACTTCTTTCAGGAAGGCTTCGTTGGTCTTGAATGTGCTAAGGCGGTCGATCAACAGCTCGAGGCCGGCGGTCGATCCGTTGTTGGACTCTTGGGTCATGTTCGAGAGCACTCGACGAAGCTTCCAGATCTGGTCGACCTGCTTCTGTCCGTCGAAGAGCAGCTGCTCTTGGCGAGTCGAACTCGCGTCTACATCGATTGCTGGATAGACGCGGCGCTCGGCAGAGCGGCGATCCAGTCGTAGCTCCATGTTTCCGGTGCCCTTGAACTCTTCGAAGATGACCTCGTCCATCTTCGAACCAGTTTCAACGAGAGCGGTAGCGAGGATTGTTAGAGACCCGCCTTCTTCGAGGTTCCGGGCTGCACCGAAGAAGCGCTTCGGCGGATAGAGCGCTCCCGAATCGAGTCCACCAGACATGATCCGACCATTCGCTGGAGCGGTCTGGTTGTAGGCGCGAGCAAGACGGGTAATGCCATCGACGATCAGGACGACGTCGCGCCCCTCTTCGACCATTCGCTTGGCCCGTTCGATCGTGATTTCTGCGAGTGCGGTGTGCTCGTCGGCGGGGCGATCGAAGGTCGAAGAGATCACTTCGCCTTCCTTCAACGAGCGTTGGATGTCGGTGACCTCTTCAGGGCGTTCATCGAGGAGGAGCACGATGAGGGCAACCTCGGGGTTGTTCTTCTCGATCGACTGGGCAATGTTCTTCATGATCGTCGTCTTGCCAGCCTTGGGCGGCGACACGATCAGGCCACGCTGACCCTTGCCAATAGGCGCAATCAAGTCGATGATGCGAGCGGTCATATCGTCGGCGAAACCCTTGCGTTCTTGCACGAGTTTCTCGTCGGGATGCAATGGAGTCAACGAATCGAAGTGCGGGCGTTCCTTTGCTCGCTCGGGGCTACCACCATTGACCGAATCGATCGTGAGCATCGCCGGGTTCTTCTCGTTGCGATTTGCTGGACGACTTGTGCCGACGAGTTGATCGCCCTTTCGCAGACCGAATTGGCGGACCTGTTTGACCGAAACGTAGGCATCTTCTTTGGATGATCGCATCGTACCGACACGGAGAAATCCGTACCCATCGTCTCGCAGATCAAGGAACCCTTCGACAGCAACGGGCTCGGCATCAGCCTGATTGTCGACGTTATCTCCACCGCGACCACGACGGCGGCGACGGCGATTTCCGCGATCGCCCTGCTCATCGTCGTCGTTCGACTTGGACTCTCCGTTGTTGTTCTGGCCGCCCCCTTGGTTGCCCTTCTTACGGCCCCGACCCTTCTTGGTCGTCACTCCGCCAAAGTCGAACTCGTCGTCGCCGGCGTGGTACGTGCTCGGAACAGCTCCCGAGTCGTCGCCATCGTCGGACACTTGCTCAACCTTCTCAGCCTCAACCTTCGAAGCCTCGGCCTTTGTGGTCTCCGCAGACGCTGCCGTAAATGACTCACTCTTTTTGGCAACCTTCCCCGAGTCATCACCAGCATCTTCGGCGCCATCAGCGCTTTCGCCACCGTCGGCCATAGCTGTCTTAATGATCAGGTCGACGATCTCGGCTTTGCGCGCCTTTGAAGGCGGCTTCGAGCCAAGCGCTGTTGCAATAGTGACCAATTCATCGCGGTCTTTACGCTCTAGCGTCGACCGACGAAGTTCCGTGGCTTCCACGACTACCTCTTCATGTGTTGTAAACATCTGGAACGAAGACATCCCGTTCCAAGGGACTCTTGGGCCTCGCCTTGAAGAGGCAGACCCCCCTGTGCAACCACAGGAGTCCAAGCGACGCTTACTGTAGCCGAGCGTTCTCTCGCCGTCACTTTGGAGCGGAGAGTACTTCGGAGCAGAGAGTGTGGTGAAGGGAGGTATTACCGACTCTCGACGAACTCGCAGACCGTTGCGAAATCATTTGGGAGAATCTCGAACCGCTCGGGTCGTTCGTACAGGTCGGCGAGCGCTGTCGGGAGCGGTGGCCGGACTCCGGTGGCCTGTTCGACCGCTTCGGGAAACTTTGCCGGGTGTGCAGTTGCCATGACGAGGTGAGTCCCGCCATTGCCTCTCGCGATTTCGCGCTGCGCGGCCCCAATCCCGACGGCGGTGTGAGGGTCTACGAGCATGTTGTTTGCATTACTCACGGAACGAATGACCTCGAGCGTTTGCTCATCGGTCAAGCTTTGCCCTATCCAACCAGCGGCCAACTTCTCCCCCACCGACGTTGAAAAGTCGATCTGTCCGGCACTTCGAAAGTGCTGCATCATCTCTGCGACCGTCGCGCCGTTGTCATCGAGGAGCTCGTAGATCAGTCGCTCGAGATTGCTGCTGACTTGAATGTCCATGCTCGGCGAGAGCGATGGCTCGACCCCGCCGATGGTCATTGACCCGGTTGTGAAGAACTGCGTCAAGATGTCGTTGCGGTTGCTGGCGACGACGAATTTGTCGATGCCCGCTCCGGTTCGCTGGGCGACACGGCCGGCGAACACGTTGCCGAAGTTGCCGGTTGGAACCGTGACCGTCACTTGACCTGACGAGTCCTCCGCACGCGATTGCGCTTTGGCCACCGCCCAGTGGTAGTAGACGACCTGAGCCATAACCCGCGCCCAGTTGATCGAGTTCACTGCGCCGAGTTGCACCCGATCCCGGAAGGCAACATCGGCGAACATTGCTTTGACGATGTCCTGGCAATCGTCGAACGTCCCCTCGATGGCCACATTGAACACGTTGGGGGCATCGACGGTCGTCATCTGCCGTCGCTGCACCTCGCTCGTGCGTTCGTGTGGGTGCAGGATGAAAATGTCGACGTTTTCCCGGTCTCGAAAGGCCTCGATGGCCGCCGAACCGGTGTCTCCTGATGTTGCGCCGACGATGGTGGTGCGTGTCCCTCGGCGTGTGAGTTCGAAATCGAACAGGCGGCCGAGCATCTGCATTGCCACGTCTTTGAACGCAAGGGTTGGGCCGTGGAAGAGTTCAACGAGTTCAATCCCGTCGGCCAGCGTCTGGATCGGGATGACCTCATCATTGGTAAATGTCGCATAGGCCGAAGCAGAGATCTGATCGAACGAGGCCCGATCGATTGAACCTTCGACAAAGGGCCACATGATCTCGGAAGCAAACTCGGCATAGGGCAGATCGGAATCGACGGCGATCGATGCTGGCCATTGCGAAGGCACGTAGAGACCCCCATCGGGGGCAAGACCGGTGAGGAGAACGTCGGCGAAGGACAGCTCAGGAGCGCCACCCCGGGTACTCGTGTACGAGGTCATCGTTCGCTGCTGATAACGCGCAGGACCTGGCCGATATTCTTCACCACATCGAGCTGTTCTAGGGCGTCGAGCGTGTCTCGGAAATTTCGTTCGATCGCCGAGTGGGTGATGAACACCAAACGGGCCGAACCATCGTCGGCCTTCTCTTGCTCCATCGATCCGATCGAAACACCCCGATCACCGAAGACTCCAGCGATCTCAGCGAGCACGCCTGGCTGATCGACAGCATCGATGTTCAAGTAGAAGGCCGACTTGATGTCGTCGATCGAACGTATGGTTGCGGGCGAGAGTTCGCCGAGGCTATTGGCGCAGCCCGAACGAAGGTTGATAGCGGCGTTTACCGTGTCGCCGACCATCATCGCCGCCGTAGGGTGACCGCCAGCACCCCTTCCGTAGAACATCACTTGATCGACCCCTCCGCCTTCGACGAACACGGCGTTGAAACTGTCTCGAACCGAGGCGAGAGGGTGGTCGAGGGGGACGAGGGCCGGGTGCACGCGAGCGGCCACCGAACCGTCGTCATTTTTCTCGACGATTCCAAGCAACTTAATGATGTAGCCGAGGTGCGCTGCGTTTGCGATGTCTCCGGAGGTGATGGACTCGATCCCCTCGATGTGCACATCGCCAGCGCGAACGGATTCGCCAAAGGCGAGCGTTGCGATAATGGCCGCCTTCGAACCTGCATCGAAGCCTCCAACGTCGGCTGTTGGGTCGGCTTCGGCAAAGCCGAGACGTTGGGCTTCAGCGAGGACATCGCCGTAGTCGGCACCGTTCTCGGTCATTTGCGAAAGCATGTAGTTGGTCGTGCCGTTCAAGATGCCCATCACCCTCGTGATGTCTTCACCAATCAGCGACTCCCGCAGTGCGCGGATGAATGGCAGGCCTGCGGCAACCGAAGCTTCGAGTTCGAGATCGACGCCGGCCTCGCCGGCAGCGATAAAGAGCTCGGGCATGTGCAGTGCGAGGAGTTCCTTGTTCGCGGTGATGACCGGCTTGCCTGCAGCAAAGGCTGCCAGCACCAGCTCACGGGTGCGATCGACACCTCCCATGGTTTCGACCACGATGTCGATGTCAGGACTTTGGACGATCTCCATCGGGTTACCGGTGAGCACGCGTTGATCGACTCCGTCACGAGTTTTCGACGTATCTCGTACGGCAACACGGGTGATCTCCAGCGAGAGGCCGGTGCGTCGCTGAATCTCCGCAGCTTGTTGCGTGATCAGTTGATAGAACGACGTACCGACCGTTCCACAACCGAGCACTCCGAGCCGCACGGTCTGAGTTTTTTCCATGGCTGAAATCTATCGGTGTGGGACTGCAGCCATGCACTCTTCATGACCATTTGTGCATTTCAATGCTTTTCGGTATCTTCACATATATGCAGATGCACACCGAGCAACTTCCCAGTGATGATTCGGCGGGGATGATCCGCCTCGTCGAACTCCTTGGTTCTGGCGGATCAGGCACCGTTTTCCGAGCGCATCGAGCGAACGTATCCGGCGAAGAATTCGTGGCCGTCAAACTTCCCCGCGGCGCCGATCCGGCAAACGACAGCCTCACCGCCGAGGCTGCTGCGCTCCGTCGTTTCGCCCACCCCAACATCATTGAACTGCTCGAAGACCACACGGTTACAACGAACGGCGAACTCGCCGGAGCGTTGGTCCTCGAACTGTGCCAAGGCGGGACGATCGAAGACCTCGTCACCGAGCGAGCACTCGACGCGAGCGAAGTGCACCACGTCGTCGTCGCTATTGGCTCAGCGCTCGCCACCATCCACGCCGCTGGCTGGATTCACGGCGACGTCAACCCGAGCAACTTGGGCCTGCGACCAAAATCTGGGCCAGCACTCTTCGACTTCGGTACGTGCCGGCCAGCGGACGGCACTCCAACAGCTCACGATGCCCGCGGCACCATCGAATTTTCCGGACCTCGACTTCGGACTTCCCCGATCTTCGACATCCGCTCACTCACGGCCTCTGCACTGTGGATGCTCGGCAACGCAGAAGACTTTTCTCGCACCGACCAGCGGGTCGCCACCGGCCTCGAACAGCTCATTACACGCTGTGACTCCTCCGAAACCGGGATTACTCTCGACGACCTCTACGCCGTATTCGAAGGCGTCTCGACGACTGCGCCTATCGCCACGACGACGCCACGAACCGTTGACGGTCATCTCGATCACCTTGGAGCACGCACACGTACGACCGGCCCGCTCGCCCAGACCGGTGGCCCCAGTGATCCAGGAAGCCCCGATCGCCCACGAACCCGCCCATTTGGGCCCGGACCATTCAGCGAAGGTGACGACCTGCCATCGGAGGCACAGTCGCCGGGCGGATTCGGCCGAAAGGCACTGGCGGGTGTTGCGGTGATCGCGCTGGCTTCTCTCATGGGTATCGAGATCGTCGGGCACTCAGCCCACGCCGCTGCTGCCGAATCCGAGCCAATCGCAATCAATGCCTTCAACAACACCCTCATCGACGCCCAACAGACGCTCGACGATCACCGCATCATCTGGTCGACGATCCACGGTTCAGCCACGCTCGAGATCGACGGTGAGACAGTGACCTTCACCCCTGGCCAAATGGGAGACCTCGGTGCGGTCGGCGATTGGGATTGCGATGGCACCACGACCCTCGGCATCTTCCGCCCGTCGACTGGAGCATGGTTCACCTTTGATGACTGGAGTACCGACGCAACATCAACGGTTACACCAATTACCAGCGCCGCCAGCCCGAGCAGTCTCCTCGTGACACTCGATGCGCAAGGATGCGCCTCACCCTCAGTCCAGTGACAATCCTGGGGTCTGCCCAGACCCCAGGATTTACGTTAGACGTCTCGGGAAAGGAGGTCGTCGAGTGTTTCACGCCTCACGACCAAACGAGCGTTGCCATTTGTGCAGAAGACGACGGGTGGCCGAGTGACGGCGTTGTAGTTGGACCCCATCGAATGCCCGTATGCGCCGGTAACCGGAGTTGCCAGAAGGTCACCGACCTGGGTGTCTCCGGGAATTTGCGCCTCTCGCACGAGAACGTCGCCCGATTCGCAATGCTTGCCAACGACGCGAACCCGCATATCGCGATCGGCCGCAGGTCGAGCGGGCAGGAACGCCTCGTAGCCGCTGCCGTAAAGCACCGGCCGGGGGTTGTCGGACATTCCCCCGTCGACGGCCACATACGTTCGCACATCCTCAAGCGCCTTGATCGTGCCGACGGTGTAGACGGTGATTGCGGCGGCAGCAGCGATCGAGCGTCCGGGCTCAGCGGTGACCCGAGCCGTAACCCCCGAGGCAGCGAGCGCGTCGTGAACCACACTGGCCCACTCGCCGATCGAGAAGCTCTCTTCGCCCGCCACATACGGCACTCCGAGGCCGCCGCCGACCGAGACCTCTTCGAGGCCATAGGGTGCCCCGACCGCGGCGATGACCTCGGCGGACTTCGCAAAGGAGTCCACGCGAAAGACCTGTGACCCAATGTGTGCGTGGATGCCGCGGAGGTTCATCGAATCCGACGACATCGCTCGCTCGATCGCCGTCTTGGCCAAGCCGGTCGAAACCGTAAACCCGAACTTCGAATCATCACGTCCAGTGCTGATGAATTCGTGGGTGTGAGCTTCGATACCTGGAGTGATCCTGATGAGCACATCAGGTGTCGGGAGGCCTTCTTCGTGGAGGGTGTCGAGGCGGTCCATCTCGTCGAAGCTGTCGACGATGATCCGATTCACTCCGGCCGAAATGACCGTCCGCAACTCCTCGATCGACTTGTTGTTGCCATGAAAGATGAGGTGGCGCGCTGGCACCCCGGCAGCGATAGCGACGTGGAACTCACCAGCGGTAGACACGTCGAGGTCCATGCCCTCTTCATGTACGAGCTCCGCCATTGCCTTGCACAAAAATGCCTTGCTGGCATAGGCCACGCCCGGGCCAAAGGCGGTAACGGCCTCGCGGACACGGCTCCGAAGATGGCCTTCGTCATAGATGAACAGCGGCGTCCCAAACTCTTCGGCGAGGTCGGCGACCGAACAGCCACCGATGATCAGACCGCCATCCTCTCCAATCGCTGCGGAATCTGGCAACAGGTGCATCCCCACCGGATCCGATGATGGCTCGTGTGTCTCTTCTGCGCCGGAGGCCATATCAGGCACTCATTTCTGTGCCGTCAGCGGCCATCTCGGCTTCGGCCTCTTCACTCCACATCGATTCGGGAGCCGAGACCCCGAGGCGACCAAGCGTTGCGGCCAACCCGATGCGAGCAGCTTCGATGAGCCACAGCCGAGCTTGCGTCACTTCGGGCGACACGTCGTTGCCCATCACGTAGCAGTCCTTGTTTTGGTAGAAGCTGTGCACCGCCGAGGCCAACTCACGCACCCAGCCCACAACTCGGTGCGGCGCCCGCTCGCGAACTGCCACACCAACCGTGTCGGAAATGGCGAACAGCACTCGCAGTATCTCGAGTTCGAGCGGATGCGCCAGCAAGCCCAGATCGACATCGGCGAGGGGTGCCCGCTCGATACCCGCTTCGGCGACCTTCGACTGGACCCGGCGAATACGGGCATGCGCGTATTGGGTATTGAAGACAGGGTTATCGCTCGCCTGGGATGCGGCGAGCGCAAGGTCGAAGGTTTGCTGCGCATCGATCGAGTGCAATAGGTACGTGAACCGAGTTGCGTCGGCACCTACCTCGTCGACGAGGTCGCGAAGCAGTTCAATATCGCCAGCGCGCTTGGAGAGTTTGACCTCTTCACCGTCTCGCATGAGCTTCACCATCTGGGTGACCTGCACGTCGAGATCGGCCGGGTCGTGGCCGAGGGCCTCCATAGCGGCCTTCATGCGAGGGATGTATCCGTGGTGGTCGGCACCCCACACGTTCACCAGTTCAGGTGCCCGGCGGAACTTGTCGTCGTGATAGGCAATATCGGGCGTGAGATAGGTGTATTGCCCGTCGGACTTGACCAAAACTCGATCTTTATCGTCGCCAAAGTCGGTACTGCGCAGCCAGGTCGCATCGTCTTCATCGAAGATCATTTCGCGCTCTCGCAGTCGAGCGAGAGCGTCGTCGAGCTTGCCGTCGGAAACGAGCGACCGTTCGCTGAACCACACGTCGAATTCGATGTCGAGCATGGCGAGAACTTCGCGCTGATCACGCAGTGCCCGGTCGTAGCCCCATTCGAGTGCGTCAGCGTCGTCGGGCATTTCGGCGGCCCACTCGGTGATGTAATCGCCCATGTAGCCGCCCTCGTCGGGCTCTCGACCCTCATGACGGGCGGTGAGCGACGATGCGTAGGTCTGCATCTGGACGCCGCGATCGTTCAGGTAACTCTCACGAATGACGTCATAACCTGTCCATTCGAGCAGACGAGACAATGCATCGCCATAGACCGCTCCCCTGCCGTGGCCCGCATGCAACGGACCGGTCGGGTTTGCCGAAACGAACTCGACGTCGATTGTTTTGCCGGCGTTATCGGTACTCGCACCAAAGCCTTCGATTCCAACCTCGACAACGTTGCGGAGCACGTCGTGAAGCCACGTCGGCTCGAGGTGAAAGTTGATGAACCCAGGGCCTGCGAGCTCGATCTTCGACACGTGCGCGATGTTCTGCGACTCGAGGCGTTCGACAAGGCGAGATGCAAGATCCCGAGGGTTCCCACCGACCTGCTTCGACGTCGCAAGTGCGAGATTCGAAGACCAGTCGCCGTGGTCGCGATTGGCAGGTTGTTCGAGTCCAATGAGGTCGGGCACGGAAAGCCCCTCTGCCTCACCAGCAAGAGCAAGTGCAGCACGAAGCTGTGAGTCGATCATGGGGTGAGATTGTAACCAGCAAGGTCGACAGACCGAGCGCCCGGGGTTGAGCCGCCCGGTGTTCGCGGTGTTTACCGCGGCGCTCGATCCCGCCA
>CAZBTI010000134.1:0-9684 GCA_964494395.1 uncultured Acidimicrobiales bacterium | reverse complement strand
GAGCGCACCCCTGATAAGGGTGAGGTCGCTGGTTCGAATCCAGCTAGGCCCACGTATTGCTTGGTCGCCTTGGCGACCTTCGCAAACCCGCCTTTCCGCTTCGGCTTCGCCTCCAGCGGAAACGCTCTCGGGCCAAAGCGCCTGAGGCTTCGCCTCGACGAAATCGCGCCGCCCGCTTTCAGCCCAGAGACGGACTTCTCTTCGGTGCTGCTGCCGCCCCCTTACTTGAGCGCAGATGTTGGCGTTTTGTGCTGTCCGGTCTGTTCGTGCCGGCGGGCGGGACGGGCAGCACAAACCACGAGTTCAACCGGAGCGATCGCTAGCCGCGTTCTGCTTCTCTTTCGGCTGCTTCTCTTCTGAGGATCAACAGGATCCAGATTGCGATCAAGAAGGCGGCGATGTTTAGGACGATCTGGATGGCGCCGCTAACGAAGAGGCTGTTCACTGCGATCACGGCGAGGGCCCACATCAGTCTTTTTCGGTCGGCCATTTTCAGCTTTTCAATCACGAGAACCTCCTATGCCCTACCAACCAGCGATTTGTAGATCGATGGTTGCTTCGTCGTCCCAGTCTTGGTCGCCTGGATGGATCATGACGTACTCATCGGTGAAGGCTTCTTCGCCTACGGCTGAGGTCATGACCTCGTTGGAGATTATTCGAGACCCGAAACGCTCATAGAAGTTGGGCACACCGGTTTGGAAAAGGCTAGGTCTCGCTGCTTCGGCGACGTGATCAAAGGCAGCTGTCATAACGGCGTTACCAAGATCTTCGCCTCGGCGATCGGGGTGGCTACACACGCTCGCTAGTGCAACGACGTCTATGTCGCGATCGACGCCGGCGCTTTTCGCAGTGACGGTTTGTAGGAACGTGCGGGCAACGGCGAGTACTGCACCGTCTTCGACCACGACGTGGATCCGATGATCCTCAAGCGAACCGTAACGGGCAGCGACCCGTTCTTCGCGCGGCGGCTTCGCTGCTTCGGGAGGGTTCGGCCATACCCGTTCCCAGAGTTCGATACATCCTTGACGCAGATCATCGTCGGTGTCATTCCATTGCAGGCTCTGAACGGCGGGCATCGTGTCAGTCTCGCAGACGTTCGGCCTAACGCCTCTACCTAAGCGCCGGGATTAAGGCGGGCGATGCTGAAGCCGAGAGTGGTTGCCACCGACATCCACACGATGGTGGGAGCGATCAGCAGGGCAGCGATTGTCGATGCGCGCCAGGCCGCTGCCGTAGCGGCGATCACGAGCACGAGCACCCCAAACAGCCACCAAGCGCCGAAGTTGAGCCTTCCAGGGGCGAAGATCACCGCCTGCCATGCAACCGCACCGACGAAGTGGGTAGCGAGCAAGCCGAGGGCGAGGAAGCGCACCTGACTCTCCGAAGCGACAAGATTCACTACGGCAACGGCCTGCAACACCCACAGGGTGAACCACGCTGCTGGAAATGCCCAATCTGGCGGAATCCATGACGGGAGCGTCAGCGATTCAAAGAAGGTCATGAGAGAACAGTAGGCTGAACTCATGCAGTTTCTTCGATTGTTGCGCGGAGCGATCACCGCAGTTGGCGTAGCCGCCGGCGTTGCCGGAGCACTCCGCTTGCGCGGATCTGGTGGAATCCCACCGCGCAGTGGGGGATGGCGAGAACTGTCCGGCAACGATCTCACCTAGTCGTGGCTCCCTCATGACGTTGGGAGCTGTCCCAGCGAAGCGAAGCATCGTTGTGGTGGGTGCCGGAGCCACGGGAACTCGCGCCGCCCGCCAGATTGTCCGCACCTCTCCTGACAGCATTGTTTCGCTCATCGACGATGCTCCCGGAGTTGCCGCCGCTGCAGCACGCGACCTCGGCCCACGGGTTTTTGAAGCGCCCACCGATATCGCTGATGTCGACGCGGTCGTCATCGCAACGCGAGCAGGTAGTCACGCTGAGGTCGCCAAGCAATTTTTGAGACGTGCCGAAACAATCGTGACGGTAGGCGACAGCATCGCCGATGTTCGAGACGTCCTCGACCTCGATGACCGGGCTCGGGTCAATGGTTGCCGGCTCGTCGTCGGGGCTGGGATGATGCCCGGCTTGTCCGATGTGCTCGCAGCTCATGGGCGCAAGTGGTTCGACGAGATTCGAGAGATCCACGTTTCGAAGTTCGGAACGGGCGGCCCGGATTGTGCCCATCAACATCATCGAGCCCTAAAGGGGTTGTGCTTCGACTGGCGAGATGAGCAATGGCAACGTCGGCCCGGGGGCTCGGGTCGAGAGTTGGCGTGGTTCCCTGCACCAGTCGAAGCGGCCGACTGCTATCGGGCAGCGCTCGGGGACCCTCTATTGCTCATTCGTTCTCATCCGGGGGTTGAGAGAATCACCTCACGCATGGCGGCGACTCGACGCGATCGACTCACCATGCAACTCCCGATGCTTCGAAGCCCGCACCCCGAAGGATTGCTTGGCGCAGTTCGTGTGGAACTGCGCGGGTTGAAAGACGGAACTCAGCTCGAGGTTGTGCTCGGATCATCCGAACGACCAGCGGTTGCAGCCGGGGCGGTTGCAGCACACGCCATCGAAGAGGTTCTCAGCTTGAATGACCAATTTGGGTCAAAGGGTTTGGCCGAGTGGGTGGAGCCCACAACCTTCCTTCATGGGCTCCGAGCACGAGGTGTCCGTGCCGAGATCTTTGTCGGGGCTGACGAAACATACGTCTAGACATTGATAAATCAATGATTGGGGCCGGTTGGCCCCTCATCTCGGGTCGTATTGCCCAACAGAAATCGCTACAGACGGAACTGCTTCGCGCCGACGTTAGGGACGAGTCCCAGAAATTTCGAAAGAATCTCTAAAGGTCTTCCCTCGACCTGCCGTTACTTAAATGCGAGCTGTGATGGGACGCAGTTCGAAAGACATACACGACTTTGAGGGAGCTAGAACAATGGGCGATCCGATCGAAAATGAGATCGATCTGACAGACATGAACGCGATGATCGAGGCAAACCTGCCTTTGGTAAAGCACATCGTGTTGCAAGTAGCGGTGCACTTTCCCCGCCACGTCGAGCGTGAAGAGCTCGCTCGTGCCGGAGCACTCGGTCTGGTGGAAGCAGCCCGTCGCTACGACGAGAGCCGAGGCGTCCCATTCGATCGCTTCGCCGCTCAGCGCATCCGAGGTGCAATTCTCGACGCTGTTCGCGCTGCCGACTGGGCACCACGCTCTGTTCGTACGCTTGCTCGCAAGCTCGAAGCGACCGAACAGCGGCTCGCAAGCCGTCTCGGCCGCCTTCCATCGACCGAAGAAATGGCCGAAGCACTCAGCATGGACACCAAGGAGCTCGCTCGCTTGCGTGACCGCATGTTCCGCTCGGTTGTCCTGGCACTTGAGCATGAGGTCTCCGACGATGTCGACGACGACCTTACGCTCGTTGACGTACTCGTCGACCACGCAGCTATCGAGCCTTCAGAAGAACTCGAGACCCGCGAACTTCACGCATACCTTCGTGACGCCATTGCGCTCCTCCCTGAGCGTCAGCGTCTGGTCATCCTCGGCTACTTCCTCGAAGGACGGACCAGCCAGGACCTTGCACGTTTCCTCGGTGTCACCGAGAGCCGCATCAGCCAGATCCGTTCCGAAGCAATCCAGATGCTCAAGGAAGGTATCGAGGCACAGTACCTGTCGGGCTCGGCATCAGCTCCGGTCCCACGTGGCCGTTCGGCTCGCCGCAAGGCCGCATACGTCGACGCCATTGGCGAGCGCAGCGATTGGCAAGAGCGCATGGACCAGATCTCCCTTATCGAAGCCGATGCACCCGATCTCGAAGTAGGACTCCCACTGTCCTAGATCTGCGCCGGCAAACGGCCACACGAAAGAACTCCAGAACCCGCACTGATGGTGATCGCCCTCGGTGCGGGTTCTCTAGGTTTTGGAACAAAGCATACGCGTACCGAACGCTAGGGCAAGGGGGACTAACGTTCTCTGAATGTTGAACACGCGACTAGCCGCCGTCCTTGCAATCTGCGCCCTTACCGCCGTGGCCTGTAGCGGTGGAACCGAAGAGGCGGCTGGTGACGCAGATACGAGCGGTGAAGCAGTATCGCTAGAGGTCGGCGCGGTGATGACCACCCCAGTCGCTGAGATCAGCGCAGAACACGTCGACCCTCCAGTGACCTTCAGTACGGCTCCAGCCACCGGAGGAGATCACTTTGCCTTCTGGATGAACTGCGGCTTCTACTCCGAACCCGTCATCGAGGGCGGCGCAGCGCACTCGCTCGAACACGGGGCGGTGTGGATCACCTACGGGGACTCACTTCCCGACGAAGAGGTCGCTGCGCTCGAGGAGCTCGCTGAATCGAATAACCGCCTGCTGATCTCTCCCTACGACCATCCTGAGCCGATCGTCCTGAGCGCGTGGGGCGCCCAACAACGCGGTATCAGCTCAACCAGCGCCCCAGAGGTTGACGCCTTCATCGAAGCGTGGCAAGACAACCCAGAATTGATCGAAGCTGGCGCTCCATGCATCGACGCCGTGGGGATTCCGCCCGATCGCCCAAATCTGATCGTCAACGGCACGCCCGTGCCCGAAGAGTTCCTCTCATAGGCACTGACGAGCGACTACTCGGCCTCGGTCTCTTCGTGAGCGTCCTCGGGTGAGTCCGGTTCTGGATCTTCCGGTGTAGAGGTCGATCCCTCTCTGAACACCGCATCGATAACCCGGTTGTGTACTTTGCCGTTGCTAGCAACGATGTGGTTTCCCTCTTCCCAGGGAGCGCCGATTTGGTTGGTGAGAACACCGCCAGCTTCAGGGATGATCACCTGCATTGGGGCGATGTCCCAAATCTTTACCAAGGGGTCGACTACGGCCTCACAGCGGCCGGTGACGAGGAGTAAGTATCCATAGGCATCGCCCCAGGTGCGTACCGTCGCTGGGCAATTCACCAGGCGATCCCGCTCGGCGGTGTCGGGCCAGTACTCGAGCCCGCTGGTCATGATGTAGCTCGACTCAAAATCTTCGTGGTCGTTGACCGAGGTCTCACGCCCGTTGTGGCGGGCGCCGAGGCCGCGTCCAGCGGAGACAACCTCCTCAAGAGCTGGCATGACGATGACGCCAACAGCAGGTCCGTGCTCATCGACTACCGAAAGCAGGGTGCCGTAGAGCGGTACGCCGTGCGTGAACGACTTGGTGCCGTCGATCGGATCGATGATCCACGTGCGGCCACTCGTGCCGTCTCGGTCATCTTCTTCTTCGCCCACGATTGCGTCGGTAGGAAACGCGAGGCTGATCTGTTCCCTCAGGTACCGTTCTGCAGCCTTATCGGCTTCGGTAACGGGAGATCCATCGTCTTTGGTATCGAACTGCACGGTGCCGCGATCGAACCACTTCCGGGTCAATGCCCCGGCAGCGGTTGCGAGCTCAATCGCCATGTCGACGAGGGCCTGATCTGCCTCTGGTGTATCCACGGCGCCTAATACTAGTGAGGTTGGGCGAAATGAGCGCTCTGGGCGAACTTCAGTTCGTCGGGCTTGGCAGCTGGGCTGGGAGCGGGTGGTAGCTGTCTATCCAGTCGTCCATTTCCAACCAGCGCTCGAAGAGCCAGTCGATCTGTTCATCGGGCGCTGTCGGGACGGTTGAGCGGTCGAATCGCCAGGCCTTGATCGTGAACGAATGGTTAGGGTCGCCGAGGTTCTGGAGGATGTCCTGGATGCTCCCAAACGGTTCCATGCCAACATGGCCGAGCATGATCACATCGGCTTCAGGAGCTGCTTCAAGCATGGCGAGGGTGCCGGCCGGTCGTGGTGGTAGGAGGTGGCGGAACTTGCGAGCAAGTTCATATCGTTCTGGATCTCGCCGTTCGATCGATGCAACCGCTCTTGTGAGCCGTTTCTGATTGAAGAAGGTGCCCTCGGGGAAGATCACTCCTACCGAGTCATCGTCGATTCGGCGGGCGAGATCGCGGATTGGCTCGAGTTCACTCTCGAGATCCTTGGAAATTCGGTTCACGAAAACGTGGCCCATGAACTCACCCACGACGTCGAGGTTCGGGTCCCACTGGAGGTCGTCCTTCATGACGTAGAGGGCAGTGAGGCCTCGGCCACCAAAGACCACCGATGGCATTACTGCATCGAACACGCTGCGGTGGCGGCCAATCACGATGGCGTTTCCTCCGAGCAACTCCTCGTCGAGGTTGGAGGTGTCGAGAGGGAGCGGAGCGAGCCGGCTGATAGTTGCGGTGATCATCGCCGTGTACCAGGTCATCGACAACCGGTATTGGTTCTGCATGCGGGCGGAGTGCCGGTTGCGGCCGAACGGGCCCTGTAGCCAAACTCCAAACAGGATGATTTGGCTGATGAAGTCGATGAAGACCATGGCCGCAACCAGGGCCACGATGCGGGTTTCTCGCATGCGGCTATTGCCACTCTTGCGATCCCGAAGCAAGGCGATGACCGACGCGATCGGAGCGACTACGGGTGCGAGTACTGCCGAACCGAGAAGAACTCCGCGGCTGATCATCCTGCGCCGCCACCGACTCGGAACTTTGGATACCACGAACAAAGGGTAGAGGCGCCAAACTGGTCATGTGGACTTGGATGGGGCGAAAATTGCGAAGGTTTGGAGCGCCGGTGTCGAACGACAGATCGGCGACCTTCGTCAAGTTCCCCGCCCTCGCTTGGGCGATTTGCTCGGGGGTGTGAGCGTCGCGCTTGTGCTCATTCCACAGTCGATCGCGAATGCTTCGCTCGCCGGTCTGCCACCAGTTGTTGGCCTTTTTGCCGCAGCGTTCCCGCTGCTCGTCTTTGCGCTGTTTGCCTCGTCGCCCTACCTGCAAACGGGCCCCGTCGCGCTCACCAGTTTGCTCACCGCAGGTGCACTGATCGGTGCTGGCTTCGACCCGGGCACTACCGAGTACATTGCGGCAGCGGGTCTCCTTGCAATCATCGTTGGTGTAACCCGTCTCATCATCGGCGCCACCAGACTTGGTTCGGTCGTGTATTTAATGGCCGAACCGGTCACGATCGGTTTCACTTCTGGTGCCGGCTTGGTGATCCTCTCTTCCCAGCTGTCAAAGGCGCTAGGAGCGACGCTTCCAGCGAACGTGGCTGCCCAAGACAACCCGATCGTGCGAGCGCTCTGGACGGTTGCGAATCCGGGAGAGTGGCGGCTGTCGGCGATCCTCTTCAGCGTGGTGACACTGGCGTTCATGTTGGGCGGTAAGCGCGTCCACCGATTGTTCCCAGGCGTACTGATCGCAGTCATTGCGACACTCGCTTTCTCCCGAATCGTTGGATACGAGGGGCCGATCATCGATCCCATCCCCAGTGGCCTGCCATCGCTGAACCTCTCGCTGCCATGGGGATCTATTGGTTCTCTTCTCACAGGTGGTCTAGTCATTGCGCTCATCGGGTTTGCTGAACCAGCGTCGATTGCTCGAGCATTCGCTAGCGAAAGCCAGACCCGGTGGTCATCGTCAAGAGAGTTCGTTGCATCTGGGTTCGCCAACCTCGTCGCTGGCGCTACTGGGGCGTATCCGGTTGGCGGTTCTTTCGCCCGCAGTTCGGTCAACAAGATCGCCGGTGCCGAGACGCGTTGGAGCGGCGCGATCACCGCGGTCGTGGTGTTGGCGTTCCTTCCATTTGCATTTGTGCTCGACGGCCTGCCCGATGCGGTGCTTGGCGCTGTGGTCATCGGTGCGGTCATCTCGCTCATCAAACCGCGTCGACTGTGGCGGTTCCGTACCCGCTCGCCCTATCAAGCGGCACTCGTGTACCTGACGCTCATCGCCACCCTCATCAGCCCACCGAACATTCACTACGCCGTGCTCTTCGGCATCGCCGTCACGTTCATCTTGCACTTCGTCCGTCCGTTCTCGCTAGAGGTTCTCAGCAACGAGAACGACGAGCTCGAACTTCGTCCATGGGGTTTGCTGTGGGTGGGCACGAACACGCGATTCAGCAAGCGACTGAACGAGGTCATCGAAGCCGACCCGGGTCATGGCCCGGTTACGGTCAGCCTCGACCGAAGCACGGCGATCGACGCTGCGACTGCGGCATCGCTTGTGTCGGCACAAGCAACGGCTCAGCGATCGGGGCGGGAGTTCGCTGTTCGCAACGCACCCCGAGGCGCCGAAGTGATCCTCTCGGGACTTGGCGTGCCGGTCATCTACGAAAACCCACCCGAGCCTCAAAAATGAAACTACCGACGCACTTGGGGTCTGACCCCAAATACGCCGGTAGCACTTGCGGAGAGGGAGGGATTTGAACCCTCGAGACGGCTATAAACCGCCTACTCCCTTAGCAGGGGAGCGCCTTCGACCTGACTCGGCCACCTCTCCAGTTGCAAGAGGCAGGATATCGGCTTGCGGTAGCTGGTCAACCCCAGAATGGGTCCTCAATTCTTTGAGTAGGTTCTGTGCATGGCAAAGCTCGCACTCGTCACGCTCCTCGTTGACTCGTACGACAGGGGAATCGTGTTCTTCACTGAAGTGCTCGGCTTCGATCTCGTGGAGGACTCTCCATCGATGACCAACGCGGGTGAACCGAAGCGATGGGTTGTCGTTCAGCCGCCTGGCGGAGAAAGCGGTCTGCTGCTCGCCGAGGCCGACGGCCCCGAACAGAAGGCGCTCATCGGAAAGCAGATGGGCGGCCGAGTCGGGTTCTTCTACCACGTCGATGATTTCGCCGAGACGTATAGACGAATGACCGAAGCAGGAGTTGACTTCACCGAAGTTCCTCGCGACGAGCCCTATGGCCGCGTGGTGGTCTTCAAGGACTGCTTCGGTAACGCGTGGGACCTACTCGGCCCAGCGCAAGCTCACTAGAGGCTTTCTACTGGATCGCTTCAGTGAGGGCGTCGAGTAACTCGTCGTAGTTGTCGAACGCTGGAAACTGCGGGAACTCGGAAACGACGTTCTCCGGTGCATGGAAGAGGAAACCGGCATCGGCCTGGGCGAGCATCGTCGTGTCGTTGTACGAGTCACCTGCGGCGACCACTCGGTAGTTCAGCGACTGAAACGCCTTGACCGCGTTCCGTTTCGGGTCGTCGATGCGTAGCTCGTAGTCGACGATCATGTCGGCTTCGACAATGAGCCGGTGACACAACATCGTGGGGCGGTTGAGGTGGCACATCATTGGCACACCGAACTGCTCGAACGTGTCGGAGAGGATCACGACCTGGGTGCGGGCACGAAGCTCGTCGAGGAAGGCACAGGCTCCCTCGAGAGCATCGAGGCCTTCGATGACGTTTTGGATGTACGACATCGTGACACCATGTTCAGCCAACGTGGCCAGGCGACCCTTCATAAGGACTTCGTAGTCGGGTTCGTCACGAGTTGTGCGTTGCAAGTCCTCGATGCCGGTGGCGTCGGCAATAGCGAGCCACACCTCGGGGATGAGAACCCCTTCGGCGTCCAGCGCAACGAGAGACTGTGGTGCAATCACGTCTAACAGTGTGGCGTAGTAGAACGATCATGCGCTATGTGAACGCCGAAAAGCAACATTTAACCAAACATATGCGGTTTTGGAAGTTCCTTGAGCATTTTTCGTCGCAGGTGGAGCGATGTGAGAGAAAGATCGCGCCCGGATGGAGTAACCCAGCCCCTCTGAAGCTGATCGCCACCCGAGGAGCGGGCGTAAGCGACTCACTCGAGAATGAGTCCTGAAATGTCGATTGCGACCTACGCCGCCAGTGCAGTGATGGGCTCGTCGGTGTC
>CAZBTI010000133.1:0-9759 GCA_964494395.1 uncultured Acidimicrobiales bacterium | reverse complement strand
GGATCCGCGAATCACGTGGTTGGGGAGAGTCGACGACCGGGAGCGAGTCGATCGCATGGCCGGTGCCGACGTGTTCTGCGCCCCTTCACTACACGGTGAGTCATTTGGAATTGTTCTCCTCGAGGCAATGGCCGCAGGAACTGCAGTCGTGGCCTCAAACATTGCTGGCTATGCCAAGGTCACGAAGAACGGGAGCGATGGTGCACTGTTTCCGGCCGGCGATTCGGCAGCACTTGCGACGGTCTTGGACGAGGTGCTGGCCAACCGTGCAGTGCGCGACGAGCTCATTGAGAATGGATCGCAACGCGTTGCTGACTTCTCTATGCAACGACTCGCTGATCTGTATTTTGAGTCCTACGAGCGGGCGAGAGCAATGTCACCGAATTTGGGTCTCAAATAAGCACTGCCGGGGTGAGCAGCAATCCACGCTCAGACGCCTACCATGAAGGGTCGTTAGATACGGGAAGGGACCTGTGAACACGAGAGTCTTGTACATCTTTGCGGTGCCAGCGGCGCTGGTGTTTCTCATCACCCTCATCGTTGGCTGGCTGATCTGGAAGCCGTTGGCGATACTTTCGATCCCGTTTGCTGGCCTGACGGTCTTTTTCTTGTGGAAGCGTTCCGACAGCGCCGTCCTTTCATCTCTCGAAGCTCGCGGACTCGGCCAGACAGAAGGGCAACGGGTCCTCAACACCGTGGAGAGCCTCTGTCTCTCATCGGGTATCCCCGAGCCAAACGTCGCCGTTATCGATAGCCCGTCGTGCAACATTGCAACCTTGAGCGGTCTCGAAGACACGCTCGTGGTCACGACCGGCTTGCTCGAGACGCTCGATGTCATGGAGATGGAAGGCGTCATTGCTCACGCCCTCACCAAGCTGGCAGCCGGATCTGCCACCTACGGAACGCTGGCGCTGTCTGCCAAGCCACTCATTACGAAGGCCCAGATGAAGAAGGCCGAGCAATGGGATTGGGGAACCGATGAAGCTGGGGTTGTCTCCTACGACATCTCCGGTGTCGGGTTGACCCGCTATCCACCAGGTCTGCGCTCAGCGCTCGAGCGCCTCGATCAGCGGTCCACCGACGTTCCGGGAACCGACTCGCTCGGAGACGCGTGGTTCGTCCCCCAAGCTGCTGGCAAGTCGCAGTTGGGTCGTCGTATCGAGGTCCTCTGGGAGCTTGGATGAAACAACTTCTTCGGCTCCTCGCACTCATTGTCGCGCTTGGGTTGTTGGTCGCAGCGTGTGGAGGCGGGGGCGAAGAGGTCGCAGAGGAAGCGAACGATGTTGAAGAAACGATCGCGACCGAAACCGAAGCGGTGGCCGAGACCACGACAACGAACGCACCAACTGCGCCAGACGAAGAAGTCGAGGATGATTCCGACGCTGAGCAGGCCATTTCAGATGGTTTGATTTATCCGTTGACCGGTGTGGCGCTCGGCGATGGCGACGACCCAGACCATGCCGCAGTCGTCGTTAAAATCTCCAACAACGACAACACGGCCCGGGCAGCACTCGATGGTCTCGACCAGGCCGACATCATCTACGAAGAGCGGATCGAAGTTGAAGCGACTCGGTTCGCTGCGGTATTCCACTCTTCACTTCCAGAGCAGGTTGGCTCGGTGCGTTCCGGTCGGACCTCCGATGTGCAGATCGTGGCCAACCTTAATCGTCCGGTCTTTGCGTTCTCTGGCGCGAACAACGGCGTCAATGACCAACTCAGAAGTGCCGAGAACGATGGGGTTCTCCTTCGAGCGAGCGCCGAATTCGGATCTCCAGAGTTCAGCCGCATCAACGACTTCACTGCTCCGGATAACCTCGTCGCTGACGTCTCTCGTCTCGTCGATGTGGCTCCAGAAGACAGCGAGGCGCCGAGTCCGGTGTTCGATTACTCGAACAACGTGAGAGACCTCGGCCGCACGTCGCCTGGCGTCGTGGCCCAAGCCCGATCGAACGCTCAGTACGTTTGGTCCGAGAGCGATGGCGGATACCTCCGGTTCCAGGCGGGCGATCCTCATGTGACCCGCGATGGAGCGCAGATAACGCCAGAGAACGTCGTGATTCTGACGACGAGCTACGTGCCGAGCCAGATCGACGCCCAGTCGGTCGATGCGGTGACGATCGGCGAAGGGCGAGTCGAGGTATACAGCAACGGCGCACGGGTCGTCGGGACGTGGAGCCGTGCGTTCCCCCGCGACCCCTACACCCTCACGACAGCCGATGGTGAAGTCATTGGCTTGACGCCCGGGCAGACGTGGGTGAGCCTGTCGCCAGCAGGTACCTCTAGCGAGATCTCCGACGAGCGGGTTGAGGCTCTCGTCGGATAGGGCACCTCGCCGGTTTCTCTGGCCGATCAACAGCCCGAGATCGCCGAACTTCCGACCCCGTTCCGTTCGGGGTAGCAGACATTCTCTTTGTAGGCTGGACATATGAACGAACAGTCGACCAACACAGGTACGCCTCTCGTCAAGCGTGGGCTTGCTGAGATGTTGAAAGGCGGCGTCATCATGGACGTCGTCAATGCCGAGCAGGCAAAGATTGCTGAAGACGCAGGAGCCGTGGCCGTCATGGCACTCGAGCGCGTGCCGGCCGACATCCGAGTCGACGGCGGCGTTGCTCGAATGAGCGATCCGGAGATGATCGAGGGGATCCAAGAGGTCTGCACGATTCCCGTGATGGCCAAGGCACGAATTGGTCACTTCGCCGAGGCGCAGATCCTGCAGAGCCTGGGTGTCGACTACATCGACGAGTCGGAAGTTCTCACGCCAGCCGACGAGACCCACCACATCGACAAATGGGCGTTCACCGTTCCATTCGTATGTGGTGCTACCAACCTCGGCGAGGCGCTCCGTCGGATTGCCGAAGGTGCGTGCATGATTCGTTCGAAGGGTGAAGCTGGAACCGGCGATGTCGTCCAAGCTGTGCGTCACCTGCGCACGATCCTCGGCGACGTGAAGAAGCTCACTCAGGCCGACCAGCCAGAACTGTTCGAATGGGCAAAGCAGCTTCAGGCGCCGTTGCCACTCGTGCAGGAGATCGCCGAGACAGGCCAGCTTCCCGTGCCGCTTTTTTGTGCCGGAGGCCTCGCAACGCCGGCCGATGCGAGCCTGGTTATGCAACTCGGTGCTGACGCCGTCTTTGTGGGCTCGGGCATTTTCAAGAGCGATGACCCCGCCCCACGGGCACGCGCCATCGTCGAAGCAACCACGAATTACAAGGACCCTGCAATCTTGGCCAAGGTATCTCGTGGTCTCGGTGCGCCGATGACCGGCATCGGTATGGACGAGCTCGACGTGAAGTTCGAGGACCGCGGCTGGTGACAATCGGCGTTCTCGCCCTGCAGGGCGCCTTCCGAGCGCATCTGTCCAAACTGGCCCTTTTGGGTGTTGAGGCTGTTGAGGTCCGCACGCGGGCCGATCTCGATGGCGTCACTGGATTGATTATTCCCGGTGGGGAATCGACCACGATTTCGAAGTTGCTCGATATCTCCGAGCTGTTCGAACCGATCGCGCAGCGCATCGATGACGGTATGGCCGTGTTCGGTACCTGCGCCGGCCTCATTCTGCTCGCTACCAATATCGAGGACGGACGTGCCGATCAACGCTCCTTCGGCCGTCTCGATGTGGACGTACAGCGCAATGGGTACGGAACCCAGATCGAGAGTTTCGAAGGCAGCACACAGGTTGTGGGGATGGAGTCGCCGTTTCCGGCAGTGTTCATTCGAGCGCCGCGGATCTCTCGGGTGGGAAGCGGTGTCGAGGTGCTGGCCAAGCACGATGGCGAAGCGGTCTTTGTGCGCGACGGCAACGCGTTTGGCGCGGCGTTCCACCCCGAGCTCTCCCAAGATCTCCGGATCCACGAGGTCTTTCTCGCCGCCGTCGATTAGCGGTGAAAGTCGAAGTGCCGCTAACGAATGTAGATCCAGTCGGTGCGGCTAAGATTTCATCACTCAGAACAAGGAGGCTGCCCAATGTCAGGTCATTCCAAGTGGGCAACGATCAAACACAAGAAGGGTGCCGCCGACAAGAAGCGGGCGAAGCTCTTCGCAAAGCTGATCAAGCAGGTCGAGGTAGCCGCCCGCCAAGGTGGAGGCGACCTCGATGCGAACGCCACGCTGCGCACGATGTACCAGAAGGCTCGCGATAGCTCTGTTCCCCTCGACACCATCGAGCGTGCCATAAAGCGCGGCACGGGCGAACTTGAAGGCGTCAACTACGAACCCATCGCCTATGAGGGGTATGCACCTGCCGGCGTTGCTCTTTACGTTGAGGTACTCACCGACAACCGCAACCGCTCTGGCTCAGATATGCGTTCGACGTTCTCGAAGAACGGTGGCTCCATGGCCGAGCCCGGAGCTGTAGCTTGGCAGTTCGAACGTAAAGGCATCATTACGCTCGACCGTGGCCTCGACGAAGACGACTTGATGATGGTGGCGTTGGAGCATGGCGCTGAAGACCTCGCCGACGAGGGAGACACGTGGCGCCTCACGTGTGAGCCAGGCGATCTCAACGGGCTCCGCGACGCGCTCGAAGAGAACCAGATCGCGTTTGAGAACGCCGACCTGACAATGCTGCCCACTTCGACTGTCGAAATCACCGACATCTCCGATGCGAAGGCGATTCTCAATCTCATCGATGCGCTCGACGACAACGACGACGTGCAAGACGTCTTCGCGAACTTCGACATGCCCGATGAAGTCCTTCAGGCAGCAGCAGCCGAGGAGTAGGCGTTACGTTCTTCTGGCGCGCAGGTGGAGGAAGGCCATGACCGAGAAGGCATCGTTGATCTCACCATCGAGCACCATCTGAATTGCGTCGTCGACGGGTAGCCGTTTGGTCGCAAGGTCCTCGGTGTCCTCGGGCGCCGATTCACCCGGCGTGAGACCGGTAGCGACGAAGGCGTGCGCGTATTCGTCGGTTACCGCGTTCGATAGTGCAACTCTCGAGAAGAGGGGAGTGAACGTGTCGGCGGTGAACCCGGTCTCTTCGCGGAGTTCTCGCCGAGCGGTCTCCTCGAAGGACTCTCCTGGCTCAGCTCCGCCCTCGGGCATTTCCCAGCTGTAATCGCCGGTCGCATAGCGGTATTGTCCGACGAGCCAGGTGTGGTCTTTATCGTCGATTGGAATGACGCCTACGGCTTGGTGAGCAAACCGGACTACCCCGTAAATTCCGTCGGAACCGCCGGGGGTTGTGACATTGCTATGTTCGACCCGAATCCACGCGTTCTCATATGGAACGGTCGTGTCGTGGGTCTTCCAGTTGTTTTCCAAACCAACTAGCTCGGCGGGCTGATAATCAGCGAGCCGTTGTGACCGCCGAAACCAAAGGAATTCGACATCGATGGGCCGGGAGTCCACTCACGAGGCTCGCCGACGACGAGGTCGATCTCGGGCATCGTTGGATCGTCGGTGACGTGGCCGACCGTCGGAGGGATGAGGCCCTTTTCCATAGACAACAACACCGCTGCAGCTTCGATCGCTCCTGCGGCGCCGAGTGCATGGCCGGTCACGCCCTTGGTCGAGGTGACGATCGGGCGACTACCCGAACCGAAAACCTTGTTTATGGCCTCTGCTTCAGCTGCATCGTTGAGGGGGGTCGAGGTGCCATGTGCATTGATGTACACGATGTCGTCAGCCGACAGGCCAGCATCTTCCAGCGCAAGCTCCATGGAGTTGACCGCCCCGGCACCGCCTGGGCTAGGAGCGGTGATGTGGTGAGCATCGGAGGTAGATGCCGCGCCCATGATCTCACCGATGATCGTGGCGCCACGGGCCTCGGCCCGTTCCCACTCTTCGAGCACGAGCACAGCCGCGCCTTCGGCCATGACGAAGCCGTTTCGGTCCTTGTCGAACGGCATCGAGCGGTTGTTGCCAGAAAGAGCCGTCATATTGCGGAAGCCTGCAAGCGCCGTGGCCGTGAATGCTGCTTCGGAACCGCCAGCGAGAACTGCGTCGCAGCGGTCGTTCGCAATCCAGCGAGCGCCGTTGCCGATCGAGTGCGTTCCTGCCGCACAAGCAGTGACGGTGTTCTCGGCGGGGCCTTGCCAGCCGTAACGCATGGACAAGCCACCAGCAGCGGCATTGGCCATCATCATCGGAACGAGAAATGGGGAGACGCGACGGTCGCCCTTTTCGTGACGTCGAATGATCTGCTCTTCGACGGTCATCAGGCCGCCAATACCTGTGCCGATAGAGACCCCGCGTCGGGTTGGTGCAGCGTCGATCTCTCCGGCCTGATCCAGAGCTTCTTGTGCAGCGGCGAACGCAAACTGGGCAAATCGGTCGGTGCGTCGTTCGTCCTTCGGATTGTCGAAGTAGAGCGACGAGTCAAAGTCGGGTATGCGACGTTCGACATCTTCAACCGGACCTAAAAGACCATCCCAAAACGCTTCTTTGCCAATCCCGCAGTGCGCAAGAACGCCCACGCCGGTGACCGCTACACGACGGAACTGCATTAGAGCTTGTTCACCACGAGGTCATAGGCGCCCTTGACGGTCTGGATACCTTCGACTTCGTCCTCTTCAACGCTCACGTCGAACTCTTCCTCGAGACCCATAACGAGCTCCATGAGGTCGAGGCTGTCAGCATCGAGGTCATCGGCGAACGATGCCTCCATGGTTACCTTGTCGGCTTCTACCGAAAGGACCTCGACGGCGACTTTCTGAAAGCGGGCGAAATTGTCATCACTCATTGGATGTCTCCTGATTGCAAGTGTGGTGATCTTAGGGTGGTTTTGGTCCCGATGCGACGATCGGGCTAGCGCGGAATTGGCGGATAGTGCCTTATCGAAAGTGGACTAGCCGCCCATGGCCATTCCGCCATCGACAGGAATGATCGTCCCGGTGATGTAACCGGCGGCGGGGGAGGCGAGGAAGGCCACGGTTGCGGCGATTTCCTCGGGTTCCCCCATACGTCCGAGGGGAACCATGTCGGTCATCCCCGACAGTTGCGCTTCGGTGAGGGCTGCAGTCATGTCGGTGGCGATTGGGCCTGGCGCAACAACGTTTACGGTGATGTTGCGGGACGAGAACTCCTTCGCCAAAGATCGAGCGAGGCCGTGTAAACCCGACTTGGAGGCAGCGTAGTTCGCTTGTCCCGCCTGACCGCCGATTCCAACGATGGAGGAGATGAAGATGATCCGACCTTGTCGAGACTTCATCATGGCCTTTACCGCACGCTTGGCAACTCGGAAACCGCCGGTCAGGTTCGAATCGAGAACGGACGTGAAGTCGTCTTCGCCCATTCGCATCGTGAGGCCATCTTTGGTGATTCCGGCATTCGAGACGAGCACCTGAACCGGACCCAACTTCTCCTCGACTTCGGAGAACGCAGCGTCGACCGACTCGGTGTTCGTGACATCGCAACGGACCGCAGTGATGCCGGGTTCGTCGATAGGGGTGGATCGATAAGTGGCTGCGACGGTGAACCCGGCGTCTCGCAACGCTTTGGCAGTGGCCAAGCCGATACCCCGGTTCGCTCCGGTTACGAGTGCCACTCCCAACTCTGTGGATGTTGCTTCAGAGTTGCTCACGCGGATCCCACTTCATGACCGTCGATGCCCACGTCATACCAAAGCCGAAGCCTCCGAGGAGTAGCGTGTCGCCCCGCTTGATCCGGGCATCGCGCACGGCAGTGTCGAGCGCGATCGGAATCGTCGCCGCAGAGTTGTTCGCCGTGTTCTGGATGGTCACGATTGCCTTGTCCATCGGCAGGCCGATTCGGCTTGCGATCGCTTCGATAATCCGAACGTTTGCCTGGTGAGGCACAAACCAATCGATGTCGTCAATGGTCAGGCCAGCCGAGGAAATGGCATTTTGTGCCGACTTGGTGACGGCTCGAACCGCGGTACGGAAGACCTCTTTCCCGTCCATTGTGATTTTGCCGTCATGGTCGGTGAAGCCAATGTGACGGCTCGTTCCATCAGCGCCGACGTCGAAGCTCAGGATCGTCTTTTCGGTGTGTCGTTCGAGTACTGCTGCGCCCGCTCCATCGCCGAAGAGGATCGCCGAGCTTCGGTCGTCCCAATCGACATAGTGGCTCAGGCTGTCAGCGCCGATCACCAAGATACGTTCAAGGCCAGTGCTGATGAGGCCGTTGGCGGCAATGAGTGCGTAGGAGAACCCGGAGCAAACCGCTTGCATATCGCAGGCGCCACCACGGATACCCAACTCGGCGTGCACTGTCGCTGACGTTCCAGGCATTAGCTGATCTGGTGTAGAGGTCGCAACGATCACGAGGTCGATGTCGGCCCCCGTGACGCCGGCGGCATCGAGTGCTTGTTGGCCAGCGTGGATAGACATCTCTCCGGTAGAACCACCGACGTGGCGTTGACGAATGCCGGTCCGCTCGTAGATCCACTCGTCGCTCGTGTCGAGGCCGCCCTCGGCGAGATCGTTGTTCGTGATGACTTTGGTCGGGAGGTTCGAGCCCCAGCCAACGATCCGGCTGCCCGTAGGTTGGTTACTCATGACGAACGCAACCAGGCAATTGGTTGGCGTGCGGTAACACGCTCGCCATCGAGAGCAAGGAAACCCTGCACCTCGCCGGCAAACGCGGAGCGGACTTCGACGTCGCCCACCATGCCAATGACTGCACCGCGAGCAATGATTGCACCCTTGGCGATCGACTCGTCTGGAGTGAAGAAGCCTGCTGCAGGGGAAACAACCAAACGTTCAGTCGCAAAGAGGTGCTCTCCCTCGACAGCAGGTGCCGGTGCCGAGGCAGTGGTTGCGCTGATGCTCTCAAGCATGGAATCGACATCTTCGGGTGTGTTGACCGTGATGCGTGTTGCCGACTTCAGCGTTCGCTTGACGAGGCCGGTCAGCACCGATCCTGGACCGACTTCGATGAAGGTGGTCGCTCCCTGATCTTCAAGGGTGTGGAGCGAGTGACGCCACCGGACCGGAGAGCACAGCTGTGCATTGAGCAGACTGTTGAAGTCCTTCGCTTCGCTGTGCTGGGCAGCGTCGACGTTCGAGACCACGAACGTGTCGGCCTCGCGGAATTCGGTCTGATCGATGGCCTTGCGGAGCCGATCTCGAGCAGGTGACATAAACGGGGTATGAAACGCACCACCCACAGGAAGGGCGAGTAGGCGCTTCGCGCCGAGTTCCTTTGCTACGTCGCCCGCCTCGGCTACAGCGTCGGGTGCCCCAGCAATGACGACTTGGCCCGGAGCGTTGTAGTTCGCAACCCACACGTCGCCAGCCACCCGTGCGCAGGCGATGTCGACTTGGTCATCATCGAGACCAAGGACAGCGGCCATCGTGCCATCTTGTTCGTCAGCGGCTGTCTGCATGGCATCACCGCGTTCGCTGACGAGCTGAACAGCATCGGCAAAGTCGAGGACGCCAGCAGCGGTGAGCGCGCTGTACTCACCCAAGCTGTGTCCAGCGTGGCCAGCAGCTTCAATGCCCACTCGGGTGATCGCATCGAACGCGACCATCGATAGAACAAAAGTGGTGAGCTGGCTGTTTCTCGTCAGCTTCAGCGTGTCGGCGTCAGCGCGAAGTAGCAGCTCGCCGATGTCTCGCCCGGCTACGTCGCTCGCCTCGGTCACGAGCTCCCAAGAAGGATGCGCCTGCCATGGAGTGCCCATACCAGGGAGTTGCGATCCCTGGCCTGGGTACGTGAATACGATCATTTTCCCCTACACCTCAAATACGAAAACCGTGTTTGCCCGTTCCGCTGATAACACGCTAATCACGGCGGAGGGACGTAGCTACTTACCGTCGAGTAACCGTATTGCGTCGGGCGCCTTGGCGC